>CAZRQQ010000001.1:0-65490 GCA_964602465.1 uncultured Candidatus Saccharibacteria bacterium
GCACGACGCTTCTACCGAAGCTTTGCGGGGCTAGGACAACCAATTCAGCGACACTGTCCTTCGTCCGGGCACGTTTGATGACTACATCGGCCAAAATCAGATCAAAAAGAACCTCAGTATCTTGATCGGTGCTGCCAAATCTCGCGGTCATGCACCCGAACACATTCTCTTTTATGGCCCACCAGGGCTCGGCAAGACTACTCTTGCGCACGTGATCGCAAAGGAGGTCGGCGCAAACCTTCGCATCACAAGTGGTCCCGCGATCGAAAAGGTGGGTGACCTTGCAGCGATCCTCACCAACCTTCAGCCGGGCGATATGCTTTTCATCGACGAGATCCACCGACTCAATAAGGCGATCGAGGAAGTCCTCTACCCTGTCATGGAAACCGGCAAGATGGATATCATGATCGGCAAGGGTCCCTCTGCACGCACAGTGCAGCTCGACCTGCCACCATTTACACTTGTCGGCGCAACGACAAGATTTGGTATGCTTTCAGCTCCGCTTCGCACACGCTTCTCAGGTGGAACGTTTAGATTGGAATTTTATACACCCGAAGAGATTGCGACGATCCTTGCACGCTCAGCTGGTATCCTGGGTGTCTCGCTTCCCGCACAAGAACTTCAATCGATCGCCGGACGAAGTCGACAAACTCCTCGTATTGCGAACTACCTTCTAAGGCGCGTGCGTGACTATACACAAATGCACGAGCGAGATATCGATACTGATTCGGTAAAAGAGGCATTTGCACTTCTCGGACTTGATGAAAGCGGTCTGTCTCAAAACGACATAGTAATACTCAAAACACTCAAAGAAAAATTTGGCGGTGGACCTACTGGTGTCAAAAACCTCGCAGCAGCAACAGGTGAGGACGAAGGTACCATCGAAGACGTCGTCGAACCATACCTCATCCAACTTGGATTGATTGAACGAACGCCACGAGGAAGAGTGCTTACGGAGAAAGGTCGTGAGTATCTCGGTAGATAATTCTGAATATAGTATTCTCAAAATCCACGCGTAATTTTCTGCTGAAAATTCGCTATGCTCGGGTAAGTTAGCCCTTGCGCAATGCATTTTTCGAACACCATATTCAGAATTATCTTTACTTTTAATCTTCTACTAACTACTATCTAAGTACTATGTTACTGATTTTAGCCATTGACCCTGGGTACGATCGCTGTGGTGTCGCACTCGTGAAGCCAGGACGGCCATCGGAGCTCGTGTCTTCGCAGTGTATCGAGACAAACAAGAAAGATACTCATGAGAAACGCCTATTTCAAATTTATGAAACACTGAGCGGGTTAATTGCGAAGTACAACCCAACACACATCGCCCTCGAGACACTCTTTTTCTCTGTAAATAAAAAAACAGCGATTAAGGTCGCTGAAGCGCGCGGCATTATCGTACTCCTCGCAGGACAGCACAACCTCGAGCTCGTAGAACTCTCGCCACAAGAAGTGAAACAATCGATGACCGGTGTCGGCAATGCTTCCAAAGAGCAAGTACAAAAGATGGTGGAGCTCACACTCAAGATCGATACCGCAGGCAAAATAGACGATGAAGTAGACGCGATCGCGCTCGGATTTGCAGCTGCAGAAAAAATTCGGTTTGAGGGGCTTGCAAAGAAAAAAAGTATTTGATACAACTTAGAGCATTACCGTTTTAATTAATTGTATTTTTGCGCACCTATGCATGACGATAAATTCAAAGTATCAGAAGATGATCTCGGCGACCTCTCGATTCGACAGGGCGATATAGGACAAGAAATAGAAGAGGAAGACGACGATTCATTTGCTCCAGATCCAGACGTCGATAGCAATACTGGAGGAGGCGAAGAAGAAAGCCCCTACGCTGAGATCGAAGAGATCATGAATCCATACGAAGAAGAGAACTACTAAATAAAATACTCCCAAACGGGAGTATTTTATTTTTTTGCGACAGCTTTTTCTTTACACTTCACACATGCACATCCTTTAGGCTTGATGTATTCATTCCAGTACTCTTTACCATAGTCATAACAGAGTTCTTCACCCGGCTCGATCTTGCGCTTGGAGTAGATAAAGACGCGCCCACCAACAGTGTCAGGTTCACAGTTTGCGCGACACGAATGGTTGATGTAGCGCGCGGTGTTTTTGCGCGTCGTGCCGTCGATGTGGCGGTTGCTCGATGTTTCAAAGAGATATTTGCCGCCGCGACGATTTGCTTCTTTGGCAGTGATGACTTCGCCGAAGTATTCAATGATGCAGTCACCTTTTTTAATTGGAGATACTGCAAAAAGCCCAAGGCCATTTACGCCGCGCTTCACCACCAAATCACCGGGGTACTTATATTGAGGAGTGGTCTTGGGATTTACTTTTGCCATGCTGCGTAGATACCTGTCGTGAGTATTCGATCAGAGTTTTTTTGATTGATAGCGATATCGCCGTACGTGATCGTACCATGTGATAGTACTTCATTCAACAATTCTCCAAACGTTCGCGCACTATACCCCGCTGCGTAGCCGTTGAGGATTACGAGTTTCGCGTCTGGAGAAAGAAGTTGTGGCAACAGTGCAACGAGTTCTGCGAGCGATTCTTCGATCTTCCATACTTCCCCTTTCGGACCGCGACCAAATGCAGGTGGATCCATGACGATCACCTCAAATTGTTCACCGCGCGCAACGAGGCGTTTTGTGTACTTGAGCGCGTCTTCACAAATCACCCGAATCGCATCACTTGGAAGTCCGGATGAAGTAGCATTTTCTTTCACAGTTTCGATCGTACTCTTGGATGCATCGACGTGAGTGACTTGCATACCCACCTTTGCCGCAGCCACGCTCGCTGCTCCGGTGTACCCAAAGAGATTGAGCATCTTGAGACCTTCATGTTTCTTTCCTAAATCTTGTAACAACTCCCACTGATGTGAATGTTCGGGAAATACGCCGACATGCTTAAAGCCCTTCATTGAGAGATTGAGTACTATGTCATTCCAATCTATTTGCCAGTTTTCTGGTACACCTTCTGCGAGGCTCCATCGCTCGCCCTTATCTGCCCATACAAACTGCGCCTGCGCATCATTCCACTGTGCAGCATTTTGTTTGTGCCAGATGACTTGTGGATCGGGACGATCGAGCACGAGCTCGCCAAATCGTTCAAGCTTTCTACCTCCTCCACTATCGAGGAGCTCGTACGCATCCCATCCTTCTACTTGTATATCGACTCGTTTCATTTTTTCAGTACGTCGGTAAGCGCTTCGGTGAGTGTCGGGTGAGCAAAGATAAATCCTTTATCTACTAAAAGCTGTGAGCTTACCTTTTGGCTTTTTGTAATTTCATCAAAGAGTCCGCCGTAGCGCTTGCGAATAAATCGCGGCACCACTCCCCACACTTTTTTCTTTGCAACAGTACCAAGTGTCTGCATAAATGTACTGTGAAGTACTGCCTCCGGCGCTGCTGCATTGATCGGCCCCTGGAGTGTAGAGGTCTGCAATGCAAAAAGATAGGTGTTGATGATATCTTCTTCATGAATCCATGGCTGCCAAAAGTCGCGCTTGGAAAGCTTGAGTAAAAATCCAAACAGTCCAGTGCGTACAAACTGCTTCACCATACCGCCATGTCCCACCACTGAGGCAGTGCGCACACAGACAACCCGAGTTCCAAAACGTTCTGCTTTGTGCGCTTCTGTTTCCCATGCATCTACTACATCGGCAAGAAATCCGGCGCCTTTCGGAGTTCGCTCAGTAAGGAGCTCATCCCCTGCTTCGCTATAATACCCAACTGCGGATGCATTGATCAAAATGTGTGGTCGACTTGTTGCACCCTGCATGCTCTCCACAATATGTCGCGTACTCACAATGCGACTGTCATAGATCGCACGCATCGTTGTCTCATTCCATTTTTGAGAAATTGGTGCGCCGACGAGATTGATCACTGCATCGGTTTTCTCAAGGACATTGAATGGGAGTTCATCGACAGTGATATCGTGCTGTATAAAAAAGAGCTGCGTGTGGGTAAAGGATGGTGGACGGACATCGACAACAACGACAGTGTCTCCGGCTGCGAGAAGTTTTTTGGCAAGCTGAGTCCCGATAAAGCCCGATCCCCCGGCAAGTACTATGGTCATAGATCTATCTATGGTACCACGGGGCAATGTAGTACTGTTTGGAAGACAACAAAACGTCACTTTTGCAAAATCCGGCCATTGAGGTAGGATGGCGAGTATGGAAAAATTCCTCGACGTCGCCGAGACAGTCATTGTCGCGATCTTCAACTTCGCGCTCTTTGTTGTGATGTCAGCCCTCTTTCTCCCTGCCTTTCTCATCGTTACCTACCTCCAAAAGCCATGGGAGGCAAGTATGAAAGATATCTTTGGACTCTAAACGATCTTGATAAATCGATTCTTGCCGATTTTGTATGTACCAGGCACTGCGCGATGTTTAACCTGTATCAATGAAAGCACTTCTTTTGTGTCAAAGTTACTGATTGCACCTGCATCAGCAAGTCTTCGTACCTCACTCTTTGATTCAATAACTCCTTCGTCGATAAAAATCATTTCAAGGGTGCGTTCGTTTACTTGTGTTTCCGGAACACTTTCTACTGATTCCTTTTTCTGAAACGTTGCGACAAACGCAGCTTCTGCTTGTTGTGCTTCCATATCTCCTGCAATGCTTTTTACAATTTCAAATGCAAGTCGCATTTTCAAATCGCGAGGATTGATACCTTTTGTAAGCTCATCTGCAACAATCGCGACCTGATCCATCGTGTAGTCAGTGCAGAGCTCAAATCCAGAGACAATCATGCCATCAGTCCATGACATCACTTTGCCGTAAATATCTTTAGGATCATCGGCAAGCGCGATCATATTGCCTTCGCTCTTACCCATCTTCTTGCCATTTGCATCTGCGAGAAGCTTCATCGTGATCACAAACTTTTCTTTGTTCTTGATGGATTTAAGGAGCGTGCGGCCAGCAAGCATATTGAAGAGTTGGTCGTTGCCTCCCACTTCTCCATCAACATCCATCGCGACTGAATCATATCCTTGCATGAGCGGGTACATAAATTCATGGATGTAGATTGGTTTCTCTTCCTTCATGCGGTTTACAAACATATCGCGCTTGAGCATTTGATCCACCGTCATTTGGGATGCGAGTTCGAGCACATCTGCAAATTTCATCCGGCCGAGCCATTTATTATTAAATTTTACTTTCGCAGGATTTGGACCAGAGAACCGGATAAACTTACTCGCCTGCTTTTTGTATGCCTTCAGATTTTTCTTAATCTCCTTTTCGGTAAGTTTGGTGCGGGCAGCACCTTTGTCAGTAGGATCACCGATACGTGCTGTGAAATCTCCTATGAGAAAGATCACATGGTGCCCGAGGTCTTGGAAATGCTTAAGCTTGCGAAGCGTGATCGCGTGCCCGATGTGGAGCGTTGGCGCAGTCGGATCAAATCCACAATAGATCGTCATGCGCTGCTTGCTCTTGAGCTGCTTCTCTAGATACTCCCGTCCTGGCAAAATTTCCGATACCCCCTTCTCCATCAAGAGCGCAATTTTTTCTTCTCGTTCCATAGATACGGTGATTGTAGCATTTTCGTATGATTGAAGATATTGATATCCTGCATGCATTGACAAACGAACAGTGGTTGGTACACTAGGCATACTGAAAGGCGGAAAATCGGAGTGCCGCCGGCCCACGAGGCTATGGAGGGAAGTTCCGTCCTCCCAGCGTAAAACACCCATTCGTGGGTGTTTTACTTTTTGAGAAGTTTCAAAATCTTTTTGGTTGCTCTATAAAACCCCGTTCGCATGATGTATGTATTTTCTGAAGTTGGAATAATCTCGAGTACCAAGACTATACCCTTTCCTTTTGTAATCATTTTTTCAATAAGGAAATAGTTGCCTTCCTTATTGTTTGAAATAAGCTCATACTCTACATTCTCGATTACAGAAACAGTTTTGTGAAAAAAGAACTTAAGATCTTCTAATGAATATTTGTCTCGCTTTCTCTGTTCAATAATATGTTTCAGTACTCGATATTTCAGAGAAATCGTTATAAATAAATTACTAAAAAGAAATTCGTGATGAAAATCCTTGATATGCTCCCCATCTTGCATCCCGTAATATTTTTCAATTAGGCTAGCTAGGTCTGATTCCATACAAATCAACCTACCAGTATTGGGTTCAAAATATTCTAAAGTACGCAAAAGGAAAAGCCGCATTGCTGCGGCTTTGGAATTACCTTTTTTGAGCAGTGATGATGAGGTAGGTCGGATAGATATCTCCCCCTATTTGTTCTGCGGCTGGGAATTCTGCACCTTCGTTGATACCAGTAAGCGTAAACAGTTTGAAAAATGTTTCGCTTAAGTATTCTTTGAGTGTGTGCGAAGGCTCGTGCACCGTGATTGCTCCATCAAAGATAATCGAATCGACGATTTCCTTTTTGAAGTAATCCTTCCCCTGCTTTTTCTTTTCGAGAAATTGTCGGAATGGGTGCACCACAAGAAATACAAAGTGGCCATCAGATTTCAGTAATCGTGCAGCTTCCGTATAGATCGCATCAATATCTGCCGATGTCTGCATTGCCCATTTTGAAATAACCAAATCAAACGAATTGCTTTCAAAAGAAGTTTTTGCAAAATCTTCACAGCGAATATCTCCTCCAGTGTTTTGTTTTGCAAGAGTAACCATTTCAGAAGAACTGTCTACACCACAACATTGAATACCTCTTTCCTGGAAATACTTGATCATATCTCCATTCCCGCACGCAAAATCGATGATCTTTTTAGCAGACAGAGTAAGGTTTGGCTCAAGAATTAGCGTAAGTAGTTTCTTAAATGCTTCATCCGAAATCTCATTGAATCCCCTTCTCAGTTCCTGGTATGTATCAGAAATACCATTGTACTGAGTATTAAGTTGCTTCTTTTTCATTTTTTACATTTTAGTTATTAATTTATGTGTCTGGCCAGATCACACAAATCACTAAAACTATTTCAATGAACATTCTGTTTCGCTCTTTTGAGCTCATCAGTCGGACTTTCATTCCGAGACAGAAGAGTGTAAAAACACTCTTACCTTATTACAAAAGCATTATGAATTGCTCTGTCTATTTCCCTAAATTCGGGATATTTTGACTCGCCAAATACTGGTATTGCTTTGTAATAATCTAAACTATTGCTTATAGTTTTTTGTTTTAATTTTTCAGCCGTATCAATAATTTCTTTTTCGGGGTTTTTAATTTCAAAAGATTTAAAATGTTTGAGATTAATTTTTTCACCCTTTTTTGTATCGGTCCAAATTTTGTCACCCCTAAGAAATACTGTGCGCTCTTCTGGTAGGTGTAACAAAAAATACTGTTCTCCTAAAAACCTAAAATATCTATGTTTTTGCATATGTGTATATTTATAAATGAACTAATGTAATTTCTATCGACATCATACCGACTATTTGACAAAAAGTCTTAAATATTGGATAAAATAGTATTATAGTAAACTTTTTGTTTACTTTGAGCTATACTTCCCTCTATGATCCTAGGCACCAAACCAGAAACCAAAGAAATCATCGTCGAGCTACTCTCTAAGGGGGCACTAGATTCAATCGAGCTTCAGAAACAGGTTGAGAATAAGAAAAAGGTTACAAAACAAGGATTTTATAAGGCGCTCCGCGAACTCCTCTCTGAAGAAATAGTGGTAAAAAACAAGCAACTTGTCGCGCTGAGCAACCTCTGGGTCAACAAGCTAGACTCTTTTGTTCGTCGGGTAGACGAAGAATACAAGCAGTCGAGCGACTTCATCGCGCTCCAAGAAGGCGAAACGATCACCTACCACTTCAAAACCCTCGAAAGTCTCGATTTGTTCTGGATGCACCAATTCTTCCTTATTGCCAAGCAATTTACTCAAGAACCGATCATTTTCTACAATCCGCACGAGTTTTGGTCATTGTTCCGCTATACCGAGCAAGATCTCTTATATAAATGGATCGGTGAGCACAAACGTGAGACGTATTTCGTCATTGGCGACACTACCCCACTCGACAAAGAAACAACTGCCTATGTTGCACCCTACGGACTCCAGATGCACTACACCCAAAACACCGGGTTGCGGAAAAATTATTTCTCTACAGTCATTGGAGACTATGTGATCGACACAATCGTTGACACCAATACCTCAGGCAATATTGATGCACTCTATAAAAAATACCCAAAGTGGTCGGAAGAAGTTCGAAAAGAGCTTGCTGATATCCTCTCTCGCCTCAAGCGAAGCAAGGTTGTCATTGAACGCAATAAAAAGAAAGCTGAGCAGCTGCGCAAGAAACTGATGAAGTATTTTGTGTTTGTATAAATAAAAAAACTTCACGGTCTTAGTAGAACGTGAAGCGAAGTGTGCCAGGATAAGCCGCTAAATATCCGAGAATAAATACAATGATATAGCGCCAGTGTTTCTTGATAAAGCCGCCTATGTATTTTTTGGATCCATCGAGATACTTCTTTTGTTCTTTGATGATAAAAGAAATACCTAATCCAACAATCCAAACAAATACGGCGAGTTGCACAATAACGCCAAGTGCTGTGTTGAGCATTCCGGGAGGAGTCATAATTAGGTTTTAGGTGAACAATTATGTGTGTAGTATATACCAAAATAGTTGACTTGTCAATATAGATGTGGTATTGTGTTGGAAACTAAAACTCATTAAATAAAAACATATGGATCAGATACTCACTCTTATGTTTGAAAAGGTGTCCTATTTGGATAAACAAGGATATAGACTTACGATTTCGGATTCATCTTTGAAAATCAAATATGAATCACTGCTGGATGCTGTAGACTTCAAAATTGTGCAACTATCTCTCTTTTTTGGTGGACACGATTACGCCGACGTTTCGATGATAAAAGTATTCCTTCCTCCCCCGATGGTGCCTTCAAGTAATATTAAACATCAATTGGAAGAAATATTTCCGAAAAAAAATATTGTTTTTTTCCAAAAAGGCCTTGTTGATGTATTTGATTACAAATTTGAAACACACACTTCATTGGAGTTCTTTTTAGAAGAGAATATAAACTGACGTAATAATCCCCTATCTTGGGGATTATTTTTATCTCCCTACCAATTGGTGGGGAGATTTATTTCACCTTTTATAAAAACTATGGTATTGGTATCATACTAAACATGGTAAAAAAATACGCGACACACCTAAACAAATGGCAGAAGATCGGGATCGGTCTCACGGGATTTATTCTTTTTATGGGCGGCGTTGGCTTCCTTTGGGCAGCAACGATACGGCTTCCAGATATCTCCACGTTTGAGGCACGCAAAATTGCAAACTCATCCAAGATCACTGACCGCAATGGTGTTGTGCTGTATGACATCAACCAAGGCGTGCGTCGTACCGAGATCCCTTTTGAAGAGATGGGTGACAACATCAAGCACGCAGTAGTCGCAATCGAGGACGCGCATTTCTATACCCACAAAGGCATTCGCCCAACATCGATCATTCGTGCAGTGTTTGCAAATATCACGAGCGGATCGTTTTCTCAGGGAGGCTCAACACTCACCCAGCAGATCATCAAAAACACCCTTCTCAACCAAGACAAGACGGTGGTGCGCAAATTCAAAGAATGGGTGCTCGCACTCAAGCTTGAGCGACAATTCACCAAGGACCAGATCCTTGCGATTTACCTCAACGACGCACCGCTCGGAGGGACCATGTATGGCGTCGAAGAAGCATCGAAGTCGTTTTACGGTATCCCTGCAAAGGAAATGTCAGTCGCACAAGCAGCGTATCTTGCTGCGATCATGCCCGCGCCTTCGTACTACTCTCCGTTTGGCAAACATAAAGACAAGCTCGACGAACGCAAAAATCTCGTGCTCTCCAAAATGCGCCAGTACGGCTACATTACCGAAGAGGTATATCAAACTGCAAAAGCTGAAGTGGTGACATTTAACGTATCAGCATCCAACAGCATCAAAGCGCCCCATTTCGTCTTTTGGGTACTCGACTATCTCGAAGAAAAATATGGCAAGGATGTGATGGAATCCGGTGGCTTCACAGTCAAAACAACGATTGACTATGAACTTCAGCAAAAAGCTGAGGCTGCAATTACCAAGTACGCCGAGACAAATCTCAAAAACTACAACGCGTCCAACAGTGCACTCGTCGCTATCGATCCAACGACCGGGCAAATCCTCGCAATGGTCGGTTCCAAAGATTATTTCAACAAAGACATTGATGGTGCATACAACATCGCAACGGCGCAGCGACAGCCGGGTTCATCATTCAAACCATTCGCGTACCTCACTGCGTTTACCAAGGGTTACACACCGGACACTATACTCTTCGATGTGCCAACTGAGTTTTCGACCAACTGTCCAGCGATTACCGTCGCAACTCCCCCAAATGAAAACTGTTATCACCCACAAAACTTCGACGGTAAATTCAAAGGTCCACTCAGTATGCGAAGTTCTCTTGCAGAATCACGCAACGTACCGTCAGTGAAAACCCTCTATCTTGCGGGACTTGATGATGTCGTCGATACCGCGCACAAACTTGGCATTACCACACTCCAAGACCCGAAACAGATTGGGCTTTCTCTTGTGCTTGGTGGAGGTGAAGTATCACTCTTGGACATGACGAGTGCGTATTCAGTATTTGCAAATTCCGGTGTTCGCAACCCAGCAACAGGCATACTTGAGATCACTGACAAAAACGGCAAAATAATGGAAGAATTTACACCTGATGCACACGAAGTAATGGAAAAAAACGCAATTCTTACACTCAACGACGTGCTCTCTGACCCGGTTGCCCGTACACCGACCTTTGGAAGTTCTATCACGATCCCGGGCGTAGCCGCAAAGACTGGTACTACCAACGACGATCGCGACGCGTGGATCATCGGGTACACACCGACAATCACCATTGGTGTATGGAGTGGCAACAACAACAACAAGTCGATGCGCTCAGGTGGTGCGGCAGTGTCTGGTCCGATCTGGAAAACATTGATGCAAGAATACCTTGCCGAGCATCCAGCACCTGCGTTTGAAAAACCAATTCCTGATGCCGACTATGATAGTTTGAAACCAATCCTCCGTGGTAAATGGATGGGTAATAACGTGGTCGAGATTGATAGCGTCACCGGTCTTCGTGCAACAGAAAACACTCCACGTGCATCAATCATTGAACGTGTCATTACTGATGTCCAAGATATCCTCTATTGGGTAGATAAAGACAACCCTCGTGGTCCAGTACCTACCAACCCAAACAAGGATCCACAGTTTCGTCTTTGGAATCCTCCAGTACAAGCATGGTGGCTCGCACATCAAGCGTCCTACGGCATCACTACAAATAACGACATTCCACTTAGTTATGACACTCTCCATGGTAATGACGGGGCTACACTTACCCTATCCGGGCTTTCATCGGTGCTCAGGCGTGCTGATAGCGAAACAATCAAGGTTTCAAGTACGGGCCAGTACCCGCTTACCTCAGTTGATCTCTTTGTCGACAACAGCTTTATCACCACTCTCTCCTCTCCATTTCAATTTCGCTTTACCCCCGAAGACTACGGGTATACATCGGGCACACATACACTGAAAGCTGTTGGTACAAATACTGTGTACTCAAAAAGCTCTACTGAGCTATCCTTTAGTGTTATCTAATACGAGAAACGGTATATCCACGTGTTTGTAGTGCTTTAAAAAATGCGTCTTGTTTGAGCAGAAGTGCTGATTTGAGTGTCGGGTGAAGAGAAAGGGTAAGCACACCATCTTTGAGTGTCCCTATACTATCTTCGGTGATAGTTGTACTGAGGATTTCTTGGATACTTTCGATCACTGCCTTTTTGTACGCAGTGTGTGCATCTATTTTTTGCTTAAGGCCGTTTAAGATTTGATCGAAGATCGACATGGAACGATGTGGTTGTATTAGCGGTTAACTGGCATCAAAAGATAGAGGAAGTTTGGATCATGTACTTCTTTGACGACAATCGGCTTTGTTGGAAGGGTGAATGAAAGTGAGATACTATCTCCTCCAATTGCCTGGAATACATCAAGAAAATATTTGAGGTTGCAGACAACTTCAATTTGTTCCCCTTGGATCACCGCATCAACAAGAGACACTGATGACCCTACATCACTGTTTTTAGAACTGATTGTAATCTGTTTTTTGGTTGGGTCTACTGAAAATACGACTTGAAGGAATTTATCTGCAAAGACCGTCGAGAGACGGAGGGTGTTGATAAGGTCTTGTTTCATTACTACAACTTTCGTCACTTCTTCTTTAGGAATAATGAGTTGGTATGGAGGAAAGCCGCCATCGATAAGTCGTGTGGTGAAGTAGATGCCGTTACTTGAAAGAGAGAGTTGGTTGCGTGTATACGCGATACGTACCGTCTCACCACATACTTCGAGTGCACGCAAAACATCGTTGATATTTTTATACGGAATAAGAATTTTTGAAATATCCGGAAGACCTTTGATGGGGATCTTTTTTTCTGCAAGTCGAAATGAGTCAGTTGCCACAATATAGAGCACCCCACCTTCGGCATAGAGATAGATACTTGAGATCTCCGGTTTGATCTCACTTACCGCTGCTGCAAAATACACTGATCGGATTCCATCTTGAAGTACCACACTTTTAAACTCCACAACTTCTCCTTCGACAACTGGAAGACTCGGAAATTCATCTGATGGTAAAGATTTGATGACTGTTGTCGTTTTTTGAGACTGTATTGTAAGGTTGTCATGTTCAAGTGAAAGAGTAACATCTGTAGTACCACTGATCGCATTACAGACATTTGCAACTACATCACCTTTGACTACCACTACCCCCTCCACTTCAATGGTCGCAGGAATTTCAATTTCAATTCCAACTGCAAGGTTAGTGGAACGAACTTTTAAACTCTTGCCGCTTGCAGTGATATGGATAGCATGAAGTACCGGCAAGGTGAGTTGTTTACCACTCATACGATCTGCGAGGATCACCGCTTGTTTTAGTTTTTCTACTGCGCAAATTGCTTTCATATTTTTTCTTTCTCTAATTTCCACGACCCATTAGTATAGAGTGTGGATTGTGGATATTTGGTATAAAATCCTTATAATACAAACCTTTTTTGGAATTATGATGTGTGGGTAACTTTTATAAATCTATAGAGTATGTATGTCCGTACTCTATCATACTTTTATTTATACGCACGTATTCCTCAAGATAGCTAACAGTTTATCCCCATCATTTAAACAAGATGCGGATATCTTCAAGTTCTTTCATGAGGTGTGGGTCGTTTTTAAGCTCTTCTTTGATTTTTTCATATGAATGAATGACGGTGGTATGATCCTTTCCACCAAGTTTTGCACCGATCGATGGGTATGATTCATTGAAATCTTCTCGAAGCATAAACATAATCACCTGTCGTGCTTTCACTATCTCTTTTCGGCGGGTCTTTTCGTAAATCACTCGTTCATCGAGGTTGTAGTATTCAGAAATACGCTTCACCACAGTGTCGATCGAGACGACTTTTTTGGTCTTCACATTGTTTTTAATAAGGGATTTGACCTCAGTAAGGGTGATTGGCTTCTGTTTGAGTTCAGAATGCATACTTATAATATTGAGCACCCCTTCGAGTTCGCGGATGCTACCAGTAATCGCTCCGGCGATATAGAGCAAGACATCTTCAGAAAGTGGGTGGATGAGATGTGCACTCTTTTCTTTTACAATAGCAAGGCGACTTTCAAGTTCGGGTTCCTGGATGTCGATCGTCATACCAGCGTTAAATCTAGTCTTGAGACGGTCTTCGAGGCCGATGATGTGGTTGGGGTGTTTATCGGAGGAAAAAATAATATTTTTCCCTTGTTCATAGAGGGTGTTGAAAAGGTGGAAGAGCTCTGTCTGGGTCCCCTCCTTACCTGAGACAAACTGGATATCGTCAATAATAAGCACATCGAATTTGCGGTACTTCTCTCGGAAATTATTAGAACGATTGGTTTGTACTGATGTCGTATAGTCATTCATAAATTTCTCGGCAGTTGTATAAAAGACCTTTTTGTCTGGAAATGCGCGCTTTATTTCATTTCCCACTGCTTGAATAAGGTGTGTCTTGCCAAGACCGCTTGCGCTATAGAAGAAAAGTGGGTTGTAGGCATGTTGTGGATTCTTTACCACTGCCTGCGCTGCAGCATACGCGAGCTCGTTGAATGGGCCGACAATAAAGGTATCAAAGGTGTACCGAGGATTGAGGTTGTCGTCGCGGTTGATATAGAGCTGCTGCATCGGAAGCTCTTGTTTGGTGGTATCGATTTTAGGAATAGGAGCTGCCTGAGGAGTAGTGATACTTCCGATAGTGAATTCTACTCCTCGAATATGATCAAGACGGTCTACAATCGTCTTTAAGATCATCTTTTGGTACTTTGAAATCATCCATTCTTTGACGAACTCATTGGGCACGGTGATAAAGATAATACTATCCTCTTCTTTGGAAATACCAGTGTTTTTGAACCACGTAGTGAAATTGGCAGGAGTAACCTGGTTTTTAACGTCTTCGAGGCATGCGTCCCAGAGTTGTAGGAGGTCGGTATCCATAGGTATCACTCATCATACCGTATATCCACAATATCTGTGAAAATGTGGATAAGATGTGAATACTGTGGATTATACAGAAATGGTTCACGCTCTCGCAAATTTGAGCATGTGCGCTCGAGCACCTGCCGAAGGCCGCCGGTCGAAGACCAAGACGCGCAGAGCGCACATGCTCAAATTTGCTTGATTAGTGCAACAATATAGGACTATATTGCTTGATCGGAAAATATGGTGTATAGTGCGCCTACTTATGTCACAAACCTACCAGCCAAACAAGCGAAAACGCGCAAAATCACACGGATTTCTCGTTCGAAGCGCTTCCCCTTCAGGCCGAAAGGTCCTCAAAGCTCGCCGCCATAAAGGTCGCGCAAAGATCGCCGTATAAGGCGCCTCACATCATGTTGCCGTCAAAAGAACGGTTCTCTCGATCTCAATTCTCAGAATTCCTTGCAAATAAAGGGATTTTTGTCGTTTTCAACCGTCTCGGCACCCTCAAATACCTCCCCTCTAAAAGTACCCAGCTCTCTGTGGTGACTAGTAGCAAGACCGAAAAGCGCGCAGTTGCCCGCAACAAACTCCGTCGCCGGATCTACGCAGTTGTTTTCTCAGAAAAGCCCCAGATTCAGGGTATAGTGTATGTATCCAAGCAAAGTTATGGACTCTCCTACCCCGAACTCAAAACCCTCACCCTCGACCTTTTGGCAAAGGCTGGTAAGAACAGTACACACACTCCCAAATAGTCTCGCCATCGCGTTTATACGCATCTACAGAGCAATCTTTTCGCCAAGTGTAGGAATACTCCGCTATCTCCCCTTCTATCCGCGTCCATCCTGTATCTTTTATCCCACCTGTTCCGAATATGGGATCGAGGTCTTCAAAAAATACCCCTTTTTCACTGCCCTAAAGAAAACAACAACCCGTATAGGCCGCTGTCATCCTGGAAATGAGCCAAAAGTGGATTTACCTTAGATATAAATCTCTCCTTTTTCAATAATTCTGCCAGACCCATCTACTTTTGCAGGTTTGAACCGGAGCTCAGAAGGTGATTTTTGAAACACATCTGATGTATAGTTGAAACTTTTCATCAAAAAGTAGGTAGCGTTACTTTTTGCATACTCCCAACCTCCATTTTTCGGTAATACTTCACCAGTTTTTGGGTTATATGAAAAGATGTAATCCGGATCATTTTGAACAGTACTGGTCTCTTTAATATTTTTGGTGTCAAAACTATCCCCTCCTTCAAAATACGAAAAAGATTTCTCGTATTCTTGATATGGAATACTTTCCAGACTTTTTTCTACAGAAATTTCTTGAGGAGCCGGTGCAGATGTGGTAATAGTTTGTTTTTCGGTAAGTTTTACTTGGAGTTTTTGAATAAGTGACTGAACTTCTTCAGCAGAAAACCCATTTGTTGATTGTAGTATTGACTCGATTTGAGCCTCGTTGTTTGGTGTAAATTGTTCCATGTTCATAGGTGAAGTATAGCTCAAAAATAGACTTTTAAAACTCAAGCAGTACAATACACACCATGCATACCATTTGGAATACCCTTATTTACAATCCTATCTACAACGCGCTCGTTTGGATCGCGCAGCATGTGACGATGCAGGACGTGGGACTTGCGGTGATCGTGCTTACGGTTGTCATCCGCTTCATCCTCATGCCGCTTTCCAAGAAAAGCATCCGAAGCCAGTACGCAATGCGCATGCTCGAGCCCAAGATCACCGCTATCAAGGCACGCAAGCTTTCAAAAGAAGAAGAAGCAAAGGAAACATTTGCGCTCTACAAATCCGAAGGAGTCAACCCATTTTCTGGCTGTCTCTATCTCCTCATCCAGCTCCCCATTCTCTTTGCACTCCTCTATGTCTTCCAAAACGGTGTGTATCAACCGACGCATCTCTATAGCTTCCTCAGTGCTGAGGGACTCAAAGAAACACTCCTCAATATCCTCGACATCACGAAGCCTTCGATTGTGCTCGCTGTGCTCGCCGGTGTGACGCAGGGTATCCAGGCATTCATCATGCCCAAACCTCCTACTTCCGGCGCTGAAGGATTCCAAGCGCAGTTTGCCAAGAGTATGTCAGTGCAGACGAGATATGTGCTCCCTCTCATTATTATCTTTGCTGCAACTAAGTTCGCTGCCGCAGTTTCCCTCTACTGGACGATTACCAATATCTTTTCTATCGCACAAGAGCTCTACTTTAGAAAGCAGTTCAAGGTCAGTCAATAGTAATCAGGTAGTAGTTAGTAGGAACAAAAGATTAACGTTTATGTTTTCTACTAGCTACGTATTGACCGCTCTACCTAATATTGGAATTGCCAAAGGAGACCGGTGGTTTTATCGACAAAGTAGAGCATACCGAGTGCCTCGTCGGTCTGGAGATTGGTCGCATCAAATGAAAGCCCACTGTTGTCATAGAGTGTGTCGTAGCTGAGCGTGCTTGTATAAATGCGATAGAGTTGGTCTGAAAATGACACGATGCCCTGATACCATGCGTCAGGGTATTCTGCTGTCTGGGCGACACTTGAATTGCCCGCGCAGATCAAATCTTCGTTTTTGAGCCACGTGCATTTCTCGGGCAAGATCGCAAGACTCAGTGTTTGTGTCGTATTCGTCTTGGTATTGAAAAGTCGTGTACTAAATCCACCAGGCGCGTGTTGTGAATACAAGACGTATGTACCAGAAGGGCTCACAGAGGTTGTAAGGCCGTTGATACCGGTGAGTACTTGGCGAAGCTTCTTTTCAGCTGTGTCTATTTTGTATAGATAGCCAGGTACTTGCGCGCTTGCCTTGGTTTGCAAATACAACGTCTTTGCAGATGGCCACGAGATCAACCATTCGCGAAACGGTGTTTGAATGAGTGTGGCCGCCTTGGTGTTGGTCGTAGAAGAAAGTGTGATCGTCGCAGTGTTTGTACCAGATATCAGTCGTGCAACTTGCGTGCCGTCGGGTGAAACTGCAGCAGCAAGGATGTTGTCAGAGAAATACACACCAGGCTTTTGGGTGCGTGTGCCGTCAGTATTTGCGGGTGGGATTGGGACTGAGTAGGTTGCGATCGTGCGCTGGTCCGGACGAAGGAAGCGTAGAAGCACGGTTGCAAACTTGTCCCCAAAGAGTACTTCGTAAATGTTTGGAATATACACATTTGATATTTGAAGTGGGATACTGCCGTCTTCTATCTCATATACATACCCATTGCCACGCGATACATATCGGAGGACGTGCTGTATGAGAGTTTGTTTTGTAGATTTTGATTTCGGAATACTTGGATCTGGAGGGACTGTAACTGTCACTTGTCGTGTGAATGCGCCAAAGCCTGCAACTGCGTGCGGGCTGAGCTGGGTAAATGGAGATGGAGTTGTAGTACCAATAGTTTCGTCTGGAGACGTGGGTTGTGGAAGCACTCCATCAGGAAGTGTGGGCTCTACTGGATCCCCTACTGGAAAGAATGCGGAGAAGTTGGTGATAGACGGCACACCCGGCGCAGTTTGATGGCTTTTGGCATACCAATACCATCCTCCACTCGCCACAACAATGATCACAATCGCAATCAAGAGAATTTTTCGCATGAGTGTATTGTACTACATTATTATTGTAGGAGACCTTTCGCTTTTTTATCAGCAATTTCTTTTTTGAACGTTGCCATTCTTCCTACAACTTGTCCGGCATAATCGACTCCACCAAATACACACTGACCAAAATACTTACATGCACCATTATACGGACTTGCAATACCACCATGATTTTTCATAAATACTCCGATAAACATAAGGGCATCATCTATATTCCACGGATCTGCTGTAGTTTTTCCAAGATTTTGCTTCACTTCTCCCTTGTGTGCATTCCATGTGGTAGGAAGTGATTGTGCATACCCTACTGCCCCACCGTGACCATTGTAAGTACCATCAGCTCGTTGGAATGAACACGATACAGGGAGATCATTCACGTTTCTTCCAAGCTCCGAAGCGATTTGTGCAAGCGCTGTTTTGTCTGCAGGGTATGCATTCGCCTTTGCTTCATTGATGCGACAACGACCAGTTCCGGCAATACCTGCACGCCCACTACCTGTTTCTTGGTCAAAAATTGCAAGAATAAGAGTAATATCGACACCTGTTTTTTCAGAAGCTTTTTTGGCCGCAGGATACGCTTCTTTATTGAAATTTATTTTTACCGGCTTTCCACTAAATGATGATGTCTGTGCCTCGGAGAGCTGAAATTCTTCCACACTCAAATTAACATTATCGATATTTATTCTATTATTCACCAGCTTTGGATTGATAGTGTTCAAGATCAAGTATGCAGAAAGTGCGAGGAGGAGGCCAAAGAGTGAGCTGAAAAATGCATCTTTAGACGAAGCTTTTTTAAACGGAGTATCGGTCGTCATGTACTCATACCCGATGATCATGAGGCGTATGACGAGAAAGACTGCAGTAAGTCCAATGAGTGTCTTGAATGCGAAGTTGAGAAATCCGTTCACATCACAGACTGCCCCTTCGGGAAGGACACCATCGGCTTTTTGCTGCGCACAGAGATCTGGGTCCATGAGTACGGAAAGTCCCGGCCATGGCGCGAGCAAGTGATAGCTTTTGGAATTGAAAATATCTTGCTCCTTTTTGCTTCCCGTCACAACAATGCCGTTAGTGCTACTAAATTCTCCAATTGTCGTATTGATCGACGTTGTGTCTTTAAATACTGTTTGTCTGAAATAATACGTCTTATCGGGGGTGAGAATATTATCTGGAAGTTTGAAATAATATGAGCCATCATCCGCAACTCCTTCTGGGCTACTTGTTTCAAGTGTTTTCTTTGATTTCACCAATTGATAATTGCTCGGATCTTTATCTGGATCATTATTAAATTTTGTAGTTGACCATTTAAATTCAACAGACAAATCCTTTGCTGGATTTTTCGTGATATCGATCTTTCCTCCTCCGGTCGCAGTTCTCCCTTGCGCATTGATGACGATTGGAGTTGTGAAAAAGTCATCAGCGCGTACTGTATGTGTGCCAATCAAAAAGATTGTGATAGTAAGTATGATCGAGAAAAGGTGTTTGAGGCGATGCATATTAGTTAAAGAGAAGCGTAAAGGTTTTTTCGAGATGCTGCAAGCTATACGCGTCAGTGGTGATTGCAAGGTTGATCAGGCTCTGTCCATCAGATGCTGGACGCGAGAGGCCGAGTTCGTTTTGCTGCGATGGAGACACGATCTCGCCGTCGATCGTGGTAGTAAAAGTGAGATCGTTTATACCTTTGGGTGCGGAAAAGTAGTATGGTTCGAGATGGAGCACGATGCCGCCCGTTACGAGATTGATCTGATTTGCAAAGCCACGCGCGTAGTCGATAAATCCTTCTTTGTTCTGGTATGCGATCGCAAGTGGTGCAAAGGGGGTGAGACGAAGGCTGTTGGTACCTGAGAATGTACCGCTCCGTGCCTCTACACCTAGTGTTTCAGCTGCATTGAGGGGATCGTGGCGAAGCGTAATGCTCGAGCGGTTGTACCCAGAGACCGTTTCGAGCGCCTGCCCATTTCGTGTCCAGTCAAAACTCAGATTTTTGGGCGCGGCTGCAGTTGGGATGGCAGTTGCACGAATAAGGCCACCGACTGGGACTAAGGCTTTGCCTTTATAAAATGGCGGTGTGTATGCATCTGCTGCTTCCCAAAGAAGATCGATACTTCCGGGGCGGATCGCAACACTTGCACTTGCAGTTTCGAGCCCTATCCCCCCTACTCGCACCGTTGCAACTGCAGTCGTGCCATTTGCGGGTGCAATGACGGAAATAGATGTTCGTCCAATCGCTTCGACCACAACCTTGCCGTTGTATGTCCAGCTCATCGTTGCCTGGCTGAGGTCGACGCCAAAGCTACGCGCAGTGAGCGTCACCGTGCTTCCAGCAGCTGGATTGCTCGGAATCATATCAATCGCGATGTCGGGACTGAGTGTTTGTGCAAATGTACTTGTAGTAATAAGGAAACTCGCAAGTACTAAAGTCAGAAAACGCATGAAGAAAGTATATCACGCACCAAACTTGTTTTTTACGATAGAGCAGCAGCTGTACGTATTTGCCGTCTTTCGCAAGACGACTGGTCTGAGGTGGGGCAATAAAACACAAACTGCTTTGTGTTTTATCCGGTTCCGAAGGAAATTGCCGTTGCGAAGCAGGCAATAGGCCAGCAGAAAAATACGCGACGGCAAATTACGTACAGCTGCTGCGAATGAAATAACTACGAATTCTGTTCGCTAAACTCTTTCTTTGCGGCGCGGATGGAAATGATTTGCGAAGGATCTGATGTAATGATTTGGTCTTCGGTGTAGGATGCGATGATTTTGATCGCGACGTGTTTGAGACCTGCGAAAAAGATGCCTTCCCCTACTCCGCTTTCAAGGAGTAAAAACTTTTCTTCGTCAGTGAGGTTGAAGGTTTTTTGCAAGACGTCCATGGTGGACGGTGACTGTTTGAGGAGGAGTTGGATTGATGAGTTGGTGACGATTGGGACGCCATAGGGACTTTTCATAAAGTCGCCCACGTCCTGGGTGATTGTACAAAGCCCGAGATAGTATTTGCGGCCGCGCTTTGCGATCGAGTACAGGAAGCTTGCAGTGTCGTCTGACTTCATCATCCACCATGCCTCATCGACGACAAGGAGACGCTTCTTGAGTTCCTTGCGCACTGCGTTCCAGATGAAGTGCGTCACGATATACATCGCTGCTGGCTTGAGGTCGTCTTCCATGTCGCGCACTGAGAAGACCACAAACTTTTTGTTGATGTCGACATTGGTCGGTTGGTTGATGAAAGTCGCCCATGAGCCGTGGGTGTACTTGGTAAGACGCTGGAGGATTGATTCAGTCCCTTCCATGCCGCCGAGCACCATTTCAAAGTCAGAGAGAAGTGGCGGTTCGATTGTTGCAAAGTTGCTATCCGCAGTGATGTCTTTGAGACTGTACGTTTCAGTGATCGCGCGATCGATGAGTGAATCTTCTTCGGGGGTAAGGCCGCCGAGCATAATGCGAAAGAGTCCAACGAGGTTGATCACATTGGTACGAAGGACGTCTGCCGGAGATTCGTCAACGCGCGGGATTGGTAAATCAAAAGGGTTGATATGGTTGTCAGATGAAAGCGAAATGTTGAAGTAGCGTCCGCCGATCGCTTCTGCGAGATACTCATATTCACGTTCCGGGTCGATCACGATGACGTCAGTATCAAACATGAGTGTACGAATGATCTCGAGCTTGGTCGCATAACTTTTACCTGCACCGGATTTGGCAAAGATGATGGAGTTGTAGTTTTCGAGTGAGAAGCGATCAAAGATCACAAGAGATGAGTTGTGGCGATTGACGCCATAGAGGATACCTTCATCTCCGGTGAGATCAAACGATACAAACGGAAACATACTCGAGATGGGTTCTGAATTGAGCTTCTGTGTGATACCAAGCTTGTCAGTGCCAAGCGGGATCACACTCTTGAAGCCGTCTTCTTCTTGAAAGAGTGCGGGCTTGATGTAGATCATCTTGCCTTCGAGCATGCTCTTGATCTCGCTTTCAGTGCGGAAGAGGTCGTTCTCATTTTCGGCATAGATCGAGATATAGAAACCGACGTTGAACATTTTCTCCTGTGCCTGGGTGAGGTTGTCACGGAGTTCCTCGAGGTCTTGGTATGCGGTGTCGAGCATTGGGTCGCGTACCACCCCTTTTTGCTGACGGACAATGATCTGACTTTCGACTTCGGCGATCTTCTTTTGAAAATGTTTCAAGAGCTCGGCAGTTTCGATTGGGTTGATATAAATAGAAACGTCAAAAATCTTGTCGAGGTTGATGATGGGAGTAAACCAGTTGTCCGTAAGGTAGCGTGGGTATGAAATGACAAAAAAGGTGCGCACGATCTTATCCCCAATGCGCATGGACTTAGGTGTGATCTCGATCGCAGACGGCGCGATCTTGTCGGAGAGTTCCATCTGCGCCCATTCATATACTTCGGACGGAAGTACGGGAAGTGTCTTATCATCTTTTTTCTTACTGGAACCAAAGAGACTCATTGCCTCAGTAGTATACCGTAGGAGTTAGTTAGTAGATAGTAGTTAGTTGTTAGTAGAAATACGCACGATATCCTTCTGTGTCTCCTACAGACTACTATCTACTTACTACTCACTGCCTGGGTAACGGTGTCGCCAGGGTTAAATGTTTTGTACAAAAGCTCAATCACCTCTTCAGTGCCGAGCTGTGCAACGCGAAGCCCGACGCGTGAAAGTCCTTGTTCGACGACACTCACCCGCTCTTCGAGCTGAGTACGCTGCTCTTCAAAGTCAGTGATGCTCTGCGTAGTCTCGGCAGATCGTTTATTGAGAAACGAAAGCATTTTGCCCAACCCCTTTTCTTGGCTCAAGATCGGCGGGATGTACGGAATGATCACAAAGAAACTCTTGCGCATGATGTTGACCTGATCAGTGAAACTCTGAATGAACTGAATGTATTCACGGGTCTGTACCTGAAGCAAAGGCTCGGTCTGTTCTTTGAGGCGATTTTGAAGCGTCAGTATATATGGGCGAACGTCATAGCGGCGTGACTGGATGCTGATCTGTATCGGGAAGTCGAGTGTGTTGAGAAAGCTTTGAAACTGCGCAAGGGTCGCACGCTGCTCGTCATAGGATTTGAGTGAGAGGTTGATCGAAGAGACAAGCACGGCCATTGCAAGCGTGCCGTCTTTCATGACGATGATACCGTCGCGGACTTCTTTGACAGGGACAAATTGTTGTGCGGGTGTTCCGAGATTTGCCATTGCGTACAGTATAGCAAGTTAGTAGTAAGTAGATAGTCGTTAGTAGAAACGTTTTTGTGATCTCCTACTAACTACTATCTATTTACTACTTTCTGATTTAGGGTCGATAACGTCGAGGCTCCAGGAGAGTGTTTTGAGTTTGCTTTCGGTAAGGCCGCTTCTGCTTTGACTTGCAGTTGCTTCGGGAACTGTCTTTTGGGGAGCCTTTGGGTCTTGCTTGTGCCAAAGGTAGAGTCGTGAGCGCGTGTAAAACTTGATGAAGGATTCGACGACGTTGATAAACGGCTTGTCGTTGTATTTGAAAAATGTCAGCGCGAGCGCAAACCCGGCAAGCGCAAATGCAATCGGAAGCGCGATGAGGATTGGAAGAAACTTAAACGTAAGGTACACAAGCCCTGCTCCTCCAGCGAGATAAATGAATTGCCGAAACGTAAACGGTCCAAAGACTTTGTCTTCGATATCAATGAATTGCGGAACCTTGAACTGCATGAAGTCAGTATACAGTAGTCAGCTAGTAGTTAGTAGTAGAACGCAATGATTGGTTGCGCTCTACTATCCACACACTACTTACTGCCGTCTATCGGCTCTAGGTACGGGTCAACTTTCTTGGATGCATCGGATGCGGGGATTGCTTCAGCTAGAGGTTTTGCCTGCCCCGCGGAGCCTTGGCGAAGTGGGGGTTGTACCGCCGGCGTTTCGGTGTATACCCGCTTAGTTGGTGTAAGGGTTATGGGGGTCGTGAAGGTTTGTGACATGCGAGCAATACTGTCGGAAGATACAGATTTTGCAGGAACGATGCTTGGAGCTAGAGAATCCATCTCGCTGCTCACTTCTATAAGAAGCTGAAGTTCATCAATAACCTTTTCTTGGATAATAGTCTTGATTTTATTTTTTGTTTCTATGCTTATCGGTAGTCCATCAATATAACCAACGACTTCTTCAAGAGTACTTGTACCGAGCAGATAAAACGTTACATCGTTGTATATGTGTTCTGTTTGTTCTGAATTATTGAGAAGTGTACCAATTTCTGAAACAACCTTTTCTAAGCCTTCTTCAAATATAAAGTCACTCACTTCTTGTGGGAGTTCTTCAATATTGTTTTCTATTGTATTTCCAAGATCGTTATTCATACTATTTCTTTTCTTCCTCGCCCTTTAGTTTATCTCTTCGAGCTTTGATATATGCATTGAGATCTCTGAATTTATCTTGATGCTTCTCCGCTTTCTTTACTTCCTTGAGTGCATCTCTATAGGCGGTTTTGTAAGCAGTATTTGTTGGATCAGAAACCCAATCATCTTTTGCGTCCTTAAGTATTCTTCTTAATTCTTTAAGGTCATACTTGTTTGACTCTCTTGCTTTTACAAGGTCTTCGAGCTCCTCATACTCTTCTTTTGCCTTCTTTTTCTGATCATCAGTCCCTGTACTCATTGCATCTTTCTTTTTCTTTACATCTGTATCAACAGCGGCCTTTTCTGCAGGAGTAAGAATGTCATACATCCCTTTGCCTTTGCGAGGACCGCTTTGGATGACGCCGTCTCTAATGATATCTGCTTGTTCAGTTGCATTGAGTGCTCTAAAGGATGCGCTTCCTTGGTGCATATCAAGTGCAATGAGATCCTGAAATCCTTTCTTCAAGGTCGCTTCAATATCAGCGAGCTCCTTCTCAACCTTTGTAGTTTCTTCAATCTTCTTTGCGGCTTTTTTATCAGCTCTTGTTCGTACACCTGATCCGATCACTCCGCCGACGATAGGAACTTTTCCAAGAATACTATCGATGAAGCCTTCTTTTTTGAGGTTTTCAGCATACGCCTTTCTTCGAGCTGAGTTCAACTCTGCGACACTCTTCATCTCTTTGGGCTTTTCTATTGCATCAATCGCCGCTCTGACATTATTTGGGTTTGCTGCAAGAGCAGCTGCACGTTCCGCATCATACGCAGTTCGGTTGGTTTCTTTTAGAATTTTAATATCCTCTTTTGTTTTCCCAAACTGCTTTCGCATCGCCTCTTCTGCTAGACGATCAACATCTTCCTCATATTTTTTCTTTTGATTCTCGTTATACTTCTTGATCTGGTCATCACTCATTTTTTCTTCAAGAAGCTTCACCTCCTTCTCTTTGTATTCCTGTCGACGTTTTACATCAGCTTCATAGCCTCCCTTGCGCTGATCGGTTCCAAGACCCAATCCTGCAAATTTGAGTGCATTTAGAGCTTTTGGATCGGTATCTACACCCATTTGTTTGAACAAATTCTTGCCCAATGCTGTTTGTCTGACATCGTATGAACCAGCACTTGCTTTGTTGACTCCTTCAATCGCTCTGCGGGCAAGCCAGCTATCCTTTCCTTTATCACGAAGCCAAGACCCCGCGCGGGATTCATTGAATTTTGTAGCAGCTGCGCCAAGCACTCGACCACCCAGAAGTGCACCTCCTCCAAGTGCTACCCCTCCGACAAGTCCGGCCGCCTTTGTTCCGTATTCTTGTATCTTGTTCCCTATTTTTCCTGCATAGCTTTTTGCAATCTCGACACCTTTGTCGATCAGGAAATATACGATCAACATCGGGACACAGATGTGAATCACTGTTGTAAAGAAATTGCCCGTGTCATCTTTTTGCAAAAATACTTTAAGAAAATCTGACTGAAGAAATGAATAAATAACATACAAGAAAAAGACAAATATAGGTGCAAGGAGTGCATAGTTGGTCAGATCTTTGAGCCAACTACTCCACGAAAGTTCTTTACTGATACCCCCCACAACTGGCATGTTGCCTTTGGTGAGAAAGGCAAACGGCGCAAAGATCATCGCCACATAGAGGCCAATCACGCGACCAAGAAACATAAATGCAGTTTTCCAGAACATCATGGCCATACCAAACATGATCGCTGCGGCAATGAGTGTGACCACGATAAAGTATCCAGCATATGCGTCCCCTGAAGTATCAACAGAACTCGTTTCAACCGCAGTTGTTCCTGATGCGGGCACTGCATTTTTGTAATCAAGTGTTCGTTGATCAAATACTCGTTGAGGATTGAATGAAGCAACAATCGCAGTGGAAAGTGATTTGTATCCTTCGGCATCATTTTTGAGATTTGGGATATTACCCGTTACTTCATCGCGGGGCTGACAAGGACCATCACAGACGTGAATGGAGTTATAAAACACTCGAGCAGTGATATTTGATATATCGATAATAACTCGTGTCGCAAAAAGGCTGAAGTTGATGAGAAGTGCGTTGAAGATGAGTTGGGCAATTACCTTCTTCATGTTGCCGCTTGTACCTGTATCAAATACTGCCTGGAGCCCGGTCCATACAAGAATGATGATAAAGAAGATATTGGAAATGTCGCGGACGAGCTGCCATCCACGGACTGCGAAATCAGCTCGATACGAAGCATCGTTGAGTGAATAACCGAGGAAGAAATCAAAGAGTGTGCCCATGAGACCAGCAAACCATGCAATAGGCCAATAGATGGCGTAGTACACACCACGAGCAATACAGCCGACAATGTGACTCTCCCCTACAATGCCGATGCCACATTCTGGGAGAGACGACTTTTCTATCTGTCGATCTGTAGCGCTTTCATTTTGTGTCGTCTGTTGCTGTTCTGCTGCAGCAACAACTGATGCTGGTTTACTCACTCGAACCTCATCAATCTTGAAATATGATCCGTCGTTAAATGAAAACTTTTGAATACTAGGGTCATTGGATTTCCATGCATCCTTTATAACGTCTTCAACTCGGGAAACTTCCTCAGTATTACCGGTGCTTCGAGGTATTCCAGCGTAGTACCAAAGACTGACTTGTTGATCAGATTTCTTGAGCCAATCGATCATCACCTCGTCACCGTCTTTGTCATACCACGTAGTCGCGATGACATCTTGAGATGTTTTGCTTGTGTAGTGATCTGAACTAAGTGGGCCGGTATAGTCGCCGTATCTGAATATGACTGCTGTGTTGATACTATTGAGTGCAACAGATACATTGGTTCCCACTTGACCTACAGCTCCGGAAGGTCCCCCGCTGAAAAAACTGAACAAATCCGTAGCACCTCTGAAAAAGGTACCAAACCACCCACTGCTGAGTGATCGAGGATTTTCTGCATACGGGATCTTTGCCCATATACAACTACTGAGATTAACAGTACCTGCTTGATCTAGATCACAGCTTCGCAGTACAAACTCTTCATTGTCATCAGAGGGTGGTGCAATATAATCCCATGACCACTCCGCACCATTCGCTTTCTTTTGGTTTGGAAATTCAAAACGAAATCGAAACCACATTCCCGGAATAGTTTGCTTTTCTTTGTTGACAACAAAGCTTTTGAATGAGAACTCATGTGTGTTGGGACCGGCTTTGAAATTTTCTTTTGTCGGATTTTGGTCGCTACTGAAAAGGTATTTGTAATTGTTGTACGTATCATCAGCAAACGCAGGTACTATATTACCCAGCAAGAAAAACAAAAAGACGAACGAGGTAAGGATCGTCTTTGTAGAGCGTTTCAAAGTTTTTCGAAAAAAGTTGCGTCGAAAAAGAGGTGTTGCCACGGATACAGTGTATCACGCGTGCGCTTTATATAGATACACAATTACCAAAGATTGAGACGAAGCGCGCCTTCGAGAGATTTCTTGGTGTAATTCACACCATTTGGTCCAGGAGCGAGTGAGCCGTTGCCGTTGAATAGTGTCGGGATACTTACGATCGGCGTGTTGAGGTAACCTGTGAAGGTGTTGCCCGGTCCCCCGTTTGGGTTGAGTTTGTCATACCAAAACGGCGTGGGGGTGCGGTATTTGAAATCAGGATTTGCAGCGGCAACTTTCTGACTTCGGCTCATACCATCAGCGCCTGGCTGACTACAGAAACGGTAGAGTTCTTTGAGTTGACTTGCCTTTGCGGTGAAGCTTGACCAGTTTGCGATCTCTGTTGCGACGTTTGCATCAGTATAGAGTGTGTCTGCGATGGCGTAGAAGCGGTTTTGGAGCGCCTTGAGCTGCTTGATCTCTTCGTCAGTAAATTTGATGTTGAGCTCAGGCTCGCTGCAGCCACTCGCAACTGCAGCCGAAGCTCCAGGTGTTGCTGGCTGGTCAGTGCTTCCGGACCCAGTTGTAGTTGTGTCGGTACCGGTGTCCGTAGTAGGTGTCCCTGATCCTACTGGAGTGCCATTTGTACCACCCGTTGATCCTTGCTGCCCCCCAGTTTGCTCAGTCGGAGAAAGTGGAGTCGTCGTAAACTGGCTTGCGCGAGTGCCTGGAGATGAGAGAGATCCCGTGTTGGGTACTTCCGCAGGAGTAAGGTCGTCAGTAAAGGTACCTGAAGTGTCGGTGGGAGTAGTTGTTGGGGTGGCGCCTTCAGGAGTTTCCCCGGTAAGGAATTCACGGAACGTTGGCGCAGGAGTGTTGTTCTTGGTCGCAGTGCGGCGCGTAACGATCCATGCACCAACGAGAATGATGCCGACGACGACAAGTATGATGATGAGGATGGTGACAAAGCGCTTCATAGATTTATGGAGTATACGTTAGATGGCTATAAAAGTACTCACCTGCCTCGATCGATGGCTCGACAAACTCTCTATCATCAGGGCTTGTGTTTGATTCGTTGTGACGGATCCAGTCGCCATTCTTGTCTACACCAACTGCTCCGATAATTGGGCTTGTGTTGATGCGGTATGCCTGATCAATACAACGATCTCCCGGTCTTCCTCTTGCATCCACAACACGAGTTACGTCGACTGGGGTGCCAGCAGCACGCATTTCTCGGATATAGCGATTTTTTGCACCTTCTACATAGTTGGCGTCACCTCGCTTTCCTCTTCCGTTTACAATCACATTTACCTCTGCATAAATGTCTTTGAGTTCACGAAGTGCGTAATCAGTCTGACTGATCGCATCATTGTACTGTTGGTTGTATTCAACCGTTGCGCGGTTGTACGCGACGAGCTTGCTTGCTTCTTTGAGTGCATCGGTCGTGCGGTTGCGTGCGAAGTCTTGCTCGGCCTGGGTACCAGGAAGCGCAGCAAAGGCGTTGATGATAGTACTTGAGCTAAATTTAGTCGTGTAGTCAGCAACGAGCGCATTGTATCCGCGACTAATGTACTGCCTGATCACATCGATCACGTTGTCATCGTCAACATTGATCTTAAAAAGCGGATCAGTCGTATCGAGCGTGTATTTGGTCTGGCGAAGTGTGTAGCCTTCGTATACCGGCCTGTTGTTGGTGTCGATACTGTTGTCAGTTACCTTGTCAAAAAGAATAGTGCCGGTCGATGCAAGGATTGGTGGTGGTTTGGGTGTGCCACCAAAGAGTCCACCGATGACAGGGATAGAGTTCACAAGATTTTGGAAGAAGCTTGGATTGTCAGGTGATGGCTGTACAAGTGAACCGATGTAGGTGTTGTAGTTGTTCCCAAGGCCTTCCTGCCAAGTAGGGTTTGGTCCGGGGAGACAATAGTCGAGTGCGCCCGTGATTGGTACGATGCGAGAAAGTGCAACCTGCGCGTCTTCGGCGGCGTTGAGATAGTTGGCCTGCGTTTGGATCACTGCGCGAAGCTGCTGAGGCCTGCTGATATCAAAGTCGCCATTAAATCCGCCTGTTGTAGGTTGGTACCCGAGCGCAGTTGCGTCGATGCTTGTATTGATCGGCTGACCATTTGCATCAAACACGCTGTTGCAGCCGATACCACTCCCCGCGACGCATTTTGTAGAGTTTGAGCCGTTGATACCACCAAGTCCTCCTGCAAAGAGACGGTTGAGGAGTTGGTCAAAGAATGAGCCGAGGACTTCGTTGATCTGATCTGCTTGTTCGAGCTGGCGCACTGGAGAGGTCGTTACTGCTGCAGTTTGTTCTGCAACGATTTTGCCTGGAGTCACCGTCTGGTATTTGAGACACGTTCGTTTCGATGGGTCTGAGGCAAGTGGTGCATCAGGATTTTGCATATCAGTACCCGCATCTGACCACTGTACACAGGTTTTGACACTGAGAAATCCGTCACCTTGTGCGAGTTCTTCACGGGTGTTTTGTTGTGCAGTGCTGATACTGCTTGAAACACTGTCGACTGCGTTGAAGTACGCACCGATTGCATTGTTGCGAGGATTGAGAAATGCACTCCATCCGCCCTGAGTAAAATCATTTTGAAAGTCTTGGTATGCTCTCCCCTCAGGCGTGTTCATCACTGTATTGATCCGGCCATCACTCCAGCCAGTCACTTGCTGGGTGATCACGGAGCGGAGTGCATTGCCAAAGACAGGGTCGGTGCTCGATACGGTGTTGATGAAACTACCGAGCTTTTCGTTGCGGATCGACGCCATATATGACTCGAGATCGCGGACGTAGAGCGGGTTGCCGGCAAACCCCTTGTTGACGAAGTTGAGCGTGCGAGTCGTCACCTGCTGGAGCATGTTTTTGGCAATAGCGTACGCGACGCCATTGAGGCAGTTTTGTGTTTTGGTTTGCTTCTCCTCCTCTTTCTTTACGGCATCATCTGCTACAGGCACTTTTTGACCTGTTGTAAATGACTGGTATGACGGGATGCTGGTACCTGCCGAACGCAGAGAACTTGAGCTAATCGTCTGTGGATCATACCGATCAATCCGTGGTAATCCTCCATCCGCAGAACCTTGGCCGCCTCTATTAAATAGCCCTGAAAGGTTGCCCGAAATACTACTCCCGACATTTGTACACGAGAGGAGTGCGCCACCGACGCCACTAAAGTTTGCACCCTGGAAACTGTTGCCCGAACCAGAAAGTCCAATCGAAGGATTGAAATAATTTTGCGCGGATACGCTCGATGCGGTAAGGAGGGTACATATAAATATGAGAGACAAACGACGAAGCATGTGAATGCCTATAGTATACCGTATCTCGTCAAATAATCGCGCATGTTGATGAGTGCAGTCGAGAGATCCTTGTTGTACTTTTGATAGATCGCGATGCCGACGAGTGCGTTGGTCGCATTGTCATCGAGTTCTTGGAGATAGGTAAATGAATCAGCCACACCTGCAAAGCCGTTTACAATGCCGAGGTGGTATGAGGAAACTCCGACTGGTACTGGGACGGCGACGAGGTCGCGTGCAATCTTGCGATACTCGGCTGCTGTGGTGAGGAGTTCGGGTACGCGGGTAGTGTCCCCTGTCTCAAGCGCGCTAATGACGACGTCAATGTCGGCACTATTGGTCTGGTACGTTGCCGCTTTCTTGGACATAGTTGTATAGTAGGCCTCAAGTGAGGCGGTTGTGGTCTGCACCGTCTGGATATCCTTTGCAGAATATCGGTTGGATACCTGCCCGAGCTTCAGTGTTGCGCCGAGTTTGGCAGCAGCGGACTCAAGTGCTGCGTCATCTATGGTCTCATTTTGTCCGAGTGCACTCGTGATTATGAAGAGTTGTCGTGCAAGTGCGTCGGTCTCATTGCTTGGGGTTGCATCCGCATCGGTTGCGCCCAGAGACTTTTTCTTTTCCTCGATGATCTGCTTGTTCGACACACCATTGGTGTAGAGTACCGCCGGATCAAGTCCCCAGAGGCGCTCTTCCCAGTCTGCGATGCCATTGCCGTTGGTATCTTTGGTTACAATATCCCCTACGGTTGTCGTGTTATGTACAACAACTGATGGTGGATTTTTATGAAAGAGTTTGCGAAACCAAGCGCTCTGCACAATGAGAATGACTGCGATGATGCCGATTGCGATGCTTCCTCTTTTGATAAATTGTCTACTGGGACCTCCTGTCATATCTCTGGGTATTAGTATCGAGAGACACCGTAGGTTTTAAATTCATACGCAGGCACCGGTGCGCCTGTCTCTGGGTTGTAGCACACACCGCTCATATCAGGGATCGGATTGTACAGACCAAGAATGTACCCACCTATCCGAGGCATACCCGAATTTACCGTTCGAATAAAATACGGAGATGAAAATGCTTGAATAAATGGCTGAGCTGCAAGTGGTCCGGCCGGTGTCGAACATGCGACAAGAGGAGTAGGGAGTGTATTGAAAATTCTCCCACCGATCGGTCTATTGCCAAACGTCGTGCTCCCAAATCCTGCAAACGCAATGAGTGGGATCATAAGTACTACGAGTAAAAATGAAATCGTGATGAGTTTATGACGATGCATGTATCTATTGTACACGATTTCGCTCGACTGCAACTGCAAGTGTCTTCCAGTCCGCAAGGGTAAGGTCTTCGGGGCGTGTTTTGGGATCGATAGTTGCTTCGTTCAATAGAGAAAGAGCAAGAGATTTGCCTGCCCGCCCTCCCGAGGAGGGAGCAGGCGGGTTATCCAAATATTCCGCCAAGCTCCCCCCGATCTGTTTGCGCTTCTTGCCGAATATTGACTTGAGTACTGAGAAAAATATCTTTTCATCGCAATCTTTGAAAAATGCGCGCGAGATACCGTTGATCGAAATAATAGCCGAATCCACCTTTGGTGCTGGAGTAAATGCACCCCTCGGTACTTTGTCTATGATCTTGGGCACACCGTACGCCTTCACGGCGATCGAAAGCACGCTTTCTTTTTTACCTGCCCTGCGTAGCCTTGGCGAAGAAGGGTCGCGACCGATAATTCTCTCCGCAACTTCTTTTTGGATAAGCAGTACCATCTGCGTCGGTTGAAATGAAGCACTGAGAAACTGCTCGATGATTGCGCCAGTGATATAGTACGGGATGTTGGCAATGAGTTTGTACTCTCTGCCGTACCACTGCAGCGTCATCGGATCAAAGGTGAGGATGTCTTTCTCGAGGATTGTAAGTCTTTTTTCCTCGATCTCATCCTTAAATGTTTCGGTGAGATGATGAATGAGCTCTCGATCTTTCTCGACTGCGACGACGTGCTTGGCTTTTTGTAAAAGTTGATTGGTCAAAATCCCTGTGCCGGGGCCAATCTCAAGTACAGTGTCACTCGCCGTGATACCCCCCGCTTCCACGATCTGCCGTAGTGCCTTCTCGCTCTTGAGGAAATGTTGCCCGAGGGATTTCTTTGCTCTCGTCCCGTTAGAGATATGATGAGTTTTCATGCTTCTCCATTCAATCACATACTTCACGTCACCACAAATAGAAAGTATGCAAACCATTCTCTAATGGGATTCATCTCGATACTATACATGATTTTATTCTCTACAAAAGAAAAAGGTGTCGCATAGCAACACCTGTAGCTGAAATCAGTTTAATTAAATTCAATACTACCAATTTGATTGGAATAGTTTGGAGAATGTCGGTATACATTTTTGCGCCACCAAAAAACTTTGTCTCCTTTTTCTGCACATTGGTACCGGAATTTGCAATCGGTAATGTTCCCATCTTTATCTTTATTGATTACAAGGGTAAACGCCGAGCCAAGATACCAAATCTTGTTGTTTCTTACAATCATTAGTTTTGGTCCCCAGTCCTGAAAGAAGCTCCATTCCCACCCAGTATGTTCTGTGCCACCTCGCATGTGTGTCATGGAAAACATTTGATGGTCTTTAAGACTCAAAACAAAAAACCTGCAGTACTGCAGGTTTCTTTTTTAGCTTGCGATTTTTTTTGAATCGTATCGATTCATTGGAATAGCCGGAATTTCATCCTTGTCTCCCCCATACAGCGCTAATATTGCATATGGGTATGAAAAGAAAATAAAGAGTATCAATCCGACAAACATTCCACCAACCCAATCGTTGAATACATCCCGCTGGTCTGCAAGATCAATATTGTATAGACAATATATTGGAAACCCTATAGTCCACAATGTAAACAAAACCATTGATATAAGGGTGCCAATCCCAAAACGCTCTTTTGTAGAAATACTCATACGCTTTCAATTTATTTCTACCCTACTATTTTTTTAACTAAAGTCAAGCGACTAGAGAAAGACCGTCGTAAAGCCAGCTTCGCCGCTCCGGGTTTCTCGAGTAATGAGTTCTTCGGGGATGTCGAGGAGAAATTCACTCGGCATGCGGATGTCGCGCATACCATAGATCGTGCGCATGCTTGCGTAGGTGAGATATAGTTTGTGGCGCGCACGGGTGATGGCGACATACATGAGACGACGCTCTTCTTCGGCATCGGCTCCTGTTGCATTTCGGTCGCGTTCGCTTGGGAAGAGTCCTTGTTCAAGACCAACCACAAAGACGGTTGCAAATTCAAGGCCCTTTGCTGCGTGAACGGTCATGAGTTTGACGCCGTTTGCCGCTTCGATGTTGTCTTGGTCGCTCATGAGGGTTGCTTCTTCGATGAGTTTCTCAATCCCCGCTTCAGTCCCGAGATGATCGTACCGTGCACCGATCGTCACGAGTTCGCCCAAGTTTTCAAGTCGTTCTGCACCTTCGAGTTTGTCTTCTTTGTATGCAGCATGCATGCCACTCTTGTCGATGATGAAGTTGATCGTTTCTGAAACTGAGTGGTCGTTCATGTACTCGCGAATTGTTTCGAGGAGTGCAAAAAAAGTATCGACAGAAAGTTTTGCCTTGCCGCTGAGTTCTTCTTTGGCAAATACTTTGGCGATCGTCACTTTGCCAATGCCGCGCGCGGGTACATTGATGATGCGTTTGATGTCGACGAGTGAGTCGGGGTTGAGCGCTGCACGAATGTAACAGAGCACGTCTTTGATTTCCTTTCGTTCAAAGAACCGCACGCCGAGCACTTGGTAGGGAATGGAGTATGAGAGAAATGCTTCTTCGAGCGCGCGCGATTGTGCGTTGGTTCTGAAAAGCACCGCAATCTCACTTGCCGGCATGCCGCCATCGATGTGTTCCACACAACGCTCGACGACAAAGTTTGCCTCATCTGTTTCGTCGTACGCAGTGTACATGGAGATCAGCTCCCCATCACTATTGCTCGTGAAAAGATTTTTGGGCGTACGATAATTATTTTTGTTGATGACTTCGTTTGCGGCACCGAGCACAGTTTTGGTCGAGCGATAGTTTTCTTCGAGTACGACGACTGTTGCTTCTGGATAATCGCGCTCAAATTCCAAAATGTTTTTGATGTTTGCACCGCGCCACGAATAAATACTTTGATCGGAGTCGCCCACTACGCACAAATTTTTGGTGTGAGCCGCGAGTGCTTTGGCGATCCGATACTGTACTTCATTGGTGTCTTGGTATTCATCTATATGTATGTGACTCCATGTCGCTTGGCACCAGCTTCGCGCCCCATCGTTCTTTTCCAAAAGTTCAACCGTCTGGGTGAGGAGATCATCAAAGTCGAGCGACTTCTGTTCCTTTTTGAGCGCGCTGTATTTCTTCCAGATACGTCCGGCCATGCGATATGACGGATTGGCCTCGCTTTCGAGTTCTTCGGGGGTGAGGAGCGCATTGTTGCTTCGGCTGATGATGTTTTTGATGCTGCGCGGATCAGTCGTCTTGGGGTCGATACCAAAGGAGTTGAGCACTTCTTTGATGAGCGACATCGTATCTCCATCATCAAGGATCGTAAATCGCTTTGCAGTGCCGTTGTATGCACCAAACTTCCGGAGCAAAAATACTCCGAGGCTATGAAAGGTGCTCACAAACGGCCCTACTTCGCCCTTCGGGCTTCGCGGGGCAGGCCCCCGTATTTCTAATGGAATGTGTTTGATCATACTCGCCACGCGTTCCCGCATTTCCTTTGCGGCTTTGTTTGTAAATGTAACCGCGAGGATCGACTCAGGCGCAATGCCGCTTGTGATCAAATGTCCGATGCGATGGACGATCGTCTTGGTCTTGCCCGCGCCTGCACCTGCGACGATGAGCAGTGGTCCGTCAGTTGTACGCACTGCTTGTGCTTGGGCCACGTTGAGCCCTAGAGTAAAATCCATCACGTACGAAACAGGCCTAACAGCCCATCTTAAAAGTTAGATATAAAGCCGACCTGTTTTGTACGTGAGACATGGACTAGAGTGTAGCTGATTTTTGATAATTTCGAAAATATCTTTATTTCACAAGGGTATTTCTCAAGACTTATATAATGAAATCAAACAAATATCTCGTCAATGTACGTAAAACCAAGGCTTTTTTAGTGAAAATCAGTTGACAATACCTATACGCAGTTGCGCTATCACAAACACACTGGTCTGGGCTGATAAAATGGTTGTCTAACTTTATGGTTCAACCACAAGACACCCCGGGTTCGTCGTCCGACGTTCCCAAACGCTCACTCTTCCGCAATCTTGGGAAGAAAAAACTCATATATATCGTCCTTCCACTCTTTCTCCTCAATACTGGAGTGGCATCGCTCCTAGGCAGCCAGCTCGCACTTCGCGTGAGCGCTGAGGATCGGCAGGTCAAAAATGAAAGCACGACTATTCCGGCAGCGGATGAGGTGACTACTGATGAGGTTGCTGAAGAAAAGATCGAAGATACGACTCCTCCGATCACGACCTATACGGTCAAATCAGGCGATACCCTCTCTGGCATCGCAGATAAATTTAACATCTCGATCAACACGATCCGTTGGGCCAACGACCTCACCGAAAAGACCTCAAAGATCAAACCAGGTGATGAGCTCGTCATCCTCCCCGTCTCTGGTGTGGAATACACCGTGAAAAAGGGTGATACGCTCTCAGGTATTGCTGCGAAATTTGATGCAAGTCAGGATGATATTTTGAAATATAACGATATCGAAAAAAATGCGATCAAGGTCGGCATGTCGCTCATTATCCCTGGCGCAGAACCAATCAAACCAAAGCCCGCACCTGCAAAACCTGTTTCCAAACCAGCAACACCTTCTACCCCTACAAAAGAACCCACTCCTTCAGCCCCAAAGCCTTCCGAATCTGCGCCGGCACCTTCTCCGTCATCTGAGAAAGGCTACGCAGTACCGATTAGTTCCGGTATTCTCACGCAAGGCATTCATGACGGGAACGCAGTCGACTTTGGTGCATCGACTGGTACACCGGTGCACGCATTCAAGAGTGGTACGGTGATTGTTGCCAAAAGTTCTGGCTACAACGGCGGCTACGGCAGCTTCATCGTCGTTAACCACGAAGGTATTTGTCAGACGCAGTATTCTCACCTTTCCAAAGTATCTGTCTCGGTTGGTGACACGGTGACGATGGGACAGCAAATTGGTCTTTCGGGAAATACGGGTCGCTCCACAGGCCCACACCTGCACTTCAATGTCCGCAACTGCGGCGGCAATCCCTTCGCCAAATTCAAAAAAGGAACGCAGTTTTAATATAAAAAATCCCTCACGATACCGTGGGGGATGTTTGTTTACATAAACGTTCTTCTTTCAATACCTCAACTACTTTTTGGTACAGCACCATAGCCTCAGACCATTCGGGGCGCAATGTTTCAAGAAGTGAAAATTCTTTTTCTTTTATCTTTTCGCCAAACAATATGCCATATGTTTCATACGCATCCTTTGTTTGTTGATACGATTGCTGTACAGCAGGAGGAAATACGACGAGGGTAAACGTATACACTCGTGCATCTTCAGTGATATCGCGGATTGCGATTGAGCAGATAAGTGCGCCTCTGCCGCCCTCGCCAAGAGTGTTGCCCTTTTGGATATAGATCGCAATTACTTTTTGGCGTTGATCATAATCAGGGTTGCTGAGATAGCCGCGGACAAGTGCATCGACGCCTTCTTTTGCCGCATCCTCAGTTTCTTTTCTGGTGACTGGTTTGTGATCTTTGATCGGAACGCCAAGTACAGAAAATAATCCTAAATCTTTTACTGCATCATGTATTGCAGCACGTTGCATCTTGTTGTTGGGTGTAGTAATGAACTGCATAAAATAATTTTTGTTTGATACTACGCTTCTCGGTATCCAAAGTCAACAAAACAAAAATACCCCCGAAGGGGTACACATTATGCGAGTGCGGGAATTTTGAGTTTGAGCTCGATCGGTTTTTTGTTGGCGATCTGAGTGCTTGCGTTTAGGATTTCAATCCCCACGATATTTCCCTTTTTGTCCGTATCGACGAGGAGGCGATCATCGAGCTTAACAGTATGCGAAACAACACCTTTTTTGAAGGTTACGTAGAGTGCATCCGCGGCTTTGTCATGGGTGATTTTCATAAATAATAGGCAGTTATAATGACGCAGGTAGTATGGCTTTTCTTACAAATAATTTCAAGTTTCCCATTTTCAAGCTCTTTTTGCACAAGTACCGATCCGTCTTTTTGAAATAGTTCAATATCCGGGTTTTGTGTCGCGATCTTAATATCTTTCCGCAAGATACGTCACTGCTTCATTCGCTCTTTTGCGTGATTTGTGTAAATGATCCGCATGTTTAATCAAACTTTGGTCTGTACTGCAGCGCTTCGAGGATATGTGGAAGTTCGATGGTGGCTGATTTATCGAGATCGGCGATCGTACGGGCGACTTTGATCGTGCGCATGTAGGAGCGTGGCGAGAGCTTGAGTTTCTCGGCATAGACTTGGAGCTGTTTGCGCGCTTCTTCGGAGAGTCCTGCCTTTTGCTGGACATCGCTCGAAGAAAGGGATGAATTTAATTTATTGAAACGATCCAGTTGTCGTGCGCGCGCGTGTTCTACGTGGGTGCGGATAGTTTCGCTTTCGCGTGGTGCTGCATCGTCATGAAGTGTTGCGTATTCGACGTGCTGCACGGGTACCCACAGATCGATGCGGTCAATGATGGGACCAGAGAGCTTTTTGTTGTACCGCGCAATCTCAGCTCCTGAGCAACTACAGTGCTTGATCCCGCTTCCCCGATAGCCGCACGGACACGGATTCATTGCGGCAAGTAAAATAAATCGCGCAGGATACCGCACGCTCCCCTTTGCGCGTGCGACCGTGATTGAGCCGTCTTCGATCGGTTCGCGCAGTGCCTCGATCACGCGCCTGTCAAACTCTGGAAACTCATCGAGATAGAGGATGCCGCGATGTGCGAGCGTGATATCTCCTGGACGTAAATTTGCGCCGCCGCCGATGATCGCAACATGAGAGGCAGAGTGGTGTGGCGAACGAAGCGGTGCGTGGCCGTGCAGTATATCCTCGATGAGCCCGATCGATGAATAGATCGTCGCAACTTCCAAAAATTCATCCGTCGAAAGTGCGGGCATGATGCCGTGAAATGCTTTCGCAAGCATCGTCTTGCCGGTGCCAGGCGGTCCGTAGAGCACGATGTTGTGTCCGCCAGATGCTGCAATCGTGAGCGCACGCTTTGCTTGGAGCTGTCCACGCACGTCCCCAAAGTCAGTGCTTCCTGAGAGAAGTATCGGTGTTGGTTCTTCATATGACACTAGATCGAGCGCACTCTCGCCTTTCAAATGTGACACAAGATCAGAAAGTGTGGGTATGAGATACCATTGTATGTCATCTACAAGTCGTGCCTCTGTCTCGTTGCCTTGCGGGATAAATATTGTATCGATACCGTTTGCCTTTGCCCACTGTGCGATTGAGAGGAGTCCGCGTACAGGTCGGACCTCGCCGTTGAGCGCGAGTTCTCCGACAAAGAGTGTACTCGGCGATACTGCAGATTCAGGAAGCTCGCCGGTCGCGATGAGGTACCCGATCGCAATGGCGATATCAAAATACGCACCTTCTTTGCGAAGTTCTGCTGGTGAAAGCGAGACGATGACTTTGTGGTTTTCTGCCTTTGGATTTTTGTTTAATGAATTGCGAAGCGCACTGATCACACGTTCGCGAGATTCTTCGACTGCTTTGTCGGCAAGCCCCACAATCTGAAACATGTAGAGTCCGCGATTGATGTCCGTCTCCACCACAACTGATGTTGCTCCAAGTCCACTGAGTTGTGCGCTCTGCACACGCGAAAATGCCATATGAAACTATTCTAATAAAAAATACTTAACGAAAAATTAAAGTGTGAAACAAAAAAGCCCACTCTAATGAGGGGCCTGGAAAATGAATTCAACAAGTTATGAGTATCTCCCGGACATGTAACTCATGGAAAAAGAGCAGCTTTCTTTCAAGTCGTTGTTTCTGGTACTTATCACGTTCTTTTTTCATACGTCTGTCATACCTCTTCACTATGCATCCCAAGATTTTTGGAACGAATAACCACATATGAAATAAACACCAAATAAAAAGAAGTATGAAGTACACTCCGGCAAAAGTAGTCGGGTCCTTGAATGTATACAACTGCAGAAACATTAATTGAAGAAGCATCACTATACCGCAAATAACGATGCCGACAATGAGCGAAAGCGCAAAAAGTCTTCCAAAAAATCTTTTTTCAACTTTCTTTAAATCTTTTGTCATATTTTTTTGTTTTTAAGAATGATTGTTTTTTCCTCACTTTACTCGTGGAGATAAAAAAGTCAATGAAACAAAAATGACCACCCTGTTGGATGGTCAAAAAGAAATATTATTGCTGCTGAAAAATAAAGTCGCGTGCTTCGCAAAATATTGCACCGAGCTCTGGATGTTTGCCAGATGGTAGTATTGAGTCCGGTTCGAGTTTACAGCGGGGATTATCAAGTTCCCAATACATATAACTCAACTGATCATCCACCACATCAATTTCGAAATAAAATTCAGGATCATGATCTTTGCTTGGCGGTGTTTTGAATACGGCAAAGGAGAGTGAGTTCACATGTTCTTTTATGGCAAATACATATGAGCTATCCGGCGCAGCTGCGAGGGCGATCCCGATACCATAGTACAACCCTCTTCTTGTGTATTTTTCAAAAGAGTATAGATTCTGAGGTACTTTTTGATATGTATTGGCAATGTACTCAAAAAATTTATCAACCGACCCATTTGTGTATTTTTTCATGCGTAATGTTTTTCTGTACTTTACTCATGAAACCACAAAAGTCAATCTACTTGAATTCGTATAGAATATCCCAAAAGTTTTGGATGGTACCGTTTTTGTCGACCTCGATCCCTTCTTCTTTGTAGAGCTTGAGTCGCTTTGCGCGATATTCATCATTGATCCATACTTTCCCGCCGGCGTAGACGATGCGATGAAATGGGATGTTTTTGATACCCATATGAAACGCCTTTCCGAGAATCGCAGTCACACTTCGGGAAGCTTGGTTGCCGCCGCCTGCAGCTCGTGCAATATGTCCATACGTCGTCACCTTCCCCTTTGGTATCATAAGTGCAAGCTCGACCACACGCTCGCTAAATGTTCTCGTCCCGTTTGAAGTCGAAGACTTTCTAATGGGATTTTGTCGTGTAACACTCTTAGATTTTTTGACCGCTTTCATATGTGAAACTATGCTCTCATGCAAACAAAAAAGCAACCGAGAGGGTTGCTACGATCAATGTGTTTCCGATAGAATTGTATCTAAAGAAAAAAATGGTTGTCCGGGAAACATACTCTTTTAAATCTAGCAAAATCCACCACAACAATTCTTTCATTTTTCGGCCGTATCCAAATTGATGGACGAACTTCTTTGAGTGCAATACGAAGCTCATCAATCATGGCCGCATCAATCTCATGCCAAATTTCATACAGCCGAATGAAGTACACACCGTTCTTTTTGTGATATCGAATATTGTTGTACGGTTCACCTTTTTTTGTGTACGTGTGATTTCTTTGCATACGCATCGCAATCCTATCGTGCATAAATATATATGCTGAATAATACGTATATTCGATGTGTCCGTTGGATGTAAGTTGGTGTGTGACAATGAGCGCAATAAGCAGAAACAGTACAAGAGCAAATAGTATATCCATATGCGTATTTTTCCGATACTCTACTCTTTCTCTGTCAAAAGTCAAAATGTATCCTTTAGTTCAACTGCTCGTGTAACAATCCGATCTCCTATCGCTCCCCAGTCAAAGTATTGTTTGTGGTCTTTGGGGTCGATTAGCTTTATTTCAGTAATGCCGTTGTCTGGGTCTGTGACAAATGGACCGTACGGCTCGACGATACACACATACCGTAACTGATAGAAAAAAGAATTGTCTCGCGTGTCAGTAACTTTTTGATATCCGATCGGTCGGTACTTCAGTATTTCCATATTTGCTTCTTCTTTGATTTCTCGGCGAAGTGTTTGCTCGAGTGTCTCTCCTTTTTCAATTGTTCCCCCGATCAGTCCCCATGCGTTTTTCTGTCCACCAAATCCGATCACCATCTTGTCATCACAAAAACACACCGCATATGTTTGTCTGCAATCTGCAAGATCGAGATGGTCAAATGTATCCGCGTCTTCGTATTCAAAAAGATATTCGACACCCGCATGTCCTTTGTATGTATTGGTGAGCTGCATAGTTCTACTATACCCAAAACTGGGAAATAAAAAAGCAACCGGGTTAGGGTTGCTCATTCGCAAATAATGTCACACAACAGAAAGTTTTTTGTCAGGAATTTTGATCTGAGGATTGTCGTCGTACTGGTCTGAGTAAAATAGTTCAAGTGCTTTTTTCATGCAATCAATACGAAGCATATCAAGCTCTTTTCCGGTAGCTTTGTCGGGATGTAATACTTTTCCAATGGGTCCGACAACATCGTCAGGATACATCCAGAGAATATTTGATCCATCAAACGATCCATTGATCTCAAGAATGCCGCCGTAGATTTCTTCGTTGTAACCTTCCTTAGGGGCAATCGCATACAGGGTAAATGTATGACCTCTTGTTGTATCGATACCTATTCCTGGTGTAGCCCATGACGGAGCGTTTAGAATTTGTATCGGTGCCACCGTGTGTGGATCATTGGAATTTGTATACGCAATGTATGTTGGAGGATTGCCGTATTCCTTCAACATATTTCTAAATAAATCTTCAACAAGATGAAGCATTATCTTTTCTTTTTTCATGGTGCAAAGTTTTGTTTCATCTGCACTCTACTCTTTTCGATCCAAAAGTCAAAATCCCCTTTCGGGGATTTCAATTTCTCTACTTACGCATTCATGTGTTCTTTGCAGGTACGGGCTGAAGGGTTGGCGTCGAGGCGGTTTTCTTCAATCTTTTTGCCGCAGATTTCGCATACCCCGTATTTGCCACCTTCGATTTTCGCAAGTGCGTTTTCGATATCGGTAAGTCGTGCCTGAAGGGTGGTCACCATACCTGAGCGACCTTCGAAATCTTCGAAACGGTCTGCTGCGTCGTTGTCGTCGATTTCGCCCATCATCTCTTGGTCAGGAGTTGCTTCCCAGATGTTGGTTTCGGTGTTGAAGATGGCGATACTCTTGAGCTCTTCCTCAAGGTTCGCTTTTTCTGCACTGAGCTTTTCTTTGTAGGTCGCTGTTTTCATTACCGGATATAGTAGCACGCCGGAGGGATTACACAAGTAAGGTTTTTGCACACGTTTGGCGCACCGCTTCCTACTCAACAGTGGTGTGAATTTCAACCGCAGGAACGAGGACTTTGAAATTACAAACTTCGTTGAGGGTCGAGTGTCTTTCTTACCTCTGTCGAATGATCGTATCGTACACGGCTTTGAGTACGGTCGGATCAGTGGCAAGCACGATCGTGTTGTCAGTTGCGTAGCCGTAGTACAGGAGAATGGTCTGGACTTGGGTATCGATGTCGGTTGCAGTGAGGATGCGCACCGGTAAGTTGTACATGTATTTACTGACGAAACTCGTGCCGATGTCACTCGTGTTACTGGTGGTGGTGATGTTGAGGGCAGGACGCACTTTCTCAAGGAGTGTCGGTTCGGCAATGAGAAATTCTTTGGTTGCAAGTTCAGGTGTCGGTGTCGAGAAGATAATAAACGGTGAGACTCGATCGCCAGTATTCATGACACCAAATCGCACGAGTGATATGGTCGCAAGAAACGGTTCTCCCAAATTCACTTTCATAAATGCGAGTGCTGATTCTGGATCAAGAGCTGCTCGTGCAGCACTATCGCCAACGATCGGTACGACAAACGGTTTTCCTTCAGGGATGCTTTCGTTCGTAGTGAGGGACGCAACACTTGTTTCGATAGTTGTGTCGCTTGCGACGATCGGTTCAAGACTTTGAAATACTCCTGCTGCTGGTCGAGGCGCAACCGATACCGTGAGATTGCGGTAGTACCAGACGCCGTACGCTGCCGCACCAAGTGCAAGGAGAATGAGAATGATCCCGCCCGTCGTGTACCAACTGCGCTGATGATGCACGACCTCACGTTCTTTTTCGTACGCTTCCTTTTCGCGAGCCGTTTCGAGAAGTTCTTGGACAGCTTTTGCTTCTGTTGTGTCCATTGCACGTGCGAGATCAGACTGATACGTCTCCACTGCCTTTGGGCGCTGTGGCTCATCTCTAGACTCTTGTACAGTTGGTATTTGCTGTCCAGGCTGCATCACCTGCGGTACAGGTTGCACTGGTTCAGGTTGTGGAGGTGTCTGTGGAACCTGTTCTGGATTTGACTGTGGAGTTGTAATGGGTGTATCAGGCATGGATTAATAGCCGATCAAATACTTGCGTGAATGTTGGGACAGATCAAAGAAGTCGTCTGCTACAGCTTTGAGAGACGCGGATGCAGACTGGCCAAAGGTTGCGACTTCGACTTGGACGCCGTGGTGATATTTGAGGTAGTTGCACAGTGGCACAAAGTCGCCGTCGCCTGACACGATAATGATCGCATCGAGTTTGGGCGCCATCGATACACAGTCGATCGCAAGTCCAATGTCCCAGTCAGCCTTTTTGGAGCCGTCATAGAAAACTTGGAGGTCTTTGGATTTGGTTTCGATACCGTTTTTGATAAGCGCATCAAAGAACGCCCCTTCGTCATTGCTCTCAGTGGTGATCACGTACGCGATCGCACGAATTAGTTTGCGTCCCGCGAGCGCATCTTTGACGATGTTTGGGAAATTTACTTTTCTTTTATAAAGATTTTTTGCGGTGTGATAGAGGTTTTGTGCATCGATAAATATGCCGACGCGCTGATCTTTTTGTTTGATAATTGCCATACAATATAAAAATAACTAATTACTAACGTATGAAAACGATGGTTCGGTGAACCACAAATGCAGTATAACAAAACACCCCGACAATTCGGAGTGTTTTGTGATTATTCTTTGATCAACTTAAGCGCTGCTTTGTGCTGATCTGGGTTTGTCTTCTCGAGCACTTTGAGATGTCCTCGTCGATCGGCGACCATCTTGATGAGACCGCGTCGTGAGTGATTATCTTTCTTGTGCTTTTTGAGGTGGGTTGCGAGCAAATCAATCTTTTCGGTGAGCATCGCTACTTGCACTTTCTTAGAACCTGTGTCTTTGGCATGCGTCTGGTGCTTTTTGATGATTGTCTGCTTTTTCTTGGTCGTTAACATAGCTTTTAGATCATAACACATGGGCCTAAAAAAAGCAAGCCTTTGGATATAGAATGGATTGACCAGAATATACGGCACATTATATACTTCTATCCAGATGAAAAACACATCCGGCATGGCTGCCTTAGAGGCCACTGACTAGAAAAATAACGGGTTTCACCTTTAAAACCTCCCTATTCATTGTAGGGAGGCATTTTTATTCTATAAGTATGTCGCACAATATTTCTACGCTATACTTCTTTGTAATGGCGTCCCGACTCGAACAACTCAAGACTGAATTTTTGGAGCACATCGAGATCGAAAAGGGTCGCGCGCTCAAGACGGTTGAAAACTATGACCACTATATTTCCCGATATCTCGAGTTTTCTAAGGCTAAAGAACCCAAAGATATCACGAGTACCTCGGTCCGAGAGTTTCGTCTCTGGCTCAATCGTCAGTCTATGGGCAACAACCGTGCAACTGGCAAGACTGTCTCGCGCAAAACCCAAAACTACTACATGATCGCACTCCGAGTCTTTCTCAAGTACCTCACTCGCCAAAAGATCGACTCGATGTCTGCTGAAGAGATCGACCTTGCCAAAGTCCCTGAGCGACACCTTGACCTCATTTCAGAAAGCGAGCTTTCTCGCCTCCTCAAATCTTCGCCTGGTGACGATATCCAGTCATTGCGCAACAGGGCGATCCTCGAGCTGCTCTTCTCTACCGGACTGCGAGTATCTGAGCTCTGCGCACTCACCAACGACATCGACTTTAGCCAGGGAGAATTCTCCATCCGCGGCAAGGGCGGCAAGATCCGCGTCGTCTTTGTCTCAGAAGAGGCGCGCGAAACGATCAAAAAGTACCTCAAGCTTCGCAAAGACATGTCAGATGCTCTCTTTGTGCAAATCGGGAGCGAGCTTAGGGATACTGGGGATGTGAAGCCGCTTGCTCGTCGCTCCATTGAACGCATCGTGAAGCAATGTGCCGTCAAAGCAGGCATTTCTCGCAAAGTCACCCCACACGTCATTCGTCACTGCTTTGCGACCGACCTTCTCTCCAACGGCGCCGACATCCGCTCCGTCCAAATGATGCTTGGTCATGCAAACATCGCCACCACCCAAATCTATACCCACGTCACCGACGCCAAACTTCGTGAAGTCCACAAAAAATTTCACTCCAAACGATAACGCAGAGTTATACACAGTTGTGTACTTGTTTGGATATTGATACAATAATTTCAGAAGTTTAGTTTTTTCCAACTCAATATCTGATCGCAACGACCATCATGTCGTTCCAAAGCACTCGGTGCATCCATCGTATTTGATGAGTAGTACACAAACAAAACCAACCAGATGTTCTTTGACTTCTTAATCTCCAAATTTATGCTCTAAAACACATAAATTCTCCAACATATTTAAACCCCTTCCTTATAATTTGAAGGGGTTTTTCTTTTGCAAAAACCCTTAGAAATAAAGGTTTTTATATATTGACCCAGCAGTAGATCCGCTTGAAAACGGGCTTACTACTAGGTTGACAAAAATATATTTATATGCTATTATATACACATAACCTAGTTTTTTAACACAAACAAATAATCAATGAAAAAAGCAATCTTCGCACTCATGTGCACACTGTTTTGTTTTATGGCAATTACTGCTCAGAACCTTACCAACAACGAGGTATCCTCGATTATCTCAATGAGTAAAGAGGCAAATACCAAAAACGGTATTGTAAACCCTGATGTAATCCAGCCAGGCCAGACACTCACATTCCTATTTCAGGATGGAAGTGAGGCTGCTATTTTGGTAGAAGCAGGCGACAGTCAGTGGAAAATTTTGAAAGGCAGTTTATCTAGACTTCAAAAAATCCATGGCCCCGTTGTTTCTTATCCTGATGGTCAAGCGGAAGACAAAGTTGTTGAAAACACACCGCCAGTCGTATCAGGTTCTACTAAATCAGATTGGAATATACCTATCTGGGTTTGGTGTGTATTTGCCGCTATCGTTGTAACTGCTTTGATTGTTTCAAATATCAGAGAAGCAGCAGCGAAAAAGAAAAAGATTCACAGTGATCCGGTAACATCAGGCACACCTATGAAACCCGGTGGAGTGCGTTCCAGTGAAGCATTTACCTATGCAGGTCAGGTTGCAAATCGAACGTTCAACAATCAAACCTTTACTGTTACTGGTATTGAAAAAGGAATGATTTCAGGAAAAAACCTTACCGTGTATTATGCCGGTGAACCAAACGGTCAACGCAAAACGTTCACCAATGTTCCTGGATACCGCGGCAGGGTCAATCTTAACGGTACAGAGCAATTCGTATACTTTCTGCAAGGTTGTGGAAACGATGTACGTTCTGGACAGTTTCACACAGGAGATGAAATTCAATTTGTTCCTGATGTGACACAGGCATCTGAAATAGTGGAAGCAAATACAAGTGCGCAACGGCAACAGGTTATCGCTCAAACAAAAGGCGAAACACCGGACAATGGAATCGCAAATATTGCCCCAGTTGTGACTGCACTTGTTGCTCCGATGAATGGTAAAGATTGCGGCAAATTCACTATCAAAAATGAAGGAGATGGTAAATTTACCATCGAAATGTCCTTTGGTATGAAAGATGTGACATCGAACAATGAGGTTAAAGAAGAATTAAAGAGCGAAGTGAAACACTCCTAAATTTTTCCTCTGAACTCACAATCCCCTTGCATTACTGCGGGGGATTTTTTATTTGACAATATAGTAAAAATAGTGTATTATAAATACAAACAAAACTTTAAGAAAATGAAAAGAATATGCGCAATGTTGCACATGGTGTTCTGCAGTATGATAGCTCAGGCACAGCAAATAAAGACCTACACTCCGGATCGTATAATCTATAGCCTCGATACGACTATGTCAGTAGATAGCCTAAGTCTGTATATTGATATGGATAAGGATCATCGCCAAACGGTATTTATCACCGGTCCCGGTGCCAAGAAAATACTTGAGGTGGTAAAAAAGGCGAAATGTGAAGATATTGAAGTTACCTGTTTGGATGACTTCATTATCAAAATTATACGGAAGCCCTTTTTAATAAGAAAAAAAATTATTGCAGGTTTCACTATATTTAAGGCAACGCCGCCTGGTAATGATTATCGAACGTATTAGGTCACACACATGATAGTCCTCTTCGAACGAAGGGGGCTTTTTACTTGTCTCGCCGAAGCAAGCGAAGGCGGATCTGGTATAGTACTCAGATGAGAATCGTATCGTGGAACACCAACGGCATTCGTGCGACATACAAACAAGGGCACTTTGATCCCCTCTTTCGTGACTATGATCCTGATATAGTGTGCTTGCAGGAAACCAAAGCGACGCGTGAGCAGCTTCCGGCAGAAGTTGCGGAAGTATTTGGCTATGACTTTTATATTGTTTCTCCGACGATCAAGAAGGGCTACTCAGGTGTGAGTGTCCATACGCGTGAGCAGCCGATCAAAGTGACCTATGGGATAGGTATGCCAGGACTTGATGATGAAGGCCGCACGATCACGTGTGAATATGAACATTTCTACCTCATCAACTGCTACTTCCCCAACGGCGGCGGTGCACCTGAGCGACTCGAGTACAAACTTGCCTTTTATGAACAATTTTTGAAATACGTCACAGCGCTTGAGAAAAAGAAACCAGTGATCTGGTGTGGTGATGTGAATGTCGCGCACACCGAGATCGATCTTGCGCGCCCTAAAGAAAATGTGACTCACGTCGGCTTCCTTCCCGTCGAACGTGCATGGATGGACAAAGTAGTACAGAAAGGCTGGATCGATGTATTTCGTCATTTCAATCCTGATGCGCGTGACGTGTATACGTACTGGGATCAATACTCCCACGCCCGTGAACGTAATGTCGGCTGGCGTATCGACTATTTCTTTGTGTCTCCAAAGCTTATCGACAAGGTCCAGAAGTTCGAAACTCTCTCCGACTACTACGGAAGCGACCACTGCCCCATTTTGCTTGAGATAGATCTATAACTTGCTTTTTGGTGTATATATGGTATTATGGCGCAAAACAACCCATTATGAACCTTCAGATAACACGCCAATTTGCAGATGGCGCAAAAGAAAACACTGCACACCGGCTTCCTCTGTCAGCGCATTTCCCATCATCACTTCTGTTTCCCCGAGTTGAAGAATTTGAAGAGGGTTTCTATTCACCTCCACCAGAACCAAAGAAAGAGGCAAAAGTGATCCCTTTGTGGGAAAAGTTATTCAAAAAAATTTTTTAACCAAAACAAACTGGCTCCTCTCAAACGGGAGCCTTCGTATTTGTGCTCTTTGGAAAAAGGAGTACACTGGCAAAAAACGGAGGTACTATGAAAAATGAACAGCAAAACCTATTTGATTTTGGAAAATGTTGGCGGCATATTTCTGATCAATCATATCCTGAAGAACAAACCGTCTTTTTCCGCATGGCAATAGCCGAAGCTTCTAAGTGAAGATATGAATACAAAAATATTTTTCGTATTCATAAAATAGATTTTCCAGTAAAGGCAGGACTACTGGTTGCGCTTACATTAGAAATGTCTTCATGTTTACTGGCCACACTTAGTTCGATGTGGGATGCTTATCAGATATATAAATACCCAAAGCGCCAAAAGGAAAAACTCAGAGTGCTTATTGAAAAAGTTGAACAGGAATTTGTTTTCTATAGTTCAATTAACGATTTCCATGAACGTGCATTATTAAATTAAATTTTTTACCAAATAAAACCCCCGCATGTTGTGCGGGGTGAATTTTTTAGAATGATTCAGCAATTTTAATGGTTAGTTGTACTGCAAATACGGGATCACGATATTTAACATATAGAATTGCCTGACTAACGATTCTTTTGATCATGGATGTGCATTTGCATGCAGTATAGCATTTCCTGTTCGTTACGCGGTCCTTTTGACAGAAGCGAAAACGGCATTTCCTTTGTTTTTGAATACACTCTTTTTGCGTAATTTCCGAAGTCTTTTTCGGATTTTTTTGTGTTTACTCATATAGAACAAATTTGATCCGATTGAGTAAAGCAAATTTCCTACTTCTTGGCTAGGTCTTGCTTAGACATCCGATGTCTATACAGAGGTTCAACCTCTGGGCTACTTAGCAGCAAAAAAGTATGGCGCAAAGAGTTTTTTCAGTTTCGCTGCCTTCCGCGCATTTCTTGAGATCGTGAGCTTGGTCTTGCCGTTGGCGACGAGCGCTTGGAGTGCGGAAATGATACTTTCATCAAACGTTTGTGTCTTTTTATAGAGTTCATCTACGTTCTTTGCGGTTTCTGAGTCAATTGATGCCTCGATGATATATGTTCCAAAGATGTTGAGATAATAATTTCCTTTTTCAAAGAGTGGCTTCTCGAGTGTATGGTATTGGAGGTATGTTCCATCAAAAAACCGTTTCGCATACGCGTCGATAGGATCACTGTTTCCAATCAAGAGCCAGAGCTGCTGGCCTTGATCTTTGAGTGTATTGAAAAGATGTAGTTCGCTTTCCTGTCGGACAAGGATAAACCATTCGTGCGGGTTGTAGATATAGATCGGTTCATGTGTCGTACCTGCAAGCACATCAAATGCATGTCCCCAAAACCGATCTGCTTCATGCGGGCTTTTGAATGCATAACTGATCTTGTCACCATCTTGCAAATTGAGGAAATCCACCCCTTCGGTCCGCACTCCATACCGCTCCTGCGCTCGCGCAAAGAAATCCGACATCTTGCCCAGCCAGACGTTTGAAAGCGAAAACTGCGTCCCGTGCTTTACGACGACTTCTTCGGCGATCAGGCGGCGCAGGACAACATAGAGCGCTTGTTTGGTGAGTGTTTTCTTAATGACCCGAGCTGATTCTAGTAACTGTGTCCCAGAAGCCGCCTTCCCTGCCAAAGTCGCGATAACTGCCTCCTCTACCGTGCTCGCCTTATCAAAATCCATACACCATCCTAGCAAAACTACTTATAAAAGTAAAATAATTTTTTACAAATATACCCAAAAACCCTTATATTTTGACATTTTATATAAAATAATGCATAATGTTGGCAAGATACAGTACCTTGAGATTGGTTCTTAGGTCTGTAGTGTGATTCGGCCGAACACATTACATAACTTAAAACCAAATATATGAAACTTATCATTATCGGAGGCGTTACTGGATCTATAGGTCAAGAAATCCTTAGAAAATATCTGCTTGAGAAAGAAACCTTGATCTATGGTATCTCAAGAAAAGGTGTTTCTATGAACGACTTCCCTACACTCCCCAATCACAATCTGATTGTTGGAGTAGATCTTGGAAACGCAGCTTCTATAAGCGAATTTGTTTCCAAGATTCCTGTACAGCACTACGACAGTATCTCCTACTTCCACCTAGTTGGTGAATTCAAAACTGAAATAACCGAGGGGTTTGAGGTTTTGGTTCAGAACGATGTGGATGGAGATGGGATCGATGACACAGTGTATGGATTGGTAGCGAAAGCATATCAAGATATGGTCTCCGGACTTATCGAGATTGCTGTAGCTAGCAATGCCTCACTCAAAGTAGCATCATTCGGCTCTCTTGCTGATGTACATGATATACCTTGCTTCCAGTCATTCAGGAAGTCTCGCGAAATTGTGAAAGCATTTTCAAGCGAGATCGTTCGGAAGTATCCGACGGCAAGTTTTTATCTGTTCAATACCAGCACGATCCTTTCTGCGGATGAAATGCTTGAGCGGCCATTTATATTTTCAACAAACGTCGATCCGACCTATTGGATCACCCCATCAGAACTTGTTGAAAAGGCGCTTAGCTTCATGGGCTCCAGCAATGGAATCTTTGAGCGAGATATCTATCTCGCAAATCCCCAGTTTGCCGATGACTACTTCGATCCAACTGTCACTCTCAGGAGAAGAGTGCAGGAGCTGTACAACACAAAAATCTCCTAAAGGAAAACGGGCCAGCCTACTAGTAAAATCGGCCCACATTATTCAGCCCATCAATGCCGGTGGTCTGATTGTGAAAAAAATTGTTCATTTAAAAATTAAATATATGGAAAAGAATATAAAATCTTTTAAAAAAGATATTGTAATAGATGCACTTCCCTATTTTGCAGTACTGTGGTTAGTGATTAGTCTTGTTATTTCATTAGTCCAACAAGATTTGCGATGGATCGGTAGCGGTATGTTCTGCTTTGGTGTTTTTTATTTTGGGACGATGACAGTGCTGGCAATCAAAAAATTTGATTCCAAGATTTGGATTTTGGATAAGTACAGTAATGTAGTATTCATTGTCGTATTAGGTATTTTTTCATTACTTATTTCTTTGTATGGTACCGCCCTATTTCTCCATCACTATGATATTGATGGACTAATAGATCTCTATGTCAGATTTGGTCATTGGATTCAGAAGTACTTACCTTGATTGAATGTACAGCTAAAAAATCAAAAACCGACCATTACTGGCCGGTTTTTTTATTTAGACCTCCGGCGTTTCAGTGGTTACACAAACAATCGTGCAACGATAAGGACGAGTCCGATCGTGACTGCATATGAGAGTGCGTCGCTAAAGAATTTCTTCCATGCAATGTCGCGAGGAGTGTTGCCCCAGAGGATGCCTGAGCCGATGACGGGTACCATGAGCGCAATCCAGACAAAGAACGCTTCTCCTACAACCATGCCAAATGTTTGACCATTGCGCATGCCTACTACCGTAATGAAGCCGACAAAAAATGAAATCATTACTGACATGATGAACTGCATGAGGTAGCTCTTCCACATCTTGGGCTTCATTTCCTCAATCAGGCGTTTCTGTTCGTCAGGAGAGATCTTGTCAAAGCCGATAGCCTTCATGTGAAGTCTTCCCATCGGTGTACCTGGTGAGTACCAGATGCTCCCTACTACAAGCGCTACTATTGCTCCAATAACCGCGATCAAAATAATTGTTCCAATCATAGATCTGTAGTATATCCTATTAGTTTGCTCGTTCCCAGAGTCGTTTGAATACCGCACGAAGATTGCTCGCCATGACGGTATCGTGTATTTCGATAAGGTAATGCGGATGTTGTTGGGTCATTATCATAAGAATGTAATCGCCAATTACAACATGGGTTGCAGTGAATTCTTCATCTGTTATATATCGGACCTCTTGTCTATCAACATATTTTTTCTTTAAATTCTTTTCAACCTGCTTTTCATTGGTCAAAATCTTTAATGTTGTTTTTCCTGAATATTGAGAAAAGAAATAGTGTGGCCATTCGGGGTACTCTTCAACGAGACTTGCATCCTGGAATCCCCACCAGGTACCATCTTGCTGCTCGCCGCTCCGAAGCCACTTTGCCGATTCGTTGATAAGAAAGTCTTTGAGGCGCAATTCATCAATGAAACGAATTTTGGGCACTGAGTATTTGCCGGTTGAAGGGATACTGCGAAGCTCCTGCTCAATTGTCGTGTACAGCTGTTTCCGTTCTTTCAATTCTTGTTCTTGTTTTGCAATGATGTGTGAAAATTCGTCGAAACTTGCGGGGGAATAATAGCGGACGATACCTCCCCCAAGATCTTCGATGACAAATTTCTTTTTTATAAGTTCACGGAGTACGGTATAGACAGTTGCGCGATTAATGCCAGTTGCAGAGGCGATGCGTGCCCCCTGTATTTTTTTATTTTGATACACACAAAGGAATATAGCTGTCTCGTTTTCAGTCAATCCCGCCTTTTGTAAAAGCTCTTGAATCATGTGGCAAAGTATACCATTGTTGTTTGAGATATACAAACAATATTTTATCCTCATTTATCAATACTTTTAAGGTAAATCAATCGGTTTTTGTTTGACATACCAAATAGTAAAAGTATGATAAAGAAAAAAGTTACCAATGAAAAAAGTACTTGCAATTCAGCTTCCTGCACCCTGCGGGTTTGCTTGTCCGAACTGTCGATTCAAAAATCACAATGATGGGGATCCTGATAAGCTTTTTTTAACACTAGAACGAAAGATAGTGAGTGAGCACTATGATGAGGTATACATTACTAGTAATGGTGAAACAGGAAGATCGGTCATTTTCAATAAAACTATATCTTTATTGAAGAGCTATAAGATACCGATTTCTGTACTATGCGCTTCACAAGTATCAATTGTTCCAGGACTAAAAAGAGTAGAAATCAGCATTCATCACAGTATTCTGACAGTAGAAGAAGCGATAGTGAAGGCAAAAAGCTTCGATATTCCTATCATTCTTTCAGTTATAGATGATGAATTATCACCTATAGACTGCAAATCACTTGTAGATCGGTTTGGTGTAGAAGGAATACTTGTTAGGGCACTGCAAAATGAAGGGCGATCAATCAAATCAGCCGGGAAGAGCGAATACTACGTTGCAGAAACATGCAGCCGCGATATCGGTGTATTCCCTGTTGTTGCCTACAAGGAGCTTCTAGAGTTTGGAAGATCTGTGGAATGTCTTGATGAATATGGAAACAACGTCAAATTACTCGGGTCTCCTGCAGCTGCGTAAAAATTCAAAACCGACCAATGATGGCCGGTTTTTTTATTTCTTCTTTACTCCATGTTTCACGTGTAACCCCATTAGAAAGCAGCACCCGCTTCCGCATGTCTGCTTCTAACTGGGCAGGCTTCCCTACTTCACGTTATGTTTGCCTCGAAGTTTTGAGATTTCTTCTTGATCGAGCTCTTCTTTCTTTTCCTTCCCTTTCTCTCCCAACACCTTAAGGTCTTTGTCTTCGAGCTCATCGAGATCTTTGACTCGTTCAGAGAGTGTTTCGACGGTATTGAGTGTTGGATCTTCAAGTACTTCTTCGAGGAGTGCATGCAAAATCCATCCCATGCGGGGACCTGGTTTCATGTGTAACACCTCCATGAGGTAAGAACCATCAATTTTGAGTTGCCCTACTGAGATTGGGTCACGAAGTGCCTCTTCGATCATGGCATGGTACTTACGGAGGCGGTATGGAGCTTCGGCCTTCTTCATCCCTACTCGGTCGCACTCACGGACCTCCATGAGCTCCCAGATATGCTCTGGTTTCACCTTTTGGATGATACGGCGCACGGCAGAGAGAGTGATCTGCTCGGTATCACTAAAGAACATGTGGTTTCGGACGAGTGAAACTACTAGATCAATAGTTTCACGTGAAAATCTGAGACGTTCAAGGATCTTTTTAGTCATTCGCGCCCCTACTACTTCGTGTCCAAAGAAGGTGTATTTATCCTTTGTACGGTCATAGCGACGGGTTGCAGGTTTGCCGATATCATGAAACAGGGCTGTAAGGCGGATTTCAGTACTAAACTTTTTGTCTGCGGCATGCTGAAGAGCATGAAGAAGGTGTTGGTAGACGTCGTAGATGTGAGCACCCTTTTGGTCGCAGCCGATTCCCTCTTCAAGCTCTGGGATGATGTACTCAAGCAAGCCAGTTTTTTGAAGAAGATCTATACCTGTTGCAGGGGTATCAGAATCGATAATTTTGATGAATTCGTCGCGGATACGTTCACCTGAGATGTGCTTTAACAGTTCGGCGTTCTGTGAAATAGCCTCAAAAGTTTCATGTGTAACGGCAAACGAGAGGGTTGTGGAAAACCGGATAGCTCGGAGCATGCGCAAGGCATCCTCTTGGAACCGTACCTCTGGATAAAGGACACATCTGATATTTTTGTCCTTTATGTCCTTTATACCTCCAAATACATCGATAATGCTGTCCTTTAGCGGATCCCAGGCAATGGCGTTCATCGTGAAGTCGCGACGCTCGAGGTCTTTGTGGATATCTGTTTCGTATGAAACATGCTCAGGATGGCGATTGTCGCTATACCCTCCTTCTGATCGATAGGTAGTCACTTGGACTTGATTATCAAGATCGGGTGTTTCCCGTGAAACTCCCCCATCTGCCTCTGGGGCCATATTGAGTACCGTGACGGTCCCAAAAGTGTTTTCATTCACCGTTTTAATATCTGGAAATGCTTCCATCACTTGCTCTGGTCGAGCATTTGTCGTGATATCCCAGTCTTTTGGGGTTTTATCCATTAGAAGGTCTCGTACACAGCCGCCGACCAGATACGCCTCAAAACCCGCTTCTTGCAGGGTTTGCGTTACACGTGTAACAAATGGAGGGATTTTTGAGGCATCCATACGCGAATACTAGCATTAATTTGAAAAACATCATACTATTGTTACATAACATGAATTCTAATGTTCAAAATAAAATTAAGGCAATAGCCCTTAGAATGCAAGGGTTTTCATATGCTGACATTATGAAAGAAATACCGGTTCCTAAGGGAACACTTTCAGGGTGGCTCAAACACATAACACTCACCAATGACCAACAGGAGAAGCTGTATAGCAATATACAGGCAAAACAGGGACTTGCTCGAGCAAGAGCAGCTGCCTCAAATACCAAAAGAAGGGAAATACGGGAAAGTGCTATACGAGAAAAAGCGGTAGGAAAATTTCAAGAATACAGCACAAATAGAGATTTCTTAATTGGACTTACATTGTATTGGGCTGAAGGGACCAAAAAAGATGTTACTTGGAGTTTTATCAATTCTGATCCTAAAATGGTGCGGTTTATGCACATTTGGATGAGAAAGTACCTAGGGGTTAGTAAAGAGCAGATTCGGGTGCGACTTTTTATTCACGAACCTTACAAAGAGGAGAAACTCGAACTTTTTTGGGCAGATCTATTAGAGATACCAGTAGAAACCATGCAAAAGACGATATACAAGCCAACTTCTCATACGGTGAAGAAAAATCCAGAGTATAAAGGGTGTGTCCGTATGTATGTAACTGGTATTGAGCATCTAAAAACAACAGTGTATTGGAAAGATGCCCTAGTAAATAGCATCAATATGTAGTATAACTATCCGTACTGCACCTGTGGTGAAATGGATATCATTATTGACTTCGGATCAATCGTTGTGGGTTCGAGTCCTGCCAGGTGCACACTGGAAAACATGTACAGTTTATGTATAATGCTTTCCACATGCGGTTATGGTTTAGTGGTAGAATGCGTCCTTGCCAAGGACGAGACCAGGGTTCGATTCCCTGTAGCCGCACTAAAAAGGATTAGCAAAAAGACCCAGATAAGGGTCTTTTTGCTTGTCTGGTGTATAGACCATTAGACAAAACCTGTCGAATATGGGGATAAAACTGTTATTTTCTAACGAAACTGTGGATAACTAGGGGTACAAGTGGGATAACGGACGACTTTTATATACACTGTCTGTATGATCAGGACTTTTACCTCGCCTACACAAGCCCTTGGAGAAAAAGGGGAAGAAGCAGCTGTTTCTTGGCTCAAAAAGGAAGGATTTCGGATCGTTGAGCGAAACGTGGCAGGGAAGTATGGTGAGATCGATATCGTGGCCAAAAAGGGGAAAGTTCACTATTTCTTTGAGGTAAAGGCAGGAAAGGCGGGAAGCTGGTTCAATCCGGCCGAGAACCTTACGCCAGCAAAGCTCAGCAAATTCCTCATATCAGTCGAACATTATGTACTCACGCATAAGATCGGGGAGTACCGAGCCCAGGGTATTATTGTGTATTTGAGCGATACCAAAGAGACAAAAGTGGAGCTCATCGAGCTTTCGTAGTGCGGGATAGGGGAATCGGACTCCTGCTCTCAGTTTGGAAAACTGATGTTCTACCATTAAACTAATCCCGCAGTTATTTCATTGTACCAAATTTCTACAGGGAATTGCCCGCGACTCAAAAACTCGCCAGTCGCTCGTTTTTGGTCTGGGCACCGCCTCGCGGTCTCGCCTGCTGGCTCGACATCGCTCCGGCGTTCAATTCCCTTTGCAAAGCCTTGCTTTGCATTGTCGGGGTGCAGGGAATTGAACCCTGCCCTCATGTTCCCAAAACATGTATACTACCGATATACTACACCCCGCGGTGTTTCTCACTAAATTTGTAGAGTCGGGCTATTGGGAATCGAACCCAAGCCTTACCCACCCCATGGGCAAATACTACCACTGTACGATAGCCCGTGCGAGCTTTGCCATAGTAGCAGAAAAGTGCTTTTAAATAAAGCGGATTCATATGTACACTTTTTCAAAAATTTTCTCGCCGATCCACAGTAGTTGGATAGGTATTTCATAGTGTAAGTGATAAAATATATGCATTATGTTCCACATTCGTGCAGAGTTTTTGCGTACACACAAACGAACTGTTGCTGCGCTTGTGTTTGGTCTCGCATTCTCCGTCCTCACTGCATACGCCGTACCACCAGGTACTAAATACAACCCCGGGGATACGCTTGATCCAAACTGTGTACCAGGAACTTCAAACTGTACGGTGGATATAAGCGGGGGATCATCACCAATCACTGTTGAAAATACTGACTCACTGTTTTCAACAGGACTCACTGGTACAGGAGAAAACTCTATTGCAACCAAGGCAATCTTTTTAGGGCTCAATGCAGGAAATGGAGCAATCAATGCAGACTTCTCGACCTTCCTCGGATATCAGGCGGGATATGGTGCAACTGATGCAAATCAATCGTTTTTTAGTGGGTATGAAGCAGGGTACAATGCAGAAACAGCTGAATCATCAAATTTCTTTGGTCTTCGTGCAGGATATGGTGCAACAAGTGCAAACAATGCAAACTTTTTGGGTGCCAGTGCTGGGTACGGCGCAACAGGCGCTGAACTCTCAAACTTTTTTGGGTCAAGTGCAGGATATGGTGCAACAAATGCAAGCAATTCCTTCTTTGCAGGTGCAAATGCAGGAAATAGCGCAACGCACGCATACCACTCCATATTTATCGGTGCTGATAGTGGACTGGAAGCAACCTATGCTACTCGCTCAAACTTTTTTGGACAGGAAGCAGGATACCAGGTCGGGACTAATAGTGATTGGGATGGTGACAATACCGGAACATATTTTGGTGCAAACTTCTTTGGGTATCGTGCGGGGTATCAAGCAGCAAATGCTGTAAATGCTAACTTCATTGGTACAAATGCTGGTAATGGTGCGGTTGATTCAGTTGGCGCAAACTTTATTGGTGAGGATGCTGGTTTTAATGCAGACAACGCATCGTTTTCAAACTTTATTGGTTCTGGAGCTGGTAGCGGCGCAACTGATGCTTCACTTTCAAACTTTATCGGAAATAGTGCAGGTTTTAATGCAATAAATGCAGAAACTTCGAATTTTATTGGGGATCTTGCTGGGTATGATGCAACCAACTCGCGTAATTCAAATTTCATCGGCTTAGAAGCAGGAAATGGCACGGTTAATGCTGCAAACTCCATTTTTATAGGTACACGCGCTGGTTCTGATGCGTACCTTAATGAGAGTGCTCTTGATAATACTGCCTCCTATGATGAAATCTCCACCTTCGCCAATACGTCTATCCTCATTGGGCACCGTGCCTCAACCGGTGGTTTCTCCAACTCCATTGCCATTGGTGCATACGCAACAAATACTGCAACCAATCAATTCATGGTCGGCTCCTCTACTCGTCGTATCAACAACCTCGTCTTTAATGGCGGCACGGGCAACACCTGTAGCGTAAACGCAGGTACTGGTATTAGCTGTTCATCTGATGAACGTTTGAAAACAAACATCATCGATCTCTCTAGTGTGCTCACCAAACTCGATACAATCCGCACGGTTACGTATAACTGGAATTCAGATCCAAATGGTAAGACCATGATCGGCTTCCTTGCGCAAAATTTGCAAGCGCAATTTCCAGAACTCGTGACGCAAAACATCGACGGCATGCTCTCGGTAAACTATGCGCAAATCACCCCAGTGCTTGTGGAAGCAATAAGAGAAATCAATCACAACATTGTCGGCATTGCAGATCTCGCACAAGAAAATAATTGGAGAACGAGCTTACTTGCCTGGTTCGCAGATAGAGCAAACGGCATCACTAAATTGTTTGCAGGTGAAATCGAAACCAAACACCTTTGTGTATCAGATGAAAGCGGTGCAAAGACGTGTCTTACCAAGTCCCAACTCGATGCGCTTTTGAACAATCAAGTAGGGCAGACAATTATCATCAATAATTCATCCGTACCACAAGAGCCAGTACCTACTGATACAACTTCTGAACCTACAAACGATGAGATCGTCGAGTCAGAATCATCTCCACAAGAAGTTGTCCCGACAGAGGAGCCTGTGCTTTCAGAAGAACCAGTTTCAACTACCGAATCCTCAGTGCAAGATTCAGTATCAGAATCTGAACAATCAACACCTATTGAGCAGTAATTATGAAAATATATCGTATACTTACTGTAATGAAACGATTTCGAAAAGGTATTTTCGTGCTACTTTTGCTCGGTGTTGTCGCAGTCGCATATGCAGCAACAGGCACCATCGATCCGCGCAATGTCGGCAACTGGAAGGCACAAGTGCAAAACAGTGGGCTTGGTGCAAATACCACGATCAACTTTGGTAAATTCACGACACAGTCCGCGTACAACATTACGGTAAGTGATAGTGAGCTTCGCGGCTTTGCATGGGGCAATGGTGTCGGATGGATCGTTACCAATTGTGCAGATACGACGAGTGGCTGCAGTGTAAGCAATGACAATTTCAAAATAGCGAATGATGGAACAGGTAACCTTTCCGGATATGCATGGGGAGAAAACACTGGCTGGATTAACTTCGGACCATTTACCAACCCTGCGATTTCGACGGTCAAAATCACGAACGGCTTTTTTGGAGGCACGCTTGGCGACGCAGGGTACGCATGGTCGCAAAACTACGGCTGGATCCTCTTTGATTGCACGCAGGTGGATAGTTGTGTCGAGACTGATTGGGGAGTCACCACAACTGCAAGCTGTAGTGACGGCATTCAGAATCAAAACGAAACCGGTGTAGATACAGGTGGAGTGTGTGGAGGAGGTGGAACTACAGGGGGGTACCCGCCATCATGTTCAGACGGCATCAAAAATCAGAATGAGACCGGAGTAGACAGTGGGGGTGTTTGTAGTGCTCCACCAGTCATCCCTTCGTGTAGTGACGGCATTCAGAATCAAAACGAAACCGGTGTAGATATCGGGGGTATTTGTGGTACGACAAACCCACCCGTAAACCCTCCAACCAATCCTCCTATAAACCCACCGGTTACACCGCCTGTAAATCCTCCAAGTAATCCACCCTCAATCAATCCGCCAAGTGGTCCGAGTGGTTGTCAGCTCAACTCGGGACTCTGCGTGCCGACTATTCCACCAAGCACCCCTTCGTCAGGAGGCAAAAATCCGCTCATCGATATCGTTACCGCAACGGGCGTGATCATGCCGATCGCAAGTGCCATTGTTTCATTTGTGGTAAGTAATCCAATCACGTTCAAAGATATCCCGCTTCTCTTTGGGCAGGGGTGGTCATCGTTCCTTACTGCTATCGGTATGAAGAAGCGCAGGAAGCCATGGGGTGTCGTCTATGACTCGATCACCAAGCGTCCGATCGATCCGGCATACGTCATGCTCACTGATATGATGGGCAATGAAATCGCAACAGCGATCACAGATATCAATGGTCGCTACGGCTTTGCAGTGGATCCCGGGACGTACAAGATCGTAGTGAACAAATCCAACTACGTCTTCCCATCGACCAAACTTGCCGGCAAGACCTCTGATAGCCTCTACGATGATCTGTATTTTGGGGGCGATGTTGTTGTGGCCAAGGAAGGAGAAATCATTACCAAAAACATTCCGATCGATCAAATCGCCTTTGACTGGAATGAGTACACCAAGGCGCAGGGTGGTACGTACGGACAAAAACTCCATATGTATCGTTTGGGCGACGTCATACTCTACCATCTTGCGCGGTTTCTCTTTGTACTCGGATTTGCATTTGCGATTTATGCGCAGCTCTTTTATCCAAGTCTATACAACATGATCGTGCTTGGGTTGTATGCTGTCCTTACAATCTTGCAGCTCTTTACACCAGCGTTCAATCAAAAAGGTTCGGTCAAAGACAAATATGCCGAGACGCCACTGCCGTTCTCAGTTGTGCGCCTGGTATCGACAGTGACTGGTAGGGAAGTGGCGCGCAAAGTCGCCGATCGCGTCGGCAGCTACTATGGCCTTGTGCCCAACGGCAATTACAAGATTGTCATCGACAAGAAACGCGGCGCAGAAGAATACGAAAAACACGAACTCGACAAAGACCGAAAAGTGACGGAAGGCTACATCAAAGAAAAGTTCAAGATCTAGTGAAAAACCGACCCATGATAGGGTCGGTTTTTGTTTTACAAAGTTTGACTACGCAGTCTTTGGGACGAGGGAGTTGATCTTTTCGATGACGTCTGAGAGAGTGAAGTTTGACTTAACCATAAACTCTGCGGCACCCGCATCCATGACGCGCTTCATCTCTATCTCATCAGAAAGGTTTGAGAAAACAATGACAGGGATAGCTTTGGTCGCTGCATCTTCTTTGAAACGCTTGAGGAGCGCAAAGCCGTCAACATCAGGGAGCATGAGGTCAAGGAGAATGATATCGGGGTTGTCGGCCTTCATCGCTTCATCTACTTCGGCGCCAGTAACTGCAGTTACCACCTCAAAGCCTTCATGGGTGAACTTGGAGCTTTCGAGGTTCTTTAGAAATGAGTCGTCTTCGATGATCAGGATTTTTTTCATATAGGGATAGTATACCCCAAAACCCGCCTTAGCCAAGCGGAAGCGCGAGTGTAAAGACCGTGCCGTCTTGCTCGGAGCTGGTGAAACTAAGGGTGCCGCCGTGGCGCTCCACGATACGTTTGGTGGCATAGAGTCCTAGGCCGATACCGATATGTTCTTTGGTAGTCGATGCGCGGAAGAATTTTTCGAATATCCGCGACTGCTCAGCTTCTGGAATGACAACGCCGTGGTCTTTGATGACGAGTGTCGCCTTGTTGTCATCGATCGAAAGCGTGAGGATAATGTCAGTGTCAGGGTTGCCGTACTTGATGGCGTTTTCGAGGAGGTTGTGAAGGACGATACGGAGCTTTTCGATATCACCGATCACAATGACGGGAGTAGCTGATGGTGTATACCGCACATGCATGCCGCGGTGTGCTGCTTCACTGGTGAAATCTTTGACGGATTCTTCGGTAAGATCCGAGAGCGACACAGGTGCCATGATGTACGGGATCGATGAGCCATCTGTTTTGACGATGGTCATGGTGTCATTCAAAAGCGTGATCATACGATCATTTGCGCTGGTCGCTTGAGTGATCATGGCCATTTGTGTGGCGTTGAGTGGGCCAAAATCGCCGTCACTGAGCATTTTGAGCATCCACTTCATCGCAGAAAGTGACGTGCGAAGTTCGTGTGCAGACACAAGAAAGAAATCGATTTTCTCCTGTGCACCATCGGGTGTCGTCGGTCGTGGAGTATCCATAGTATGAAAAGTATACCACTTGGTAAACCCGGAAGTGAGCCTTGGCATTACAGCTCCGCTGTGTGTTCGAAGAACTATACCAAGATCTACTTCGGGGAAATAAAAAATCCCCACCAAAAATGGTGAGGGATTTAAAATCACAAACTTCTTCAAAAATCATGCAGCCTCTTCTTCTGCTAACGGTATCGATACCTTTGCAGGCTTTTTGCCAAAAATTTTGGCAGATGAAGCAAAATAGTTTCCCAGTGTTTCAAAATAGTGCACACTGGCATTTTTTTGCGGCAAGCAATCATGCATGTGGCTTGCAATTGAAATAAATTTCAATTCTTTGTGGGATGGATTTGACTTGTGGGCCATCATCGAGATGGTGCAATCCATAATTGCCTCTTCGGACATTCCGTAGAAAATTACGATTGAGGCATCAACATCTTTTCGTTTGTTGGTGGGGCGTATATGTCCCTTTTCTCCTTCCACGCAAAACAGGTGTTCGCTCCGTTTTGCATCAGATGGGAAAACATTCATTCCAACAAAATCTTTAAAAATTTCTTCGCATACAGCGGCGGTTGGAGCTCCAACAATGAGGACTTTCTGAAGATTTTTGAGCATAGAACTATATTTTTGTTTTAAGATTTATTCCATAATACACCATTTCCACTATAAGTCAACAAAAGCCCCGATGTGGGGCTTTTGGAGGAGAGATTATTTATTTCTTGCGATATCTGTACCAGGGAGTCCGACTGTGTCAGATCGCTCGGTGTAATCTTTCCCAATTTTCGCAAACCCTTTGTTTTTGACAGTTATTTTTTCATCAACTTTATTGGTTGTGGTATTGATGGTTTGTTTAATATGAGTTTCTGTAACTCCAGGAAACTTTGATTTAGTTGTAAATTGACCAGGAATACCGTCATATTTTGAGAGCCATGCCATAAAGTTTTTCTCATTGGTTCCAGGAGAAAACGCCGCCTTTCCTGCCTTTATTTCGTTTAATGCATGTTTTCGGTACTTAATAAACTCTGCTTGCACCTGCTTTACTCCCTCCTCGGTTGCTCGTAGGGATGTTCCTGGATGACTTTCTACATATTCGCGGAGTTTTTGCATACCTAATCCGTTGTGATCAAGGGTTGGACTACCCTGCAATCCTTGAGGCTTTAGCCATTCGCTAAAATCATTCCAATCGGCACGAATTTCATCATTGATTTCTAGACTGTTTTCAATGGCGCGGATAGTCTGTTCAGTCGGTGACAGACTGCTTGTTGAGTCAGCAGATCCTTTTTCTTTATCTCCACCCATTGCACTCATTGTTGCAAGAGTTGTAGCAGTGACAACAGCAGTTTTTTTGCTAGCACCTTTTATCTGATCCCAAAGCTTACCCAAAAACCCTTTTTCTTTTTCAGGAGCCACCACAGCTTCTTCTTTTATTTCTTCCGCAGTCTCCAATACAGGGGTTTCTGGCACAGGTTTTGACCACACAGTTTGTTCAAATATGGCACTGTCTGGTGCGACAAGCGTTTCTTTGCTGGTGTTTCTTTCGAAGGCTTCTTTGATATCTTCGTTTGTTTTTTCAACGAGATTACCTTCTTTTATAGCTGCATCGTCGGCATTTTCTCGAAGTTTTTGGAGATACGAATCAGTCTGTTTTTTTATCTCTTTTTCGTCGCGTGCTGATTGCTCAGGATCGAGCACATCTTCTTCGTTGTTGTCGGGCTGTGGGGGAAATTCTGCTTTATTCATATACCCCAACTATACCACGATCTATTGGTATCGAGCCATGATCTCGGCTTCTACTTCTGCACGAGGGCGGCCGTAT
>CAZRQQ010000002.1:0-56400 GCA_964602465.1 uncultured Candidatus Saccharibacteria bacterium
TTGTTTTATCTTCTACTGAACTTTTTGAAACAGTTTTTTCTTGTGTGTATTGTTTGTTCATTTCGAGCAAGCAGTCAAACCCTTACTGACACGTTACATGAAAAAGTACAAACAGCATTTGCCGTGCTCCGGACGTATCCGCAACTGAAACCATATATTTCATATGAGCGGATGTTTATGTACCCCTTGCCCAGTTTCTTGTACGAGACCGATCTCGGTGTATCGTTTTTGTATGGGGTACCGTATGACTTTACTGAAGCAGGAACTATGCTCAACGCAGCAGAAATTACCGAGCCGTCACGGATAGTAGTACATGCCTCATTTGTACAAAAGGCAACTAGTAAGGTGTTGATAGCGCAACTTTTATGGGCATTCGTGCATGACAAAGAGCGGAGCGACTCACTTCAATCCTTTGAACAGATGCTCCAGACAGAAATCAATACCGCTACGGTAGTGCTTGGCTTCCTCACCTTTGCATATGAGGGGCAAGATATGACTCCTGATGAACGGCAGTACTATAAGGCACTAGTGCACTATAGTGATCAGTTGCACCAAGAACAGCGTGCACTCATGAAATATTGAATATCGCATATTCTCTCAAACCCTTTTCAGAGGGTTTTTTATTTGCAAAAACAGACAATATACAGTACGATGGGGGCCTAAGCGGGGAGCGCTTTTTTTATTACTAAATCTCCACCTCTATATAGGTCAATCCATTTATGAACCGAGAGTATTCACTCGAAAAAACACGAAACTTTGGGATTATCGCCCACATCGACGCTGGGAAGACCACTACTTCAGAACGCGTCCTCTACTACACCGGCATGTCACACAAAATCGGTGAAGTACACGATGGTGAGACAACCACCGACTGGATGGAGCAGGAGCGCGAACGTGGTATCACGATTACTGCTGCTGCAGTGTCGTGTACCTGGATCCCAACGTATGCCAATGGTGACAAATCCAAGCGCTACGCGTTTAACATCATCGATACTCCGGGTCACATCGACTTTACGGTGGAAGTGAAGCGCTCGCTTCGTGTGCTCGACGGTGCAGTCGTCGTCTTTGATGGTGTTGCAGGTGTGGAGCCACAATCAGAAACCAACTGGCGCTATGCTGACGAAGCAAATGTGCCTCGTATCTGTTTCGTCAACAAACTCGACCGTACTGGTGCATCATTTGAGCATTCATATAAGACGATCCTTGACCGCCTTTCGAAGAAAGCAGTGCGCTATCAGATCCCAATCGGACTTGAAGACAAGCACGAAGGGGTGATCGATCTCCTGCAGATGAAGGCATACTACTTTGAGGGCGACATGGGTAACAAGGTCGTGGAAAAGGAAGTACCCGCAGAGTATATGGACGATGCCAAAAAGTATCGTGCAGAGCTCATTGAGCGCATTGTCGAAAACGATGAAGCAGCAATGAACGCATATCTTGAAGGTACGGAGCCAAGTCTTGAAGATCTCAAAAAACTCATGCGTAAGGCAGTGATCGCAAACCAGATCTTCCCCGTGTTTGCAGGAAGTGCGCTCAAAAACAAAGGTGTACAGCTCGTGCTCGACGCAGTGGTGGACTATCTCCCTGCGCCAACAGATATTAAGGCGGTGACTGGAGTACACCCTGATACCGAAGAGCCGCTTGAGCGTCATGCATCTGATAGTGAGCCGTTTTCTGCACTTGCATTTAAGAGCATGAACGATCCGTTTGTCGGACAGCTTGTTTTCTTCCGTGTGTATTCAGGTACGGTTGAATCAGGATCATACGTCTACAATCCTCGCACTGGCAACAAAGAACGCCTCTCTCGTATCGTGCGTATGCAGGCTGATCAGCGACAGGAAATCAAGAAAGTGTTTGCGGGAGAAATCGCTGCAGCGGTGGGGCTTAAAGAGGTGAAAACATCCGACACACTCTGTGATGAGACAAACCCGATCCAGCTCGATCGTATCAAGTTCCCAGAACCAGTGATCAACCTTCGTATCGAACCAAAGACCAAGGCTGACCAAGAAAAGATGGGTCTTGCGCTCAATCGTCTCGCCGATGAAGATCCAACGTTTAAGGTATCTACTGATCCTGAAACTGAAGAAACGATCATTGCAGGTATGGGAGAACTCCACCTCGAAATTATCGTGGATCGTATGAAGCGTGAGTTTAATGTAGAAGCAAACGTGGGCAAGCCGCAAGTGGCATACCGCGAAACCATCACTGCTGAAGCGCAGGCAGAAGGCAAGTACATCAAGCAGTCCGGAGGTAAGGGTAACTACGGACATGTGAAAATCAAGATCAAGCCAATGGATCAGACTGTTGATCCAAAGGATCTTCCCAAGAACGTCAAGCGCGATGGATTCTTTGAATTCATCAACAACATCAAGGGAGGTGCGATCCCGGGTGAATACATTGCGCCGATCGAAAAGGGTCTCAGAGAAGGACTTGATCGCGGTGTGGTCGCAGGCTTCAAAATGGAAAACGTCTCAGTGGATCTCTACGATGGATCATTCCACGAAGTCGACTCAAACGAAATGGCCTTCAAGATCGCCGCATCTATGGCGCTCCAAGATGCTGCAAAGGCTGCAAAGCCGGTCATTCTTGAGCCGATGATGAAGGTAGAAGTGGTGACTCCAGAGAAATTCATGGGTGATGTGACTGGCTCACTTTCATCTCGCCGAGGTCTTATCGAAGGTATGGAAACTCGCGGTATGAACCAAGTGGTCAACGCCGTCGTACCACTCTCAGAAATGTTTGGCTACATGACCTCACTTCGTTCTATGACCGAAGGCCGTGCTGGATTTACGATGGAATTCTTGAGATACGATATAGTACCTCAAAATGTCGCCGATACTATCATTAAGTCACGCGCCTAAGCAAAACGCCTGCCCTGCGAAGCTTTGGCGTAGTGGGGTGGCAGATACAATCATCAAATCAAGAGCGTAATACTCTCACAAAAGATCCCTGAAAGGGGATTTTTTGATTGACAAAAATATAAAACCTGATACAATAAAGCAAAAGCACAAGTAACAATTATGAAGGAAGCAGAATCACTACTGACCCTCCCCAGGGTTATTTTTAACTCGATTGAACGGGTATGGATTACCGTAGAAATGTTTGAGCCTGAATTGCTTAAAAACCATATCAGGTTTCAAAAACAAACGATCAACCTTCATGGAACACTATTTACTATTGCAGTATTGGAACAACAGTACGCATTTGGAAAAGGTGTTTATGAATGTCAGTCCTTATACGGATTTGAACTATCCAAAGAAGAAAGAACTGCAATGTTGTTTCATTACCATGGTATTAAGGCAAACACAGAGCGTCCGTTGGTCGATCAATTTAAATTTGAGATCTACAACAATGACGCAAAGTATCAGCCGCTGTATCGTTGTGTTGAAGATCTTGCACGGCGTGCAGTTCGTAGAATATTATCTACTACTGCTGACATAACTAAGTCAAATGGGGTAATCATTCCGCTTTCTTTATCGGTTAAAGAAAAAAGAGAATTAGTAGCTGTATAGACAGTTACTACACAGCCAGGTATGCACTAACCATACCTGGCTTTTTTATTGACAATCGCTTCCCAAATGCTATCATGAGGGACACGCATTTTGCGTTGTTTTTGTTTGTTTATTAGCTTAGTTCAATATTTATATGGCAGATGTATTTAAGAGAGACAAGCCACACGTAAACGTTGGTACCATCGGTCACGTTGACCACGGAAAGACCACACTTACGGCGGCAATCCTCCATGTTTTGAACATGAAGGGAAACCAGGTGAAGCTCAAGAAGGTTGATGAAATCGACGGAGCGCCTGAAGAAAAGGCACGTGGTATTACGATTAACATTTCGCACAACGAGTACGAAACGGAGAAGCGCCACTACGCGCACATCGACGCTCCAGGTCACGCCGACTACATCAAGAACATGATTACCGGTGCGGCTCAGATGGACGGTGCAATCATTGTGGTTGCAGCGACTGATGGTGCAATGCCACAGACTCGTGAACACATCCTTCTTGCAAAGCAGGTGGGTGTACCAAAGATCATCGTGTTCCTCAACAAGTGCGACATGGTTGATGACAAGGATATGATCGACCTCGTGGAAGAAGAAATCCGTGAAATCCTCGCAAAACAAGGATTTGATAAGGATTGTCCTGTGATCCGTGGTTCAGGTCTTAAGGCTCTTGAGTCTACAAGTCTTGATGATCCATGGGCACAGAAAGTTGTAGAGCTTGCAGATGCACTCGACACCTACATTCCAGAACCAGTTCGTGACCTCGACAAGCCATTCCTTATGCCGATCGAAGACATCTTCTCAATCGAAGGACGTGGAACTGTTGTTACTGGTCGTATCGAACGCGGTATCGTCAAAGTTGGTGAAGATATCGAAATCGTCGGTATCAAGGACACACAGAAAACTACCGTGACTGGTGTTGAAATGTTCAACAAGTCACTCGATCAGGGTCAGGCAGGTGACAACGCAGGTATTCTCCTCCGTGGTGTCAAGAAAGAAGACCTTACTCGTGGTCAGGTCCTTTGCAAACCTGGTTCAGTGAAGCCGCACACAGAATTCGAAGGTGAAGTCTACGTCCTCAAAAAGGAAGAAGGTGGACGTCACACTCCATTCGTCAACGGCTACAAGCCTCAGTTCTACGTTCGTACCACGGACGTGACTGGTGAAGTTACTCTCCCAGCCGGAACTGAAATGGTTATGCCAGGTGACACCGTCAAAGTGACCGTGAAGCTCGTCGTACCAGTTGCGATGGAAGACCAGATGCGCTTTGCAATCCGTGAAGGTGGCCGCACAGTCGGTGCAGGTGTCGTAACCAAGATTATTGCGTAAGTAAAACTAATGGTGGCGTAAGAGGGACTGATCAGTAGAAACATAAGAACCCACAATCATCATCCCAAAACCTACCGAGTTCATTCACTATGGCAACAAAAACACCAGCAAAGAAATCAAAGGCAGCTGCCGCAGGAGACGTGCAATCAATGCTCCGTATCCGCGTACGCGCCTATGAAAACAAAATTCTTGATGCTTCGGTAAAGCAAATCGTTGATACTGCTATTCGCCACGATGCGATGGTACGTGGTCCGATCCCGCTTCCAACTGAAATCAAGAAGTACACCGTCAATCGCTCTCCGTTCATCTACAAAAACGCCCGTGAGCAATTTGAGATGCGCGTACACAAGCGATTGATCGACATCGTCAATCCCGCACCCAAAGTCATCGAGGCTCTCACGAACCTCTCGATGCCAAGTGGTGTCGATATCGACGTGAAGATGATGTAGCCTTCGGCTCCATCAAACAAAAAACCTCCCAGATCTGGGAGGTTTTTTGCTTTAGAAAAATGTTAAGTTTATATCTATACACTACTCAGATGAATAAAAAAGATTATGCAGTTTGGGGCACTATAAAAACAAATGTTCACAACAACAAAGAGCGACCGTTCTTCCACGAACGTGAAGTGTGGTTCTGCACACTTGGTGAAAATGTTGGATTTGAGCAAGATGGGAGAGGAGAAAACTACCTACGACCAGTGGTTGTTGTGAGGAAATTTAATAACGCAGTTTGTCTTGTTGTGCCTTTAACCAAAAATCAAAAGAAAGGAATACATTACTTTTCTTTTTCATATAAAGATGATCTCGTAAGTACTGCCATTCTTTCCCAGGTTCGTCTTATCGATGCAAAGCGTCTTGATTATAAATCAGGATTTATTTCAGAAACTGATTTTGAAGCCCTAAAACAAAAACTCAAGCAATTGATTGCCTGAGTTTTTGACTTTTTACCCCGAAGGGAGGGCCGAAGCCATTTGTACCAATAGTATATTCCTTCCATTAAAACAAGTCAATTTTCCCCGAAGGGAACGTGGGTAGTCCCAAATGCATATCTAGTATATCAAATTCCCCGAAAGTGGATTTTTTGTTTCCCCAAAAATTTTGTATAGTACACAAAAACATCTATGCCAACAAAGAGACAGTTGTGGCAAAATTGGGCATCTGAATTTGAATATTTTAGAGGACAAGATCCCAGGACATATCAACCAAAAGGTCCAGTGTCAATGACGGGAGAAGTAATCGGTACTATCCAGATTAACCCGGCCACTGGAGATTTGAGGATCATTCCTACTCCTCCTTCCTCAACTGAAGAAGATTCCCAACCAATAAACCCCTAACACCGGTTTGTTTTTGCTTTTGGAGAACGGTGTGCTAGGGTAAGTAAAAAATACACAATGTTCAAATTATTCAAATTACATCAGTACGGTAATGACACGTACTATGCAATCATATGTAGCAACCCACTTTCAGAGGAGTTACTCCAGAAGCTGAAAGAGGTATTTGAAAAACTATCTTCTCTTTCGCAACAGGAATATGACCATGTATGGTTTAGGGTGTCGGGTTTTTTTAAAGAATTCACTGACAGCACCTGCAATGGCCTTGTTCATGAGACTTGCTCGCACCCACTCAATGAGGGAGCAAACTTTGATGAGGCAATACGTCCTTGGCAAAAATATGATTACGTAAACAAAAAGTACGTAGACTGGTATGGACCACTCATGACCAAAGGAGATCAGGATGAAGAGTTCAAAGCCGCGTACGAGTTTTCATACCATGCATCTTTTCGGTCGTCACTACTTGCCGCAGGAGTTCCTGAAAAGGATATAGAAAAAAGTATTATCTTTGAGGTGACCGATTGCCGTGACTGCTACGAAACGAATCCATTTGATTTTGCACAGTGGGTACTAAAACAAACAAAATCGTTGGAATATATCAATGCACTACTTCTACCACCTGCTTCGCAGAGTACTGAACCAACAAACCCTTAACACCGGTTTGTTTTTTGTTACAGAAATGGTAGGGTAAGGAAAACTCATTACAATGAAAGATATATTAAAGAAATTACGTTTTCCGATGCTTATATCGGCACTACTCATCTGGCCGCTGTTTGATGACTTCTTTACCAATACATCGCCTGAACTTATAGACTTTGCCCAATCAAATCGTGGTATAGCACTACGAATGTTGCTTGCAACGATAGGTTTTTTGATCGCATGTTGGAGGCTGCTAGGTATAACCTCAAAGGTCACTCGAGTATTCCCCCGATACCCTGCGTATCGGATAGGGTGGGATGATTTTACAGTAGTGATTATTCTTTTAGGATTCGCACTACTTGTTGCCTCACTGGTAGTAGTAGTGGCCCTACTTAAAGATGTATATTTCAATACCCATCCAGGAATAGTAATAGTTAAAATTGTATACCCTTGGGCAGTAGGCAGCTGCTATGTTCTTATTGGTATTTTTGAGTATAAGTATCCATTACTTCTCAAACAGTACGAACGACCAAATATAAGCAGAAGAGAAATCGATAAGATCCTCAAATATAAAAGCATTTTGCGGTAACTGAGAAAGATATATCCCCTGAAACGGGGATTTTTTATACTCACTTGCGCAATTTTTGATCCCGTGTATAATCTCGGGACATTTAAAAGATCCCAAAGATCCTAAAGAATGGTCCAATACCCGCCCAGGTGGCGAGCAAGAACATGAAATTTATCGTCGGAACAAAACTCAATATGACGCAGCGCTTTGATGAAAAAGGCGTCGTAACCCCTGTGACGGCTATTCTAGTACCGGCAAATACCATCACGGCGATCAAGACCCTCGAAAAGGACGGCTATAGTGCTGTTCAGGTCGGCTATGGCGAACAGAAGGAGTCTCGCGTAAACGCGGCTCAGCTTAAGGCTACCGGTGGGAAAGCGTACGAAGGCATGAAGGAATTTCGCCTTGATGCTTCGGTAGCAAAAGAATTTAGCAGCGGAGTAGGAGACGCAGTTGAGCTCTCAGCGTTTGCAGCAGGCGATCAGGTGATCGTAACTGGCACTTCAAAGAGTAAGGGCTTTCAGGGTGTGGTCAAGCGACATGGATTCCATGGTGGTCCTCGTTCACACGGTCAGAAGCATTCAGAACGCGAACCGGGCTCTATCGGTGGTGGTCCAGGACGTGCCGGAGGACGCGTGGTCAAAGGCATGCGCATGGCGGGACGCACTGGTGGTGACACGGTCACTGTCAAAGGTCTCAAGATCGTTGCAATCGAAGACGGCATGCTCTATATCAGTGGTGCTGTCCCTGGTCGTCGCGGCACACTCGTTAGTATCGTGAGTATGAGTTAATCCTATGGCTACCAAAACTACTACAACCAAAAAAGCAAAAACTCCCGTATCACTCGATGCAGCTATTTACTCACAAAAGGGTGCAAAGGTTGGATCAATAGCGCTTCCTGAAAAGGTATTTGGCCTCAAGTGGAATGCAAACCTCGTGCACGATGTAGTCATCGGCATGATGTCCAACAAGCGTGCAGGTACGGCACACACCAAGGATCGTTCAGAGGTGAGTGGTGGAGGCAAGAAGCCATGGAAACAAAAGGGAACTGGTCGCGCACGTCACGGCTCTACTCGCTCACCAATCTGGGTTGGCGGTGGTACGACGTTCGGTCCACGCAACGACAAAGATTACTCCAAGAAGATCAACAAAAAGACTCGCGTCAAAGCGCTCTTTACGGTCCTTTCACATCAATACGCAGGTGGCGCAGTCCTCTTTGTGGACACACTCAGTCTCAGTGCGATCAAGACCAAAGATGCGCAGGCAGTGATCAAATCTCTCGCAAAGGTTGAAGGCTTCGACAAAATTGATTCAGAAAAGCGCACTGGTACACTCATGGTGCTTCCAGAAATCACTGAAACAGTTGCAAAGAGTTTTGCAAACCTTCCAGGCGTAACGCTTACCAAAGCTGCTGACCTCAATGCGCTCACGCTCGCTACCTACCGCCACATCGTGATGGTTGATCCGAGTGCGCTCGTACCAGTGCTTGAGGCAAAGATGAAATAAAATTGTATGGACAAAAAAGACACAACTAAAAAGGAAGCAGAAACAAAAGTAGTGACAACTACAGTGTTGAAACACCCTCGTATCACCGAAAAGGCGGCAAAGGCAGCACAGACCAACACGTATCTTTTCTCTGTGGCAGTTGGCGCAACCAAGAACGAAATCGCAAAGGCATTTGCAGCGCAGTACAAACACAAGCCAACAAGAGTAAATATCGTGAACGTAAAGCCCAAGGTATACCGCCGACGCGGCAAGCTCGGAGTCGGGTCACGTCTCAAAAAGGCGTATGTGACCTTGCCAAAGGGGACAACTATTGAAATCATGTAATCACTTGTATGAAATCCTATAAACCTACAACCCAATCACGACGCAACACGCTCACGATCGAGTATCGTAAGTTCCTCACGCGTTCAAAGCCTGAGAAATCTCTCACCAAGGGCAAGAAGCGCGCAGTCGGCCGCAACAACCTCGGTCGCATCACGACTCGTCACAAAGGAGGAGGCAACAAGCGCCTCTACCGTCTCGTCGACTTTTTGTACAACAAGCACAACATCCCTGCGCGCATTGCGTCAGTAGAATACGATCCAAACCGCTCTGCATTCATCGGTCTTGCGATCTACCGCGATGGTGAGAAGCGCTACGTCGTCCTTCCAAAGGGGATCCAGGTCGGCACCACATTTACGGTCTCCGAAACTGCTCCTGTCGAACCCGGCAACCGTCTCCCGCTCAAGGCGATCCCTGCAGGTACCTTTGTATACAACATCGAGCTCAAGCCAGGTGCAGGTGCCAAGATCGTGCGCTCTGCAGGATCATTTGCTCAGGTTGTCGCGCAGCAAGACGGCTTCACCCAGCTCAAGCTTCCTTCTACTGAAATCCGCCGCGTCGCAGAACTCTGCTGGGCAACAGTTGGTACCGTCTCAAATGATGAGAACAAACTTGTGAAGTATGGTAAGGCTGGTCGCTCAAGATGGAAAGGCATCCGTCCTACCGTCCGTGGTACTGCTATGAACCCAGTTGATCACCCATACGGTGGTGGTGAAGGTGTACAAGGCCGTGGTACCAAGCGTCCCAAGACCCTCTGGGGTAAGGTTACTGGTGGCCGCAAGACACGCACCCCGAAGAAATACTCCAACAAAGACGTCGTTACTCGACGCAAGGTTGGGAAGAAATAATCTCCTCAAATACGAACTCACAAAAACCGCCCAAAAGGGTGGTTTTTGCTGCAATGGTTTTGATATTGACAAAAATATAAAATTATGATATAAGATATGCAAATTCAAAATATTTTTTAACAACAAAAAAATCACAATGATGACAGTATCAAGACAAACGGAAGAGTGGTTGAAACAAAATCAATTAACACTCTACAACCTCCTTAGTCTCGCCTTTGTGGCTCGAAGAACTTATGAGGATATGATGACAAAACAAGCTCGGTGGCTCCCATCTTTACACCGACTTTTCATGGTAACTGAACTCGAAGAGTTTAGGCTTTCCGATGAAGAGTCTCAGAAGTACAACGATGATAAGCAGACAAAGGCAAAAGTCCTTACTGATGAACTCATCGCAAGCTATCTGATAAAAGAGTGGAAGCAAACGGGCAAGTTGCCTGAAGAAAAGTATCTCCTTGTTACTGGAGAAAGAGCATCAAAGGATAAAACAGTCCTTACTGATCTCTTGATTAGAAAAATCAAAGGACAATCTGAAGATATTCCTATGGCTAAAAATAATCAATCTACCAGCATCAACGGGGCCATTATTCCAACAGGTATTCTTAGTATTGCGACTACTGAAATAAAAACAGTACTGGAGTCTAAGAGTGGTGATATAGATCAATACCGAAAAACAAATGCAAAGGAATTAAAAAACCTTAGCATCATTCGTAGGAAATACTGCCACTATTAAGGCGGGCGGTGAAGGATCTGCAACTGTGAATATTACAGGAACATTTGGGCTCCATGCCATACAGGTACAAGTCAATACGGTACCAACCGCTCCTTTTATTTCAGGTCCAACATATGTTAAACCTGGAGATACGTATTCTTTCGAGCTTCAGCGGCATACTCGTGACGATGTATATTGGGAAATTGAAAAAAACCCAACAGAAGTCGTTGGTATTCCAGATCTGCATGACAAAAAGAAGTATTCTGTAAAGGTTGAACCCGAGTGTAAGGATTGTGCTGTGACATTATATGTCAGGTTAAAAACCAACCGTTCGCTGGTCGCTCAAAAAAATATCAATATATTGGAAGCAGGTTCAAAAAAACAGCCTCCGATTATAAAGATAGGAAAGAAAGAGTATAGAATATCGAGCGGTGTGTATTTTCCTGAAACAGTTGCACAGGTTGATTATTTGTTCAACGAGTCGCAGGTATTGGAAATAGTTATCAATCCAATCCATCCCAGAATAAAAGACATGGGGTATATGCAGTCCATGGACCATATATTGGCTGCAATAGCGAATGTTGCCATGATTGATCAGGTGTATGACAAACTGATTAATCCTAGTGAAGCACAAGGAATTGCCGAGAATTTTGTCGCTGTGATGAAAGACAGCTTGTTGAATAAAAAACAATAGATTGCTCTTTACATCGAACCGGTTTCTACCGGTTCTTTTTATTTTGACAAACCAATCCAGAGGAGTAGGATAGGGAAAAAATTACAACTATGAATATATCTGTTCATCCCCATGCGGGAAATCACACAGTCGACTCAGCGACGATCGTTGTGACAGGCAAAGATTTCAATATTATATTTAGAATCAACCCTCGAGGTGCCGTCGAAGTACAAAATGCTACAGATGTTTCTGCCACGATGCCATTTAAGGTACAACCAGATGGAAATATCGCACTTGATCCTAACTCTCGTGACCACGTAACTATCAAAGCCGGATTGGTGGGCATGGAAGGTGGGCCTGAGCTGAGTATGACTGCACAAACATTGATGCAGCGACCTGTACATGTGATTACAAGTATAGGAAAGGGTACTCCGGTACTGAAAGTACGTGATGGAAGCGGTTGTTGGAAGCATGAAAACGTACTGGAATGGGCGCAAGAAGAGCGACAGTGATACATCAAACTACTGAATAGTTCAGTAGTTTTTTATTTTGACAAACTGGCGAGAGTGGGTAGTATGGAGGAAAACATACCTTCATATGAAACAAAAAAGAAAAGTGCGTGCTGAAACATATCCAGCGAATGTGTTGGAAACCATCAACAAAAAGTTGATCGACCGTATCTATACGGAAAAAAATAAATTTCTGGTAACACGTATAACAGATGCTTGTCTGGCTGCTTCGGCGAGTGATCTAAAGACACTCTTTGGGAGGCTTCCTGGTGCATATGACGGAGAGTTGATACATATCCTGTGCAATAAGCCTGGATCCAATCCTACTGGATTTCATATGGTCACCAAAACTCCCAAAAGGTTTGAGTTGCGGCGAGGTACCGAACTTATTGTCATACTTACTTCACCAAAAGAAATCTACAGTACTCATCATGAACCTGCTACAGCAAACGATATTGTTATCAAAAAACAAACACGGTTCAAAAATCTGTTGAAGGAGCAGGGTATCAATCGAAGTAACTTCACCAGTTACGGCATCTTTTTGCTCGAACTGTGTTTTCAAACCAGGTCTTCCAAAATCGCATAAGTACATAAACCCTTTTCAGTAGGGTTTATTTTTTTTGACAAAAAAGCCTAGGTGAGTAGTATGAAGAAAAATTAAAAACATGAAAAGACCATATAAGTTTTTGCAGGACAAAGATTTCTCCTGTAGCGACATCACACCATCGTATGTTGATGCTATATACAAAGAAAGAGGTGATGGTAATCTTGCTCAATACATCACAGCGCTATGTCTTGTTGCTCCACCGAAAGAACTCAATAAGATGTTTAATGGTTTACGAACGTATTCTGCAAGTGAGCTTGCGCACATTCTGTGTGCTGAAACTGCTTCGCGTGCGGTGAATAAATTTACAATACAAAACCGACAAGCAACTCAATTTGATCTATTTCGGAACGGCAGTCTCTTGAGAAGGTTTAAACAAAGGTGTCTCCACATTCCTACGTTTAATCAAAAAAAATCTGAACAAGAAATTGCACCCGAAGAATTTCAGAGCCTTCTTGTGCAACACGGTATTACTGAGAGTATTCTTGCTGAATGCTTGATTAAGCCAGTACCACCTCCGCCATATCTGTACAATATTCCCGAATGGAATGCTGTAGTTACTCCGGTGTACCGACCACTACGGCACATAGATCATCTCAAAGCCCTTTCAGCGTAATGAAGGGGCTTTTGTTATACTTAGCGGTATGGAAAAACTATCAGAGCGAAAGCGGTTTTCGATCATTGCACGGGCGCGGAGTTTCCGGCATGCGCTTCGGGGGATTGGGATCATATTCAAGACGCAGCACAATGCGTGGATCCATGGGGTTGCAGCGGTAGTAGTTATCGGACTTGGACTCTGGCTCAAGATTAGTGCAGGGGAATGGGCGGGGATCCTCCTATCGGTGACGAGTGTGCTTGCCGCAGAAGCATTCAATACTGCCGTAGAGATAGACATCGATCTCACGAGCCCTAATTATCACCCTTATGCGCGGGACACCAAGGACGTCGCCTCTGCTGCAGTGCTCATTACTGCTCTCGGAGCAGCGCTGGTTGGGATTGTGGTGTTTGTACCCAAGCTTTTCGTGCTATTTTCATAAATCTTCGGCCGCAGTCGTTTAGATTTTCATCATACTAGTACGGGTAGTATACGTACATGTTTTACGTGTATTGTTTGGAAAGTAAGGTTCGAGAACGCGAACTGTATTTTGGATGCACTACCGATTTGAAACGTAGATTGATTGAACATAATACTGGACTTAACAAATCCACAAAACGCTACATACCGTGGAAGCTTATTTACTATGAAGCCTGCCTATCGGAGGTTGATGCATACCGAAGGGAGGAATACCTAAAAACCAGTACCGGAAGGAGGATGTTTTCAAGGAGAATTAGTGGGTATTTGAGGGGCCGGATTTGACCCGGAAGTGAGCCTTGGCATAGTACTCCGTACAGACGCGGCTTTGCCGCAATGCCAAGATCTACTTCCGGGTTGACATTGGCGCTCAATTTGCTACTATACTCGCAGCTCAAAACGGGCTTCTTTTTTTCCTAGACTATGACACGATCACTTGCAAAAGGTCCCTATATTGACGAAAAGCTCCTCAAGAAGATTGCGGGCAAACAACCACTCTCAGCAGGGGTTATCAAGACGTGGGCACGTGCAAGTCAGATCGCGCCTGAAATGGTCGGATTTACCTTTGGAGTCCACAATGGCCGCCAGCACCTCGAAGTCCTCGTTACCGAAGACATGGTAGGTCACCGCTTGGGAGAATTTAGTCCAACTCGCAAATTTACCCGCCACGGTGGAAAGATGCAGAAGGAAATCGACCAGAAGAAAAAGGAAGCTGAAATCACTGCTGCAAAGGCTGCAAAAGCGACTACTACCGAAGCTAAGAAATAAGTATGAAAGCAACACTCTCCAACTATCGCCAATCACCGCGTAAAGTCCGCCTCGTCACTGATGCGGTCAAGGGCAAGACTGTTGCCGATGCTGACACGACGCTTACCTATCTCGTAAAGCGTGGCGCGCTCCCGATCCAAAAGCTCGTGAAGAGTGCAGTTGCAAATGCAGTTGCAGCAGGCGCTGATGCGGACACGCTCATGATCAAGAACATCGAAGTAAACAAGGGCTTTGTGCTCAAGCGCTCTATCCCTCGTGCGATGGGTCGTGCAACGCCGATCAATAAACGAACCTCGCATATCACCGTAACGCTAAGCGAAGTTCGTAATACCCAAGTTCCAAGCACCAATAAGCAAAAAGGTCGCAAGGCAAGGGCAAAGGCCGAATAATGATTATTGGAATTTGAGTATTAACCATTTATGTCTAAAGTTGTCCACCCATATTCACATCGTCTCGTTATCCTCCGTGATTGGAAGTCACGCTGGTTTGCAATGGACAAAAAGTATGTCGCAAATCTCAAGGTTGACGTCGCACTTCGCGAATACCTCGACAAGCGTCTCCGTGGGTCATACCTATCGAGTACTGAGATCGAACGCGGTCAAAACATGATCCGCGTGATCCTTCGCACCTCTCGCCCCGGTATGATCATCGGACGTAGTGGTGAAGGTGCAACCAAGCTCAAGGCAGATATCCTCAAAGAGCTCAAGCGCAAAAAGCTCGCGGTGACTGAAGACATCAAGCTCGAAATCGTGGAAGTAACGAGTCCTGACTCTGATGCAAAGCTCGTTGCGTACATGATCGCCGAAGGCCTCGAAAAGCGTCTCCCATACCGACGCGTGATGAAGCAGCTTATCGAAAAGGTGATGGCAGTGCGTGGTGTACAGGGAGTGAAGTTCTACCTCGGCGGACGTCTTGGTGGTGCTGAAATCTCACGAAGTGAAGTGCTCAAGCGTGGCTCTATCCCGCTTCAGACCTTCCGTGCAGATATCGACTTTGCCCGCGAGCGTGCAACGCTTTCCTACGGTGTGATCGGCATCAAAGTATGGATCTACAAGGGTCAGGTCTTTGATACTGACAAAAAGAGTAAATAACTATGCTATTCCCAAAGAAAGTAAAATTTAGAAAGTGGCACAAGAAGCGAACCAAGATGGAGGATCGCGTCGAAACACGTGGTACCAAGGTCAACTTCGGCTCACATGGGCTCAAGACCGAATCACTCGCGCGCATCACCTCAAACCAGATCGAAGCTGCCCGCAAAGCTGCATCACGCCACCTCGGCAAGACTGGTCGTATGTGGATCCGTGTCTTTCCAGACCGACCAATCACCTCAAAGCCTGCCGAAGTACCGATGGGCGGAGGAAAGGGCGACCTCCAAGGGTATTGCATGGAAGTGCTCCCAGGCCGCATCATCTTTGAAGTGGATGGGGTCGAAGCAGGAGTCGCAAAAGAAGCGCTTCGCAAGGCTGGTACCAAGCTCCCGCTCAAGACTCGAGTCGTCGAGCGCGTCTAGTTGGACAAAACCCAAAAAATAAGTACTATACTCACACATTATGAAATCTGAAACCACACACAAACACATACTCAAAGGGACCGTTGTCTCTGACAAGATGGATAAGACCGTCGTGGTTTCTGTTACGCGCTTTGTGAAGCATCCCAAGTATCAAAAGTACTTCAAGATCTCCAAGAAGTTCAAGGCGCATGATGAAGACAACAGTGCGAAAGTGGGGGATTTGGTCGAACTCAAAGAAACTCGTCCTCGTTCAAAGGATAAGCACTTCGAAGTAATCAAACAGAGTTAATTGTATGTTGCAAGATGGATCAATCGTAAAAATCACAGACAATGCCGGCGGACAAATCGGTAAGATTTTCAAAGTGCTCGGTGGTTCAAAGCGCCGCTATGCAGGTATTGGGGATGTGGTCGTGCTCTCAGTCAAAGTCGCGCAGCCTCGCAAGGCCGTGAAGAAAAAGGACGTACTCTACGCAGTAGTGGTGCGCCAAAAGAACGCCTTTCGTCGCAAGGATGGTTCATACATTCGCTTTGATGACAATGCAGTGGTGATCATTGACAAGGGCAAGAAAGAACCGAAGGCTGGTCGTATCTTTGGTCCAATCCCGCGTGAGATCGGTGAGCTCGGCTATCAGAAAATCGTATCACTCGCACCGGAAGTGCTATAACGAGTTACTACTATGCATGTAAAGAAAGGAGACAACATTATCGTGATCGCAGGTAAGCACAAGGGCGCCAAGGGTACCGTTGGGCGTGTCACTGGCGAGCGCGTCATCGTCGACGGTGTAAATAAAGTGAAAGTGCACATCCGCGCAAAGAAAAAGAACGAAAAGGGTTCAGTCGTAGAACGCGAAGCGTCGATTCATCACTCAAACGTAAAGCTTGCTGAAAAGAAGGCGAAGGCATCTACAAAGGTAGCAAAATAATTTACATACTATGGAACTCATCAAGTCACAACAAGATAGCGCATACAAGACTCTCGGGTACAAGACCAAGCTTGCGGCACCGCGACTCACCAAGATCGTGATCGCAAGTGGTACCGGTACTGGGATGAAGAAAGACCGCAACAAAAACGAAGCGATCATGGATCGTCTTACGAAGATCACTGGCCAGCGTCCAACCGTTCGTGCAGCAAAGAAATCAGTCGCATCATTTAAGGTTCGTCAAGGTGACCCGATCGGTGTTGCAGTAACCCTTCGCGGCGCACGCATGTACCATTTCCTCGATAAACTCATCCACATTGCAATTCCTCGCACTAAGGACTTCCGTGGTATCGACCCTAAAGTTGTCGACACGATCGGCAACCTTACGCTCGGCATCAAGGAGCACACGATCTTCCCAGAAACGTCTGACGAAGATCTCAAGGATGTGTTTGGATTTGCCATCACACTTGTCTCAACTGCAAAAGGCAAAGACGAAGCACTCAAATTCTTCACCCACCTCGGTATTCCGTTTAAGAAGTAATACTACAAAATAAAAATCACTCAATCGAGTGATTTTTATTTTTTCCACATCACGAGTAGGTGATTGGTGATAGCATGCTATACTATTCAGTATATTTTTGTACTGAGATATCCACTACTTTCTCTACTACACTATTTGTGTTGCGTGATATACTTTCAAGGTGAAATCTTTTAGTAGTTTTTTTAGTACACACAAACGAACACTTGCTGCACTTTTGTTTGGCCTCGCGTTTTCGGCGACTGTTGCGTTTGCAGTACCACCGAGTACTGAGTACAGTCCAGGCGAGACACTTGATCCAAACTGTGCGCCAGGAGATACCAACTGCGCGGTCATTCCCACCGCGTCTGCGATCGAAGATGGTGCAGTAGAAATCGCTGACTTTTCGGCAAGCGGCACACCGAGTGCAAGTACGTTTTTGCGTGGAGATAACACATGGGCAACTGTTTCGGGGAGCGGTACAGTCACGTCATTTGCATTTACCAACGGTGGCGGATTCACTGGCAACGTCAGCAACGCCACCTCAACTCCTACGCTCTCGCTTACACTTCAAGATGCTGTAGCTGATGGCTCAACTAAGGGTGCTGCAGCATTTACCGCAGCAGATTTTAATGCATCAAGTGGGCTCATTTCTATAGACTATACCAACGGTCAGGCAGCATCAGGTTCGACCAAGGGATTCCTTACTTCTGCTGACTGGACGACGTTTAACGGTAAGGAAAGTGCACTCACGTTTTCTATTGGACTTACACGTACTACTAATACAATCACCGTTAACACTACACAAAACATTGCCAAACTTTCAAACCTTACTTCAAACGGCTTTATTAAGACATCGGGGAGTGACGGTACGCTCAGTGTTGATACCAGTACCTATCTTACAGGTAACGAGGCTATTACTCTTTCGGGGGATATATCTGGGAGTGGTACTACCACAATCACAACTACGATTGGATCTGGTAAAGTCACGAACACTATGCTTGCTGGCTCGATCACTGCAGCAAAACTCGTAGGAACCGATATTGCAACAGTGGGTACTATCGGTACGGGTACGTGGCAAGGCACGGTCGTGGGTGCAACCTACGGAGGTACTGGTGTAAACAATGGGTCAAACACGATAACACTTGCGGGCAATCTCGTGACGACTGGGGCGTTTAATACTACGTTTGCAGCAAGCGCGACGGGGACCTATACTCTCCCTAGTGCGACTTCGACGCTTTTGGCAAACAATCTCGGGATTAGTGGCGGGTCAACACTGGTCGGAGGAACAGGATCTGGTGAAAACCTCACACTTTCTTCAACGAGTAATGCAACTAAAGGTAAAATCATCTTCGGATCTGCCTCAGCGTATGACCAAGTCAACGATCGATTTGGAATTGCACAGACCACCCCATTAGCAAGACTTCATGTGCAGCGTGATGCAATAGGTGCCACCCAAGATGATTCATACGGTATCTTGTTGCAAAACTCAACGGCAGCAGCAGCGGGCGCACAGCAGTATTCACCATCGATCGTATTTGCAGGAAATGGATGGAAATCAAGTGCAACTGCAGCGAGTCAAGATGTACGGTTTCGTATTTATAATAGTCCTGTGCAAGGTGCGGGCTCCGCATCCGGGTTGTTGAATTTTGAGTCAGCACTTAATGGTGGTGCATACACCACGCTCATGACACTATCAAGTGCACAAGCATTGAGCTTAAACAGTGCCGGAACGATTTTTATTGGATCAGGTCTGGCTTTGACTAATGTTACCGCTCAAGTACCAACTGTATTTGGTGGCACTGCGGTGAGCTCATCACTTACACTTAAATCAACGAGCGGTGTCGGATCTTCGGACTTCATCCGTTTTCAGGTCGGCAACAACGGTGCAACTGAAGCAATGCGTATCATCACTTCTGGATTTGTGGGTATTGCCAATACTGCTCCTGGAGTCGCACTCCACATCGGTTCGTCGTCAACCACTGACGCTACAACACTTCTTCGTCTCCAAGACTCAAACTCTACCTGTAACTTCACTGCAGATTCTGGTGCGCCAACGTGTGGATCTGACCGCACCCTCAAGAAAGATATCGAATCCATGGATAATGCCGACCTCCTTGCTCGGGTATCTGCACTCAATCCAGTGACCTATCGATGGCTTACTGATACTGATGATGCAAAACTCCAGCATGGGTTCATTGCACAAGAAGTAGAAGAACAATTCCCGGAGCTTGTGACCGAGAATGTCTGGGGTGATGGCACCATGCGCAAATTCCTCAATATTGGCGGTCTCATGCCGTATGCGATCGGTGCGATCAAGCAAATGAATCTCCAGATCGTTGGCATTGCAGATCTAGGCACAACCAACACTTGGCGTGATAGCTTACTTGCATGGTTTGGAAATGCAGGCAACGGCATAGAGTCTTTCTTTAGTAAGAAGGTTACGACGAGCGAGCTTTGTGTAGGGGACGAGACTGATCAGGTTTGTGTCACCAAAGATCAGCTTCGAACACTCTTGCAGCAGGGGGGAAGTGCATCAGTTGCGCCAATAGTGATTCCAGATCCAGTGCCAGAGGAGGCTACCGGAGAGACGCCTGAGGAGACACCGGTCGAAGAGACTGTGACCCCAGAACCAGAGGCTATAGAACCTACACCAGAGCCAGAACCGGCTCCAGAACCCACAGCCCCTGAGGCTCCGGCAGAAGCTCCTGCTCTTACCGAATAACCCGGAAGTGAGCCTTGTGGCATAGTACTCCGTACAGACGCGGCTTCGTCGCAATGCCAAGATCTACTTCCGGGTTGACTCCGGGCGCATACTCTGATAGGATAGGCGAGTCCTTTGGTAATCCGCACTTTTCTCTCTGAGCGAACCTTTGTAAGGAAATTCAGAGAAATCAGTACGCGATATTCCAGAGAACATCCACAAATAGTATGGCAAAGACCTCAACAGTCGTGCGCTCCCAAAAGGCGCCAAAATTTAGCACTCGACAAGTCAACCGCTGCTTCCGCTGCGGTCGTCGTCATGGCTACATGCGCGATTTCGGACTTTGCCGTATCTGCTTCCGTGAACTTGCCAACGACGGCATGATCCCGGGTATTCGAAAGTCTTCTTGGTAATGAGTTTTCTATGGTAACCGATCCTATTTCAAACATGATCATCTCGATGAAAAACGGCGCACTGGTGTCCAAGGGCACCGTGGTTATTCCGTTTTCAAAGCTCAAGTACGCGATTGCGCAGTGTCTCAAAGACAATGGCTACATCGCTGAAGTGTCCAAGAAAACTGAAAAGAAAAATGTGCCAGTACTTGAGATCGAGCTCGCGTACAATGGTGGTGCGTCGCGCATCCATGATGTAAAGCGCATATCAAAGCCTTCACGCCGCACCTACCTCGGTGTGCACGATATTCACTCTGTGAAAAACGGTCACGGCATGATGGTGCTTTCTACTCCGAAGGGCATTCTTTCTGACAAGCAAGCGCGCAAGGAGCAGGTCGGCGGAGAAGCGTTGTTTATGATTTGGTAATACATATATGAGTAGAATTGGAAAACAACAACTACAGATCCCAAGCAACACCGAAGTATCATACGCAGGTGGTGTACTTACGGTGAAAGGTCCACTTGGCACGCTCACCAAAACCCTTCCTGAATTTGTAACGATCACGATCGCAGATGGTCTTGTGACCTTTGCGCCAAAGGGTGACGAACCATTTGATGTGGCGATCTGGGGCACGTACGCATCGCATACCAAGAACATGATCGCAGGGGTAAATACTCCCTACACCAAGAAGCTCATTCTCGAAGGAGTCGGATTCAAGAGTGAGGTCAAAGGCAAAGAGCTTCACCTTGCGCTCGGCTTCTCACACCCAGTTGTTGTTGCGATCCCGGAAGGCTTGACCGTCGTGGCAGAAAAGAACAATATAACCATTACAGGTATCAACAAAGAACTCGTCGGCCAGTTCACTGCACATGTGCGTGCGCTCAAGAAGCCTGAGCCATACAAGGGTAAGGGATTCCGTTACGATACTGAAACTATCCGACGCAAGGCCGGCAAGAAGACTGCATAATTTTTTTAAACGTATATGTCACGATCAACTCCACAAGAAAAGAGAATTCGCAACAAGCGCAAGATCCGCGCGAAGCTTTCTGGTACCGATGTGCGCCCTCGCCTTTCAGTATTTCGCTCCAACAATTTCCTCTACGCGCAGCTTATCGATGACACCAAGGGTGTGACGATCGCAGCGGTAAATGATACAGACAAGAAGAAGGGAACCAAAGTTGACGGCGCAGTCGCTGCAGGGAAAGCACTCGCTGCTGCGGCAATTGCAAAGAAGATCAGTGCAGTCGTCTTTGATCGCAATGGTTTCAAGTACGCAGGTCGTATCAAGGCATTTGCGGACGCTGCGCGTGAAGGCGGACTTACTTTTTAATACACTATGACCACTCCAACCAATCCAACAACAGAACACAAGCGCACTGATACACGACGACCTCGCCGCGAGGGGGGTAAGACATTTGCAGATCGCGTCAAAGATGTAGATCAAAAGATTCTCGATATTCGTCGCGTAACCCGTGTCGTTGCTGGTGGACGCCGCATGAGCTTTGCTGTATCGATGATCATTGGAGACAAGAACGGTGTCGTTGGTGTCGGTACCGGAAAGGGAAATGACACTGCAGTTGCGATCACCAAGGCGCTGAAGGATGCAAAGAAAAACGCAATCAAGATCAAGCGTACTGAAAAGCATTCGATCGCACACAGTGTGTCTGCAAAATACAATGCGTCCCGCGTCATGCTTTTTCCAAATAACGGTAAGGGACTTGTGGTGGGTGCAGCACTTCGCGACATCCTCGTGTTCGCTGGTGTCAAAGACGTGTCGGGTAAGGTCGTCTCAGGCAGCAAGAACAAGCTCAACACTGCTCGTGCATGTATCAAGGCACTTGGTGCAGTGAGTACGAAATATATTTTTGGCAGTGCCGCAAAAGTTGAACCGGTCGCAGCACAACCTGAATCATCAGAAGCAGCCGCATAACTACTATGATTACACTCTCTCGCAAAACTAAAAATAAGAAATCAAAACTCGTTGGTCGTGGTGGAACCCGTGGCAAGACCTCAGGTCGTGGTACGAAAGGGCAGAAGGCGCGCGCTGGGCACCGCATTCGTCCTGCCATCCGTGACATGATCAAGAAGTATCCGAAGCTTCGCGGACGCGGCAAAAACAGCAACAAATCCATCGCCGTTCGTCCTGCAGTCGTAAACCTTGGCGACATCGCAACGGTATTTACAAAGGATGCATCTATTACTCCTTCCGCACTTCTTGCAAAGAAACTCATTCGCCGAACAGCAGGGGTCCTTCCAAAGGTGAAAATCCTCGCAGGAGGCGAACTCACGCACGCAGTTATGGTGTATGATTGTGAGGTAACTCCAGCAGCAAAGGCAAAGATCGAAGCAGCTGGCGGAAGCGTCAAATAACACGATCAACTATCATGCAAGGTTTCGCACGAAAATTCACCCTTCTCTTTACGGACAAAACACTTCGCACCAAGATCCTTTTTGTGATCGGGGTGCTCTTTGTGTTTCGATTTCTTGCAACGATCCCTGTGCCTGGTGTCGACATTGCACGACTCAACCAATTTCTCGCATCCAACCAATTTCTCGGACTCTTCAATGTCCTCTCTGGTGGTGGACTTTCTTCATTCTCCATCGTCATGCTTGGTGTCGGTCCATACATCACCGGTTCAATCATCATGCAGGTGCTTTCTATGATGGTACCGTCTATCAAGGAGCTCATGCAGGAAAGCGGGGAAGCAGGACGCCGCACGTTCAACCAGTACATCCGTCTCATCACGGTACCGATTGCAGTCCTTCAGGCATTTTCATTCATCAAGTACTTGCAGAGTCAGGGTGCGATCGGCGCGCTTTCAGGTGGTGCACTTATCACCAACATCATCATTATCACCGGTGGCTCCATGCTCCTTTTGTGGCTTGCAGAACTCATCAATGAATTTGGGATCGGCAACGGCACAACACTCATCATCATGGCAGGTATCCTCGCAGAAGTTCCTTCCAAGATCTCACAGTTTCTTTTCACACTTACCCCAGACCAAATCCCGACGGTGCTCGTGTATCTGGCAATCGGACTCCTTGTGATCGCAGGTATCATCTATGTCTATGAAGCAGAGCGTCCAGTCAAGGTAACGTATGCACGACAAGTGCGTGGTATCCGTACACTCGGGGGCAACGAAAGCTACCTTCCACTTCGTCTCGCACAGGCTGGCGTCATGCCGATCATCTTTGCGTCGTCCCTCCTTTTGTTCCCACAGTTTCTCGCAGGACTCTTTGCGGCATCTACCCACTCGACACTTATCTCGGTCGGTCGCGCGCTCACCTCATTCCTTCAAAATACGACACTGTACTCCGTCGTCTACTTCGTGCTTGTCGTCTTCTTCACCTATTTCTATACGGCAGTAACCTTTGATCCAAAGCAGATCGCAGACAACCTACAGAAAAATGGTGCATTCGTGCCCGGCATTCGCCCAGGTGACGCAACCAACGATTACCTCGCAACGATCGTCACCCGCATCACGCTTGTCGGATCACTCTTCCTTGGTATCGTTGCAGTGCTCCCGCTTATCATCCGCACCACGACTGGTATCACCGCATTTGCGATCGGCGGTACCTCTATCCTCATCGTTGTATCAGCAGTCATCGACCTCACCCGACGTCTCAGTGCGCAAGTAGCGCTTCAAGAGTACTAGGAAGTAGTCGATAGTCTTTAGACTATAAGCGGATAGAAATAAAACTGCGACCTCTACTAACGACTATAGACTAACTACTATATACTAGCTGTATGGCAACAAAGGCATATATCTTCATCGGACAGTCTGGTTCTGGAAAGGGCACGCAGGCAGCGCTTCTCGAGCGATCTATACAGGCAAAGAGTCCGACGGGATCGATTCTCCATTTCGAAACTGGCAATATCTTCCGCTCATTTATTGAGACTGATTCATATACTGCACAGGAAACCAAGAAAGTCATGGAGCAGGGAGTTCTGCCGGCATCGTTTATCGGTGTGCATGTCTGGAGTCACGAACTCATCGCAAGTTTTACTGGACAAGACGCCGTGATCATTGACGGTACTCCACGTGTTGCAGAAGAAGTACCGATCCTTTTGTCCGCATCCAAATTTTATGGATGGGAGACAACGGTGATCTTTATTGATGTCGGAGACACATGGGCAGATGAACGACTTCGCGGCCGCGGTCGAAGTGATGATATGGTTGACCACGAACGACAATCACGTCTCAAGTGGTTCCACGACAATGTCATGCCCGCAGTCGAACTTCTCAAGGTTTCTCCTGAAGTGAAATTTCTTGCAGTAAATGGTGAGCGAACGATCGAGGAAATTCACGAAGAAATATGCGCTTCGCTTAAGTTATAAAGTTCATAAAGCTGAAAGTTTGTAAAGCAAAGCACAAGGGCGTGATTACTTTATGAACTTTACAAACTTTATAACTTTCAACTCACTATGATAATCATCAAAACCGAAAGTGAAATAGAACGTTTGAAAAAGGGAGGTCCCATACTTGCCAATATTTTGCGTGAGGTTGCCAAAGCCGTAAAGCCAGGGGTTACGACCAAATCGCTTGATGAGCTCGCGTACAAGTTGATAACGGAAGCAGGGCACAAGCCGGCGTTTTTGCACTATAAACCCGAAGATGCACACAAGCCATATCCAGCGAGTTTGATTACTTCAGTGAACGAAGAAGTGGTGCACGGCATCCCAGGAGACTATGTGCTCAAAGACGGTGATATTATTTCACTGGATCTCGGGCTCAACTACGAAGGAGTCTTTCTCGACCATGCGATCACTGTGCCAGTCGGCAAAATCAATGCCAAGGACAAAGAACTTCTTGCGGTGACACAGCAAGCGCTCGAAGTCGGTATCGAAGCAATTGGCTCTGGTGGTACGACAGGTGACATCGGCCACGCGATCGAAACATTTGTGAAGCCGTACAAGCTTGGTATCGTGCGTGATCTTTCGGGTCACGGTGTTGGTCGCGAGATCCACGAAGATCCCTATGTGCCCAACTACGGCAAAAAGGGGAAGGGGGCAAAGCTCGTGCCGGGCATGGTGATCGCGATTGAGCCGATGCTTACTCGAGGTTCAGAAGAGATCATCCTCCTCAAAGACGGCTACACCCTCATCACTTCTGATAAATCCCGCAGCGCGCATTTTGAACATACGGTACTCATCAACGACAAAGGCGAGCCAGAAATTTTGACGAAGTAGTATAATATTAAGATATGTTTAATCTTTTTAAGAAAAAAGAAAAACTAACGATTCAAGATGAGGTTTTTGGAAAAATCATTTTGAACGAGCTCAAAGATGAAAATAGAAATTTTTTCTATGGGCATGTTGATTTTTCATCAAATGATAAAAATATAGAAGTCTTTATAAAAACAAAAAATAAAGATTTACCAACAAATGAACAAAGAGATTTTTACAAAAAATTACAATCAGGATATCCAGAAATTTCTGAAAAAATTAAAAAGATATTTGAAAGCGAACTGAAGATAGCTGATTTTAAATTAGTAAGTATTGATGTTCCATATTTCGTGAACTCTCCATTGGTCTGGGAAATGAATTTCGAATCTTCCGCCGATGAAGATCACATGTTTACTGTTGTTTTTGAGGATTTTGAGCCACAAAATGGAATAGTTGTAGATGGGTAAATAAAATCCCTCTCAATTGAGAGGGATTTTATTTCACTTTTGCAACTACTCGTTTGAAGGATTCGGGGTGGGTCTGTGCGAGAGAGGAGAGAATCTTACGGTCGAGCTGGATGTTTGCCTTCTTGAGCTTGTCGATGAAGGTAGAGTAGGTGCCGCCTTCTGCACGAACTGCTGCATTGATGCGAACGTTCCAAACTTTGCGAGCGTCAGACTTTTTGTCGCGGCGGTGTGCAAATGCGTATGACCCTGCATGTGCGATTGCTTCCTTTGCCTGCGCTTCCTTGGTAGAGCGGCCAAAACGATACCCCTTGGTCTGAGAGAGAAGGTTCTTGCGGCGCTTATTTGCTATTGTTCCTCGTTTTACTCGTGTCATATATTAAAAGCTACTTGGGGTGATAAATCGCGCGATTTCCTTCTTGCTCATATTAAACGCCACTGGCTTCTTGCCGAGGAGCTGTTTGGTGCGAGATTGCTTCGCATTGAAGTGGTTGAATCCGGGCTTACGCGCGAGGATTTTGCCAGTGGAAGTCACCTTGAGGCGTTTGGTAAATGATTTGTTGGTTTTCGTGCTCATAATTATTGTGTCGCTTGAGCTACAGGGGAGGTCTGGGGAGCTTCTTTGGATACTTCCTTTCCACCCTTGTCTCGCTCGATGACGACTGCTAGGCCCTTGGGAGAGCGCTTATGCGGTTCAGCTATCTTATAGTGTTCTGTCACAAAATGCAAGACCCGGTCAAGGCGCTCCCTAAGGAAGGCGTCATCCATGCCCTTGGAGCGGCCCCGCAGATACAGCTCTACCTTGATACGGTGGCCTTCTTTGAGCCATGCGGATGCCTGGCGTGCCTTGAGCTCGAGGTCGTGGTCGCCCGTACCTACCTTGATCTGGATGGACTTGGTCTCGGTCGCCTTGGCGCCACTTTTGGCCTTTTGAGCCTTTTTCTTCTGCTCGTACTGGTATTTGCCGTACTCCATGAGCTTACAGATGGGCGGCTTGGCCATAGGAGTGATCTCGATCAAGTCGAGGCCTTGGTTGTGCGCCATAGCAAGTGCCTCTGCAATAGGAAATACCCCGAGGTTTGTACCTTCTGCATCAATGACGCGAACTTCGGTTGCACGGATTTGGTTGTTGATTCTTTCCTTCACGCGAGTATAGTGGGATATATGTCAGTGCATCATACCGAAAAAGAGCTGCTTCGTCAAACCCGCACCAAGCAGATACGGTCGCTTTCTCCTGTGGGCAATAGAGAAGTCGCAGGTTTTTCGGGTAAATTCCTCATATATAAGGAACGAGGCGAAACGCTCGCAGTCTTGGTCAAGCGGTTTCGAGCAGAGCAAGGCATCACAAACGACGTGCCGGTGACCTACGCCGGCCGTCTTGATCCGATGGCAGAAGGGGTAGTACTCCTCCTTGCTGGCGAGGATCGTCACAAAAAGGATGAATACCTCAAGCTCACCAAGACGTATGAGATCGAAGTACTTTTTGGAATTTCGACGGATACGGGTGACATGCTTGGGCTTATCGCAGATGAGCGTTATCGAACAGTCGAACCCGGAGTTGTTGAAAATGCATTACTTGCAGCGCGTACCCTTACTGAGCTTCCATATCCCATGTACTCGTCCGTACTTGTCGATGGTATGCCACTCTTTGTGCATGCACGTGCAGGAAATACTGTCACTGTCCCGACCAAGAAAGTAACGATCAGTGAGGCAAAGCTTTTGCGTACACGTGTTGTGCCAGTAGAACTTGCGGCACGTGAAGCGATCGAGAGTATCGGCAAAGTAGAAGGAGATTTCCGGCAAACCACTATCATGAAGCAGTGGCAAAAAGTAAGCGAAACACATAGAGACAAAGACGTACTTATCGCAACGATCCGTATCACTGCGTCTTCTGGTACCTATATGCGATCGCTTGCGCACTGGATCGGTGATCGACTCAACATGCCGGCGCTTGCGTATACGATCAAGAGAACAAAGCTGGGCGAGTGGAGTGTGTAAATAAATAACCGGTCAGTATACTAACTGACCGGCTTTTGGGGTAATTTAAATTTTTTACATTCACACTGCGAGATGGCTTCGCATAACACAATACCCACTTCCGTTGATTTTTCGTACAATTTGAGGGTGGTCTTCAGCAATCTCTGCAGTTTTGATTGCGATGACTCTTACTGAACCGCCATTAAATTGAACTACAAATCCGGAGAGCTTTTTTTCTTTGGCCTTTTCTACGGATTGTTTCAAGGCTTCTCCTTCGGGTAAGTTTGAAAAATTAATTGCTTCTAGGTCTAATTTTCCTAGATCAATTAGTTTGTGACTAACATCGGCCGCTACTGTGCGTGCCCCTGAGATTAGGTGTCTGAATGACATAAAATTTAAATTTTTTTAGTACTAAAAAGGTTTCAGATCATTATGTCATTTATTCAAAATAATGCAAGTATTTCACAGGCAGCAAAAAACCGCCCTGTCAGTATATATAGAGCGGTTTTTTGGATGGTTTACGCGCGGCGAACGTTGATTGCACTGAGACCCTTTTCGGTTTCGGTGGTTTCAAACGATACTGCGTCGCCTTCCTTGAGGTCTTCAAAGACAACACCGTCGAGATCCTTCATGTGAAAGAAGAGATCCTTCTGGCCTTCTTGTGAGATAAAGCCGAAGCCTTTTTCTTTGAGTGACTTGATAGTTCCAGTCATGTATGTATGTTTTAACTACTAATCTACAAAATGCCTGCGGATCGACTGTTTCTACGGAGCTCTTTTGTGCAGTGATTCTGTCAGAAATAATACAAAATGTCAAATAATTGTGGAGATGGGGGTATCGAAACCCCGTGTAGTGTGAGTGGATAGCTAGTTCTACATGTGTAGCGTCATGTGATTGTTTGAGTGAATATTCTCAACACGAGCAAAATGAATATTCACCGAGCTCTTACTTGTTTGGTGCGGGGCAAAAGCGTGCCTTGCTGCCTATCCCGATGAGTGTTGCCGCGATCTATCTATCGGAAGTCGATAGGTGCGACACCAGATTGACCTAAAGCTTAGGCGAATGCTGGAGCGAAGCCAAATGCGTTAGCAAATGGAGACTTCACCTTAGCGATGCTGTTGCCAGTTATCGTGTGTGAACGAATGGTGACGGTGTTGCGTTCATACCCGACATGCGTAGCTGTCTCAGGCTCATACTATCGAAACCTGTCATCCCCAATATAGTGTGTATTACTCGCCTCGACGCGCTTCGCGATCAAGGTCTCTTTTCTTAATACTTTCACGTTTATCAAAGTCCTTCTTACCCTTGGCGACCGCAAGCTGCAGCTTCACCAAGCTTCCCTTACCATACAGTGAGACGGGGATCATCGTCAATCCTTTCACTTTGAGAGATTTCGTAAGTGCCAAAAGTTCCTTTTTGTGGACCAATAGCTTGCGGGTGCGGTAGGGGTCAAATCCCTCCAAAACATTCTTTTCTTGCCAAGCGGGGATATGTGCGCCCAGGAGTACAAGTGTCCCATCAACGACTGCGACATATGCGCCAGAGAGCGATCCATGATGCGCTTTCACTGATTTGACTTCAGTACCCAACAGCTCGATCCCGCACTCGTAGGTGTCTTCGAGCTGATAGTCAAACGTCGCCTTTTTGTTGCGGAGGTATTCCATGTATCTAATAGTAGCATAGATATGGGAAAATATTGACATTTAAACATATTTGTGCTAAAAAGTTTGGAAATAAAAATACAACAATCTGATCTTTTAAAACCCAATCTCTTTCTCGAAGTATAGTAGAGAACACAGATCGAACACGCTCGTCACTCGGATTTCGAGGTTCGTCACTCAGACAGCAATCCACAACATCAAAAAACCTAAAAATTAAATCAAAATGATTTGGTCACTATTAGCTATGTATTGGTGGATACCCACCATATTGCTTATCTTAATTTTCTACAAATTCATTCTCCGCGTATTTTTCGGTGTCGTTATTGTACCGGAAGATAAAATCGGATTGGTAACAAAAAAGTTTGTGCTATTTGGTAAACAGCAATTGCCGGAGGGGCGTATTATCGCCACGCAAGGTGAAGCAGGTTTCCAGGCGCAGACGTTGCCACCTGGTGTATATTTCGCAAAATGGATTTGGCAGTACGATATAACTTTTCAATCATTCACTATCGTGCCGACCGGACAACTTGGTCTGGTACTAGCAAAAGATGGCGCTGAATTGGAGACAGGTTCCGTACTTGCACGCAAAGTTGACTGCGATAGTTTCCAGGATGCAGAAGCATTTCTGAAAAACGGTGGTCGCAAAGGGCGCCAGATTGCAATCATGACACCAGGCTCATACCGTATCAATACGTTTTTATTTAGCGTAGAACTTACGGAAATGACTAGTATACCGGACAATGCTGTTGGAGTAGTAACCACACTCGAAGGTGCGCCGTTGCAGGAAGGCCAGATTGCAGGTGCTGTGGTGCAGGGACATAATAAGTTCCAAGACGCAGAAGCATTTCTACAAAAGGGAGGTTCAAAAGGTTTGCAAGAGCAAATAATACTTGCTGGAGCATATTTCCTTAATCCCTGGTTTGCAAAACTGGAAATGGTGAAAATGACCGAGATACCGATCGGTCATGTCGGTGTTGTAATTAGTTATGTTGGCGGTGATGGTGCCGATTTAAGTGGCGCTGAATTCAAACATGGCAACATTGTTGCAAAAGGAAATAAGGGTGTATGGGCAGAACCGCTCGGTCCGGGTAAGTATCCGATCAATCCATATATTATGAAAGTGGAATTGGTGCCGACTACAAACCTGGTATTGAACTGGGCAACTGCACGAAGTGAATCACATGCTTTGGATAAAAATCTTTCTACCATTACAGTGCGTAGTAAAGATGGCTTCCCGTTCAATTTGGATGTATCGCAAATCATCCACATCCCGACTACTGAAGCTCCAAAAGTAATTGCTCGTTTCGGTAACATGAACAATTTGGTAAGCCAAGTATTGGAACCAACGATTGGCAACTACTTCCGTAATAGTGCACAGGATAGTGATGTGATTGCTTTCCTCGGCAGTCGTAAAGAAAGACAAAGCTCAGCCCGGGAACATATTGGTAAAGTGCTCGAACAGTACAATGTTTTCGGCGTTGATACACTGATCGGTGACATCGTTCCACCTGAAAGTCTGATGAAAACACTGACTGATCGTAAACTGGCCGAAGAACAAAAGGTTACCTATGAAACAGAAAAGAAGGCTCAGGAAACACGGCAAAGCCTGGAAAAGGAAACCGCTATCGCAGAAATGCAGAAAGAAATTGTAAAAGCTGACCAGGGTGTCGTAATCGCTGAGCGCATCGCTGATGCATCAGTGAAGAAGGCAACTGGAGAAGCAAACAGTGTTCGCTTGCAATCTACTGCTGAGGCAGACAGGTTGAAACTATTGGCAAGCGGTGAAGCTGAAAAGACCAGATTGCTTGCAAAAGCAAACGCTGAACAGATCGAATTGTTGGCAAAAGCTGAAGCTGAAAAAATTTCTCTTACCGGTAACGCAGAAGCTGAAAAAGTTTTGGCAATTGGTAAATCTAATGCTGAAGCATACAAACTTTCAGTTGAAGCTATGGGTGGGGACAACTTCACTCAGCTGAAGGTAATGGAGTCAATCGGGGAGCGTGGCATAAAAATCATGCCGGAGGTGTTGATTGCTGGTGCTGGTGACGGAAGTAATGGTCCCATCAGTGGCCTGCTCGGACTGAAATTGCTGGAAGAGATCGGGAGGAAGAATGGTAACGACAAAACAAAAGAAAACTAACATGCTGTAGTAAAAGCATGAGCCGCATCAATATTGGTGCGGCTTTTTATTTTCATCAATTCGTTTTTGTGTATAATGCATTGATATGCCATCCCAGAACAAAAAACCCTCCCCGCAAAAGAAGCGACCACTTTCGTCGTATATCTTTTCGACGCTTCTTTTGTTTGCGATCATCACGGTCTTGTATTCAATGGTGACTGGTGTGTCACCAAAGGAGACCGATGTCGTCGGGCTTTCAGAGGTATCGCGCATGGTCACTGCTGGGGAAGTGAAGTCGATCACGATCAGTGGTCAAGACCTCACTGTCACTAAGTCCGATGATACAGTCGTGCGGTCCAAAAAGGAGCCCGAAGCATCGCTCTCACAAACACTTGCGTCCTATGGAGTGGATGCTGCCAAGCTTGCTGCGGTGGATGTGCGCGTGAAGTCGCAGTCTGGATTTGCATTTTTCTTGATGACGATACTCCCGATCGTGCTTCCAGTTGCGCTTGTTATTTTCTTTTTTTGGATGATCTCACGTCAGGCAAAGGGTGCAGGCATGCAGGCGTTTACGTTTGGACAGTCCAAAGCACGTGTCACTGATCCCAACGACAAGAACAACAAGGTCACCTTCAAAGACGTGGCTGGTGCGCGCGAGGCAAAAGAAGAACTCAAGGAAATTGTCGACTTCCTGCGCAACCCCAAAAAGTTTCTCGACATTGGTGCACGCATTCCCAAGGGTGTCCTTCTTACAGGGAGTCCGGGTACAGGAAAAACGCTCCTTGCGCGAGCTGTGGCAGGGGAAGCAGGGGTGCCGTTCTTCCATCTTTCAGGAAGTGAATTTGTGGAAATGTTTGTTGGTGTTGGCGCATCACGTGTACGGGATCTTTTCAAAATGGCAAAGCGTGCAGCACCCGCGATCATCTTTATCGACGAGATCGATGCGGTCGGACGCGTGCGTGGTGGTGGCTACGGCGGGGGAAATGATGAACGTGAGCAGACGCTCAACCAGATCCTTGTCGAGATGGATGGCTTTGAACCAAATGACAAAGTAATCGTGATCGCTGCAACCAACCGAAGTGACGTCCTTGATCCAGCACTTCTTCGTCCGGGCCGATTTGATCGACGGGTGATGCTTGACCTTCCCGATCGTCGAGATCGCGAAGATATTTTGAATGTACACGTGACCAAGAAACCACTTGGTGAAGACGTGAATTTGAAAACGATCGCGGAGCGTACCAGTGGATTTAGTGGAGCAGATCTCTACTCCCTCATGAACGAAGGCGCGATCCTTGCTGCGCGAGAGAATAGAAAAAAGATTTCACAATTTGACCTCATCCGTAGTATCGAGAAGGTGATGATTGGTCCAGAGCGCAAGAGTCACTTGCTTACCAAAAAGGAAAAAGAGGTCACTGCGTACCACGAAGCAGCCCACGCGCTTGTCGCATCAGTCCTTCCTGATGCTGATCCAGTGCACAAGGTGACAATCATTTCTCGTGGTCGTGCGCTTGGCTACACGATGAAAATTGCTTTGGAGGAGCGCAAGATCAATACGCGCAAAGAATACCTTGATGATATCGCAATGACACTCGCAGGCTATGTTGCTGAAGACATGATATTTGGGGATGTCAGTACTGGTCCGTCAAATGACTTACAGGTCGCGACAAACCTCGCACGTGCGATGGTCACCCGCTGGGGCATGAGTGATGCGATTGGTCCGCTTGCGCTCGAAAATGATGGAGGACGCGCGATGTTTGGGCAAGGCGTAGAAGGTAAGGAGTATTCTGATGCAACGAATGCCGTGATCGATGCAGAAGTGAAGCGCATCATGACCGAAGGACTTGCGCGCGCAAAAGAAGTGCTTCTGGAGCACCGCCCGGTCCTTGATATCATTGCAAAGAAACTCGTTGAAGTGGAAACACTTGAGCAAGCTGAGTACGAAGCCATCATTGCTGCGCACGGTATCCCGCTCAAAAAACTCGTTGAGTAACCTATGAAAGCATATATCCTCGTACTTTTGTTTTGTATCGCCGGAGCGGGAGTTTTTCTTGCTGCTCGCCACACTGATTCGTCGATACTAAATGCGCTGCCAAACATCGAAGAGAAAAAACCGATCACAATCACCTTTGTCGGAGATATCATGATGGATCGTGGCGTGCGGCGCAGTGTGGAGAAAAATTTCTCAGGAGACTACAATGCGCTTTTTGTGAACACTGGATATTTGAAAGAAAGTGATATCACCTTCGGAAATCTCGAGGGAACTGCAACAGAGGAAATAAGTGTACGCACGGGAAGCAGATTTTCATTTCGTATGCACCCTGATTCGCTTGCTGCGCTCAAAAACGCCGGCTTCGATATTGTCTCATTTGCAAACAATCACGTTGGCGACTATGGCACGAAAGGTTTCTTGGGAACGATTGAAAATTTGAAGGCAAACAATCTTCTCTACGCCGGAGCAGGGGAGCAGTATGCGGATGCGACAATCCCGCGAATTGTTGATGTGCGCGGTACCAAGATCGGCTTTCTTGCGGCAACCGATGTCGGACCAGACTGGCTTAAGGCAACTGAAACCAAATCGGGAATACTACTTGCATCTGATCCAAAACTTTCTGAAATAGTTGCGAACGCAAAAGCACAAGTCGATGTACTCGTTGTGTCATTCCACTGGGGCAATGAGTATAGTCCCGCAAATGCACGACAAGAAAAGATTGCACATGCTGTAATCGATGCTGGCGCAGATATCGTCGTCGGGCATCATCCACACGTGATGGAGAAAGTAGAAGAGTACAACGGCAAACTTATTTATTATAGTCTTGGCAATTACATCTTTGATCAATACTTCTCCGAGCACACCATGCGCGGTATGGTCGCAACTGTCTCCATCGATCCAGAAACAAAAGCTATTTCACACACTGAACACGTCAGTCCACTTTCGAGGCAATTTATTCCACAGTCGCTTATCCCATTTAATATGTCGATGCTTATTACGAAAACATTTACGCCATAAAAAAGCCACTTCAAAAGAAGTGGCTAAAGCCCCAAGGTTGCTATTCTGGAAACTATCGCTAAACCTTGTACTGGGACTTTCTCATTATTCTAATCAGATCAATCTTTTTTGCAACTAGTCAGTCGCCTTATCACTTCCTCTGGATTCGAGTTCGCCTTCGGCGAGTTCGAGGAGTTCGTAGTGCCAATTCACGCCTTCTTCGGCAAGCGTGAGGAGTGCTTCGTCATTGATCGCAGCCGCAACGCCTTTGATCAAATTCCAGTGCACGATCGCCGCACCTTCGAAAAATCCGCTCCACTCGAGAAGCTCAGTCGCATTGTTCCACTCATCGCCGACATAAAGATCGCGCATTTGCTTGAGCTTGAGTCCGGTTTTGTCGGCCTTGCCAAGCGTTGTGTCGATCACACCTGCGTCAGTTGCGATGCGCATGATTTCTTCGCCGTGCATGCGGTTCTTTTCTTCCATGTCGATGATGCGTTCTTCGCCAAGCGCTGCGGCGAGTGCAGCGCGACCTTTCTCAAGTGTCTCGGTGCCGACACGGTTAAACGCCAATACCTCTCCCAATTTCTTTGCCCCAAATTCGTTGATAGTCATATAGGAAGTGTACCAAGTATTACCAAAAAGCTGTAACTATTGACATTTCATCGAGAAAGGGTAATGTTTTCAAAAAACTTACAACTATGATCAAAATACTTATTATCGTAGGACTTTGTTCGTACCTACTATCAGTTTATATCTGGGGACGATGGACCAATATAGACTACAAAGAACTGAAAGGAAAGAGTATAGGGATAAGATATTCGGTCGCAGCTATGCTCTTTGCCCTCTTTGCAATAATTGCAGCATTCGTTATTGCTCTATCTACTGATTTCATATATATCACTCAGTTTTGGCATGCATTTATTCCAACACTAGTCATCTATGTGATAATATACGGACTAACCTGTATAGGTATAGAACGAGCAGCTAAAAAGAAATATCAAAACAAGTCAAAATCAGGATCTGATAGGTATCTACTCAATGACAACGACTTTCTATAAGAAATAACTCCCGGAGTGATTCCGGGGTTTTCTTTTTGCCGATGATGTATATAATCTTTTATATCATCCACCCTTAGCTCCCCGCCTGCATCAGCTACGCGAAGCATTGCGGGCAGGAGTTGGTAGAGCGCCGAGCTTACCGGCGAAGCGAGTGGTATACAGACAAACGAGTGGGAGTATAGCTCAGTTGGTTAGAGCACGGAGCTTATACCTCCGCGGTCGATGGTTCGAGTCCATCTACTCCCACCCGTTTGAATGTGATATCCGAGCGATGCCGGCTCCAAAGGATGACCTCGGTGGTCCAGGCTTTTGTCCATGCACACCCACTATTCAAAATGAAGTTTTTCGTAGTCTGCGACGATTGAGTGCAGGAGCGGGTAGCGAGCAAGCGTCGGATCTTCTCTGATAAGGGTGATCGCTTCTTGTCTTGCGATTTCGACAAGCTTGGGATTGCGAAGCGCCTCCATACCGATGTCGGAAATGCCGGATTGTTTCAGACCGGTGAGTTCTCCAGTACCGCGCAGTTGCAAATCATACTCGGCAAGTTCAAAGCCACTTTTTGCTTTGATGAAATACTGCAAGCGTTCTTTAGTCTTTTCACTTTTGCTTTCGGTAAATAAATAACAGTATGGTTGATGACTGCTTCGTATAACGCGACCCCGGAGCTGGTGGAGCTGTGAGAGCCCAAATCGCTCAGCACCTTCGATGATCATGAGTGTTGCATTGGGGACATTTACGCCGACTTCGACAACTGATGTGGCAACGAGGATATCGATGTCTTTTGCTTTAAACGAAAGCATGACCGCATCTTTTTCTGCGGGTGTCATTTTGCTATGCAGTGTGCCGATCGAATAATCGGGAAATACATCGCGCTCAAGCCTTTTTGCTTCTTCGGTTACTGATTTCAAATCCATTTGTTTTTTCATCGCAGCGCTTGCCCCGTCGGAGTCATCAGGCGAAGTGGGGTCAATGCGTGGACAAATGACGTAGAGCTGTCTGCCAGCTTTCAATTCTTTTTTGATAATCTCGTATGTCTCGTCGCGTTTTGTGGCATGTATGATTGTAGTGATGGGCCATTTGCGTCCAGCGGGCAGTTCATCAAGGATAGAAAGATCAAGGTCGCCATAGATGGTGAGTGCAAGTGTGCGCGGGATCGGTGTTGCGGTCATCGAAAGCAAATGCGGATAGTGCGCGTCCTTTTTGGCCAAGCCCTTGCGTTGTTGCAACCCAAAGCGATGCTGTTCATCAATGATCGCGAGTGCGAGATGTTTAAATTCGAGACTCTTTTGGATGAGTGCATGGGTGCCAATCACGATAGGGATCTCGCCGTTTTTGATCCATTTTTTGAGCTGGGGTTTAGAGATCGGAGTCCACGGCGTTTTGGATGAGAGGACTTTGGTGGGGAACTTGCGCGCGCCACTTCCGGTGATAAGTGCGATGGAAATACCGGTGTTCTTGAAGAGTTCAATGAAGGATTCGAAGTGTTGGGTGGCGAGGATTTCAGTGGGTGCCATGTAGGCGACCTGGAGATTGCCAAACGTTTGCCGTGCTCCGCGTAGCCCAGAGGGCGAAGTGGAGTGGGGGCGATTCATCACGGTTGCGTATGCGGCAAGCGCTGCGACTGCGGTTTTGCCGCTCCCGACGTCGCCTTCCAGTAGTCGTGACATGGGTGTATCCTGAGTCATATCGTCAAAGATATGCTGGACGGATTTCTGCTGCGCACCAGTGAGTGGAAAACCAAACTTTTGGATGAAGTACTCCGTATCAACTGAATCCAGATCGATACTATACGCCTGACTACCCCTGAGAAGTGCGCGTTCTTTCTGTCTTGCAAGGTTGATCGTAAATATTTCTTCAAAGGCAAACCGTTTGCGTGCTTTGGTTGCATCGTCTTTGGATTTGGGACTGTGGATCCAAATGAGTGCAGACTTCAGCGCAGGAAGTGAGTATGATTTCAATACTGCTTCAGGAATGTGATCTTCGATAATGACAGTTGAAAGTGCGCGAGTGACGCAATGATGAAACCAGTCACTTGAGATACCTTTGGTCTCCGGATAAATCGGCGTGAGGGGACCATTGTCATCATCATGCGCAAACAGTGAATCGTGACTATCGATCGGCAAGGCTTTTTCTCCCGCCTGCCCCCGACCAAACGGTAGGGCGGGCAGGTCGCGCATGTGTGGATTGGTAAGTGTCGGCTTGTCGTTATATATCGAGACTTTGCCGGTGAGTTCAACGACCCGGCCGATAGAAAGCATGTTGGAAAGATAGGGTTGGTTGAACCAGACGACGCGCATGCTACCGGAGACATCTTCGATCACCCCTTCGGTCATGGTGATTTTGCTTTTCCAGGCTTTCTTCGCGGCGAGTTTGGTGATGCGACCGCGCACAGTTGCTTCCTGCCCTTCAGATAGATTTGCGATGGAAGCGAATGTTGAGCTATCCGCGTAGCGGCTGGGGAAGTGATAGAGCAGGTCACGGATCGTCACAATGCCGAGTTTTTTGAGTCCAATCTTTGTATCTTCTTTCAGTCTGATGAGCGATGATATCGGCGCAGCGAGGGTCAACATGGGGGTATTGTATAGGAAAAGGGGTTCTTTGGTATACTTGCGTATATGGAAAACAATGGAATGGAGCTAGGAGGAAAAGAACAAGGTCTGTCAGAAAAGGAGCTACTTGAGCAGCAGCTCGCTGACAAAAAACAAGAATTAGAAGCAATGGAAGCCCGAGCTGGAGAATTCTACGATGTGGAGTTATTTGAGGAATACAAAAATACGGTACTTGGAATAGCTGCTGAAATGCGAAAGCTATATTTTGAAACAAAAACAGGCAAATTATACGCAGAAGGAGAGAAAAGTCAGCAGGCGTATCAATTATTTCAGCAACAACAATTGAAACCAATCAGGGATTCGATGCTTGAGATTCAGTTCAAGATCAGTTCACTCAAAGACGTGGAGCGCAAAGCTGCAAAAGAAGCAGCGCAAAAGATTGCTGAAGAACAATTTACAAATGCTAAAAATGAATTGGAAGAAAAGCTCTTTAACGCACTCGAAGCGATCCATGCACAATTGCCACCAGTAGCTCGAGAAGTCGGTATGTCTACTGAAGCTGCGATGAATATGTATTTGCCGCGCCTTGTGTATAAGGCAGAAGAGATTGGGTTCTTCATGAATCAGCTCGAAGATGCTACCAATCCGTCACGACTCTCGATGTTACAAGAACGTATAGATGCATCAAAAGTTCTTGAGTAGCATAATAAAATCCCCCTCGATTGAGGGGGATTTTATTATGCGCGGCGGTTGTATCCACCTCCGCCCTGACCTTCTTCCTTTGGACGAGCCACTTGGACGAAGATTGCGCGGCCGTCGAGTTCGCTCTGATTGAGCTTCTCAACTGCTGCCTGCGCTTCAGCTTCACTTGAAAATTCGACGAAGCCGAATCCCTTGCTCTTGCCAGTCATTTTGTCCATGATCACCATTGCGCTGGTCACGGTGCCGACTGAGCCAAAGTGTGCTGCTAAACCGTCATTGGTAGTACCCCATGAGAGGCTACCGACGAAAACTTTATTGTTCATTGAAATATTTCTTAACTAGCTAGTATCTTGCAACGCGCCTATGAGGAGGGTTACAACGCAAGCAGTATACCACACATGTGCCAAAAACACCCGCTTATCCCCGAGTATGGTCTTTGGGGAGGAAATAGAATAGTGCAGGGATCGCAATAAGGAAATAGGGCGCCCAAACCGAAAACGGCACGACAAGCATTGCCAAAAGATAAACTATTGGGCCAACAATACTTCGCCCCATCGGCACTCGGGTTTCACCAAGTTCTCGGTGAACGAAATAGCGCATGAAGCTAAATGAAACCGAAGCAGCAAAAAGTATAAATGCATAGGTCAAAAGAGCAAGAGGGTGGAGCGGGTTAGTGCTTACAACTTGTGTTGCAAATGGGATAAGGGTGAGAAAGAGAAGGAAGAGGATGTTTGACCAAAGGATACGGCGATGCTTGATCGTACCAAAAAGCTGCGTGAGCTGGTGATGGTTGACCCAAAAGATCGCAATCGTCACAAATGACAGGATGAATGTGACGATATTTGGGATGAGTGGTATGAGCTCGCGTGCAGCGCGTGCAATGTCCGTTGAGAAAAGTTCAGGGACACGAAGCTCGAGCGCAAGGAGGGTGATCGCGATCGCAAAGACGCCATCGCTAAATTGCTCAAAGCGTGACTTGGTGATCGGATGCATAGGGTAAGTATACGATAGAAAACACATAAAAGGTATGCTAAAGTAGCATGATTGGAGACGTGTCAGAGCTGGGTGAGAAATGAACTGCTTCATTTCGAACCGGCACACGAAGTGGTCGGACCACCCTGATACGCATGCCGGCACGCCGGGCTCCGTTTGAATGGAATGAATATACGGAGATGTGTCAGAGTGGTCGAATGTGCCCCCTTGCTAAGGGGGTAGGTGTCAAAGCCTCATGGGTTCGAATCCCATCGTCTCCGCCAACAACAGTTAGCACGACTTGCGTCGTTATAAAGAACCTCGTGCCAACACGAGGTTCTTTGTAGTTTGCGTAATAAAACCTCGTTCAAAAATGTTATTATTAAACCAATGAAAGAAGTACTCGCCATTATCGCTGCAATTCTGGCATTTGTCGGAAACATTTCGTACCTTAAGGATGTATTTAAGGGTCGAGTTCAACCACATCCGTACACATGGTTTATTTGGTCCATCGTTTCGATGACGACGTTTTTCGGTGGACTTGCAAAAGGTGCGGGTATTGGCGCACTTCCAACTGGTGTTGCCGAAGGCTTCACGATTATTATCTTTCTGTTTTCTCTGAAGTATCTCTTTGATGGAAAAGTGGGACACATCCGCAAAATCGACAATTACTTTTTGATTATTTGTCTGTTTGGATTGATTCCCTGGGCAATTACCAAGGACCCAACCATATCGGTCGTGATTGTCGTTCTTATCGACATCGTCGCGTTCATTCCGACGCTTCGAAAAACATGGCAACATCCCGATACCGAAAAGCCGCTTCTCTATGAGATGAATGTCGCTCGGCACATTCTCACGCTGTTTTCATTGAATGCATACAATATCGCAACGATGTTCCACTCGATTGCAATGATTTGCACCAATACGCTTATGACAATGTTCATTAAACGAAAGAAATAGTATAATTTCACTATGACGTACAACATTCATCCACTGTTCGTGCATTTCCCCATAGCGTTTCTTCTCTTGTATTCTCTCTTGAGAATTCTTCCATTTGAGCGTTGGATTCCAACAATCGCATGGCGACAGGTCCGTTTCATCGTCTTGCTTGCGGGAGTGCTTGGTGCGATGGCTGCAAGCGCGACAGGAGAGATTGCTGAACACTTGGTACGTCCTGATCGACGTATTGTTGAGATGCATTCGCTATTTGCAACTGCTTCTACGTGGGTCTACGGCCTTCTTCTTATTGGAGAGTTTCTTGTGCTTTTGAATCCATATCTTGCACAAAAGTTTCCTAATGCAAGTTTGTTAAAGCTATTCCGTTTTGTTGAAAGTGTGCTTGCAAATCAAGCGCTTTCCATACTTCTCGCCATCGTAGGCGTTATTGCTATTTCAATTACAGGTCTTTTGGGGGGTGTAATGGTGTACGGAACATCTGCGGATCCGCTTGCTCCTGTAGTTCTTACACTGTTGGGAATTCAGTAGATATAACCCATCTCGTGCTAGCACGAGATGGGTTCGAATCCCCAATACACCGCCATTGACAGCTAGCACGAGATGCTTAGTTTGTAAGTGTTTTTATTGAGTCAAAAATTGACCCACTTGAGACATCTGAACTTTGTATAAATACTAAAAAGAGTGACAATTGTCACTCTTTTTAGTATTTAATTAATGCATATCCATATCTTCAGTCATATTCATATCAATCTCAATCTTTTTAAATATCTCTGGGTTTTCATCTCCTGTCACCTCAAGCACAGCCCATGAGCCTTTATTCATTCTTGCTAACGCATGATCTACAAGTAAGTATTTACCAGGAACATCAACAGTAAACTCTACAATACTTGCACCCCCTGGAAGCACTGCTGTTGTCTGTACATTGCGTTCAATTGAGCCACCAATGTTTGCTTCTGGATATACTGTATCGAATATTTCTCCAATCACGTGAAATGATGAGATGAGGTTAACACCGCCATTTCCTATATAGATACGAATCTTGTCTCCAACTTTTGCAGTTATTCTTGGAGTACTTTCGATTTTACCATTAAAGACGACATAGTTTGGTGTTCCAGCTAAAAGTGCATCTCCATCAAATGGAACAAGTCCTCGTTTTCCTGTTTTGCCTTCTGTATAAAATTCACCCTGAATCATGTAGAATTCTTTATCTACTTTTGGTAAGGCAATCTTTTGATCTTTTGGATCAACCATAATGAGTCCGTACTGGCCATGAGAATTGTGTGTACTGACGTTTGGCATAGCACAATGATAAATATACAATCCTGGGTTCAAAGCTTTCCATTGAAATGTCTTAGTCTCTCCTGGAGCAACATGAGTGATTGATGCTCCACCACCAGGACCGGTCACAGCATGCAGATCAATATTGTGATCATGTAAACTTGTCGGATCGTTAGTTAACGATAGCTCAATAGTATCTCCTTCTTTTACTCGTAGCATGGGTCCAGGAACTTGTTTATTGTATGTCCAGTAGTTCATGTATATCCCCGGAGCCATTTCTGATATAACTTCTTGTGCTCGTAAATGTATGCGAACTATACCATCAGCATCGGGTATTTGCGGTTCACTTGGAACAGAATTCGGGTTGGCGGATATGTCAACTATCTTCTCAAAGTTTTTTTCATACATAAAAAACTCTAAAATTTTACTAAAAGGAATAGCAGGTGCAATTCCGCCTGGAGCATGAGAGTGCATAAACATTGGCATTGCGAAGTCAGGAGCATATGTACGATTTGATATGAGTCCAGCAAACAGAGCAATCACAAAAAGAGCAACTGGTATGTAAAGCAATTTTTGCTTAAAAATTGAATGAAAGTGAACCTTTTTCCATATATATCGCACAAGTATGACAAAGGCTATTAACCCAACTATTCCAGATATTATTTCAAAAATGAGATATGTAAACATAAAAATTAGTATTTATATTATTTATAAGGTATTTTACAATCCTCAAAACAGTGAGCATCACGGTTCAAGGTGAAATATTTTTCCCGACCAGACACTTTTGCATGTACAGCATTTACTGATTGGAGAACTTTAAGATGATGAGTAATAGTGGGTTGTCTTAGAGACATCTTATTCGTCAATTCTGTAACTGTTTGACCATTTTTTGATTTACCAAGTATACAAACCAAGTTGTAACGGCTTCTTTCGCCAACAACCTTGAAACAATCTGGACATAATTCCTTTTCGGACATAGAAGAAATTGGTACCCAGCTTGGGATTGGGTATGTTTTTTCTTGACTTTTATTTTTTATTACAGTCTGATGTATTTTTATATCTTTTTTTGCTTTCATATAGATAAGTATCTATGTTAATATGTATAGACCATTATCAATATAACATAATTAAGAAATAAAAACTATGCCAAACACAGAAAATATTGCATCTTATACTCAAAATGTCATCAAACGGGATGGTTCCATCCAGTCTTTTGATACAAAAAAGATAATCCAAGCAATCTACAAGGCGATGCTCTCTGTCGATAAGGGAAGCTTGGATGACGCGAGATTTGTTGTCAAAAGTGTACTTCTTGATCTTGAAAAAAATCATGACCCTGAAGAAAAATACCCGAGCGTTGAGAAGATTCAAGATATTGTTGAGCAAGAATTAATGAAAAAAGAATTCTTTGATGTTGCAAAGTCATATATTCTATATAGACAGCAAAGAGCAGAGATGCGTAAACGTGACATTTTTAAAAAAAGAACTAATCTAAAGCCTTACGAATATCCCGAACTATATGAATATGTAAGCGCAATACGACATTCATACTGGATTCATACAGAATTTAATTTCACTAGCGACATACAGGACTTCAAAGTAAATGTAAATGAAAAAGAGAGAAATGCAATAAAAAACGCAATGCTTGCTATCGCGCAGATCGAAGTTACTGTTAAAACATTTTGGGGTGATATATATAAAAAAATGCCGAAGCCTGAAATTGGTGCTGTCGGATTTACTTTTGCTGAAAGCGAAGTTAGGCACATGGATGCGTACGCTCATTTGCTTGAGATACTTGGATTAAATGAAGAATTTAAAAAAATAAAAGAAATTCCTCCACTTATTGATCGTGTCAGATATCTTGAAAAAGCAATAAAAAATTCTCGAAGTGAGGATCCTAGAGAATATGCTCAGGCCATTTTGCTTTTTTCTCTTTTTATTGAACATGTTTCATTATTTTCTCAATTTCTTATTATTATGTCATTTAATAAACATAGGAATATTTTCAAGGGAATATCAAATGCTGTCGAAGCAACTTCTAAAGAAGAACAAATACACGGGCTCTTTGGTATCGATGTTATCAACGTTATAAAGAGTGAGCATCCAGAATGGTTTGATAAAGATTATGAGAATACTATTGTCGAGTCCTGCAAGGAAGCATTCGAATCAGAAAAAAAGGTTGTTGATTGGATACTTGAAATGGGGGAAATCGATTTTATACCAAAAAATGTAGTGCTTGAATTCGTTAAGAATAGATTTAACAACTCTCTTGCAAGTATCGGTATCTCTAGAATATTTGAAGTTGATAAAAATCTTTTGGAAAAAACTGATTGGTTTGATGACGAAGTTATTGCAACGAAGCACGGAGATTTCTTCGTGAAAAGGTCGATTAATTACAATAAGAGAAATCAAAGCGTCACAGGTGACGATTTGTTCTAATTAAATATATGAAATGGCTCAATGAACAGAGTAAATTATTTTTAGCAAAAGGATATCTCGCAAAAGGAGTAACCGCTGAGGAAAGAATACGTGAGATCGCAAACGTAGCAGAACGTATTCTTAACAAAGAGGGTTTTGCAGATAAATTTTATGCATACATGTCAGAGGGATACTATTCTCTCGCATCTCCTGTCTGGTCAAATTTCGGACTAACTAAAGGTTTTCCTATCAGTTGTTTTTCTTCTTATGTTGGAGATGACATGGGGCAGATACTTTTTACCGAAGCAGAAGTTGGTATGATGAGTAAATATGGCGGAGGTACTGCTGGTTATTTTGGTGATCTGCGTCCTCGTGGAGCGAGTATTAAAGATAATGGTATTTCTTCTGGAGCGGTTCATTTTATGAGACTTTTTGAAACAATGGTAAATGTTGTAAGTCAGGGTTCTGTCAGGCGTGGTCATTTTGCTCCATATCTGCCACTAGAACACAAAGACATTCACGAGTTTTTAGAAATCGGCACAGAAGGAAATCCTATCCAAGAATTGACCTATGGTGTTACTGTTACGGATAAATGGCTAAATGATATGATCGATGGAGATCAAGAAAAAAGAGATATTTGGGCGAAAGTATTACAAAGAAGAAGCCAGATAGGATATCCATATATTTTATTTACTGATACTGTGAACAGAAACACGGTAGATGTTTACAAAGACAAAAATCTAAAGATACACGCAAGTAACTTATGCTCGGAAATATTACTTCCTTCTAATGAAAATTGGTCAGTTGTTTGTGATCTTTCCTCTATGAATCTTCTTTATTATAATGAATGGAAAGACACAGATGCAGTAGAGACACTTGTTTATTTTTTAGATGCAGTAATGAGCGATTTTATTAGTAGATTGGAAGATTTTCGCGACAGTGGAGAAACGCATAAAAAACAAGCATTTCTTTTCATGGAACGTGCATACAATTTCGCAAAAGCAAACCGAGCACTGGGTCTTGGTGTCCTTGGATGGCACTCTCTTTTGCAAAGCAAAATGATTCCTCTTGGAAGTACCGAGGCGAATGATCTTAATAAAGAAATATTTAAAGATCTTCATGATCAGTGCTATGCTGCTTCAGAAAAACTTGCAAAGGAATACGGTGAACCAGAAATACTTGTAGGATACGGTAGAAGGAACACGACACTCCTTGCTGTTGCTCCTACAACTTCTTCTGCTTTTATCTTAGGACAAGTATCTCAGAGTATAGAACCTTTGTGGTCAAACTGTTATGTCAAAGATATTGATAAAATGAAAATCACTATTAAAAACCCTTTACTTGAAAAACTTTTAGAAGAAAAAGGTCTAAATACCAGAGAGATTTGGCAAGGCATAAGAGAAAATGACGGTTCAGTACAACATCTTTCAGAAATTACAGATAAAGAGAAAGAGATTTTTAAAACATTTGCTGAGATTGACCAAAAAGTAATTATTGAACAGGCTGCTGAAAGACAAAAATACATAGATCAAGGACAATCGCTTAATCTCATGATCGATCCTTCAATTCCAGCAAAAGAAGTAAATGCTTTATATCTTCATGCATGGAAGCGTGGTATCAAAACATTTTATTATCAACACAGCATGAATGCTGCTCAGCAGTTTGGGCGTAAAAAACTTAAAGAAGTTAATTTAAAACAAAAAGAGGTCGATCAAGATGAATCTAAAAATGTATGCATTTCGTGCGAAGCATAAAACTATGGAAAAACACATTGAAGAATTCATACTATCCGCTGAAGCTAAAGCTTTGGCGACACATTCGAACGATAATATAAATGTCGTTCCTGTTTCCTCGATTAAAGTAATGGGAGGTAAAATTTGGCTTATCAATTATTTTATGGATAAGACACTCGCTAATATATTAGAAAATAAAAGCGTGGCACTTGTATGCTGGAGAAAGATGATGGGGTATCAAATAAAAGGAATAGTATCTTATGTTACTTCCGGGCAAGACTTTGATGAAGCTGCAAAATGGATAAAATCAATATTACCGGATAGAGTTGTTAAGGGGTTGATAATTCTTACCCCTAATGAAATACACGACATATCTCCGACAAAAGACACCAAAGAAAAAATCTCAGCTGAACAAAATCTTTGATGAAGCCCAACACTAATCTCTATTAATTTATTATCTCACTAAACAATAGATAACTACTTATCCATAAGTATAATTTTTTTATTCGCCAAACAGATTTTACTCTTCAAGCACCCAAGCAATTCTCGTTTTTCAATATCGTCTCCTTCTTTCAGTATATACTTTGCGTATCCTCGTATATCAATATCAGGGATACTAATTTTTTCTTTAGTTCCTACTAGAAACTTTTGCATTTTAGAAAAGCGTTCAACATCTTCTTTTATCTTTTCTTTGATTTGGATCTCATTGAGATTTACATTTTCGATAAGTAATTGAAATTGCTTCAATAATTCTTTCTCTTCAATAGCACCACACTTACAATCTGGATCTCTGGCTCTTGTGCATCTATAGTAAACATAACGATGTACATTTCCATTCTTCTGCTTCTTAAATTTCTCGTCAGCGGTGATGCCTGACTCGCACAGTCCGCAAGTCATCATTTTAGTGAAAGCAAATTCTTTGTTTTCAACTCTCAAGACATTACTTTTAATCTGCTCTTGAACCGATTATTCTTGGGAAGCACGAACAAGCCGCTCTAGAAGCGGTTACTGGCGGCGAGTGGAAAAAGTATACTCGAGTCGCTATGGCTGCACTTGGCGGTATCCCCTGGGTGGGAAGCGTTCTAAGTGCGGCTGCAACACTTTCTGCTGAAAACGAACAAGGCAAAACGAATCAAATAATGTTTTTGTGGGTGCAGGAACACGAACAAAAATTCAAAGAGCTAGGAGTGACCTTGAATGGTATTTTTGAGAGATTTAGTTCGTTTGGAGATGAAGTAAATGCAAGATTGGAATCAACTGAGTACCTCACTCTTGTTAGAAAAACTTTCCGACTATGGGATCAGGCAGAAACACATGAAAAGAAGGAAATGTTCAAAAAGTTGATTACTAATTCAGGGGTGATTACTTTGGCCCAAGATGATCTTGTCAGACTCTTTCTGGAATGGATTGAAAAATATCACGAGTTCCATTTTGCTGTAATCAGAGAAATCTATACGACTCGCGGTATCACTCGTGGTGGCATTTGGGAAAGAATCAGAGGAGAAGAACCTCGGGAAGATTCAGCAGAAACAGACTTGTTCAAATTACTTATACGCGACCTAAGTACGGGCGGCGTAATTCGTCAGGAGAAAGAAACCAATTCCCTAGGACAATTTGTAAGAAAGACTCGTTCAAAAGGAACTAGTCGTAGTTCTGTGTATGAGTCAGCATTTGAAGACACTAAACCATATGTTTTGACTGAATTAGGAGCGCAGTTTCTTCATTACGTTATGGAGGATATTGCACCTCAAATAGGAAGTGGAAGCTAAAAAGTAATTATGAAAAATAACGCACATCTCGGAGAGACAAAAGAACAGAGATTAAAAAGGTTTAATGAAAATGGTCCGTATGAAGTGATAGCTACTATCACTAATTCAATGGCTAATCATTTAGTAAATGAATTGCGAACCGTTTTTTATAATCCACCAAATTATCAAACATCGCTGATGTTTCTAGGTACTCATTCAATTGCTCTTACTATTGCTCATGGTTTCTGGAACAAGGGAGGAGAAAATGGATACAAGCTTTTCTTAGAACACTTTATAAGGGTATATAAGAACCGTTTACTTTTTTCTAACAGGCGTTACAATACGAGCATTATTATCTAAATGGGGCAAACCCGTATGTTTATGAACAACCGAAAAGCGCGACAAACACTTCTTACAATCATCTCTACTTTTACGAAAAAGCTAGCGTTATCGACGCTAGCTTTTTCGCTTCTTTTTGGATCAGTACCATTTGCATTTGCACAAGAGGTGTCTGAGTCTCAAAATACACCACTAACTGAATCTACAGAAACACCATCATCCACAATACCAACAGGAGATGGGAGTACTTCTTCAGGGCAATTGCTCCCATCTACAACAGATCAAACCGATACTGTAATTTCTCCTGAAAATATTCAACCCGCAATTGCCCTTGCGGGGCAATCCGGGGTCGGTAATGCCGGCACTACTCCAGACAACGATGTGACTGGATTGACACACCAGCAACTCCCTAATGTAAACGATAGTGGTATCCTCTCGTATAACTACCCCTTGACCATTGCGCCTGGACGACTAGGACTAACACCCAGTCTTTCGCTTTCTTATAACAACAGAAACCGTGACGACGGCGTCTTTGGTGTTGGTTGGTCACTTTCTATTCCATACATCGAACGAACCAACAAAAAAGGTATTGATACTACCTATACCGATAACTACTTTAGTTCAAGCCAAGCAGGAGAACTTGCCCTTGTTTCGGGTACGACGTATGCCCCACGTGTAGAAAATGGTGAATTTTCAAGTTACGATTTCGACGGAACGAAATGGACTGTTGTTGATAAAAAGGGTGTTACCTATAAATACGGTGTACAAGCTGCAACTCGCCAGGATGACCCGGGTAATGCAAGTAGAGTATATCGATGGTATCTCGAAGAAGTCCGAGATACAAACAACAACTACATCACCTATGAATACTACAAAGATGCAGGACAGATTTATCCTTTAAAAATCACATATACAGGTAACGGGGTTACAGCGGGTGTCCTTACAGTACATTTTGTCCGAACTGCACGAACAAATCCAATCATTTCATATGCTACTGGTTTTGGGGTAATAACAAACTATCAAATCACAGAAGTTCGTAATGAAATAAACAGTGTTTGGACGAGAAAGTATACACTCGCATATACGACTGCAGACAATACAAAAAATCTCCTGATCAATACAATCACTGAATCTGGACAGGATGAGAGTGCGGTTGTCACAACACTTCCTGCAACTGACTTTGATTACAAAACATCAGATCCGAACTGGACGTATAACTCTACATACAATCTCCCAGAGACCTTCTATACAACGAGCGGTAAAGATAGAGGGCTTCGTATTGATGACATGACAGGAGACGGCATGGCTGACATTACCTGTCATAATGGCGCCTCAACAGGAAACTGCGCCCAAACAGGAGCAATTTCTTGGAAAAACAATGGCGCTGGGTGGACTGCACTAGGACCATGGGATTACCCATCAATGGGAGGTGTACCGTTCATGACCACTGAACGATTTACTGATAGCACATATGCAGATGCTGGGCTTCGAATCTTTGATGTAAACGGTGATGGAATGGCCGATTTGGTACGATCTGATGGTACGAGTGGGACTGGTCCATATGTCTATCTCGCCAACGGCACAAATGGTTGGACATATTCGTCAACATGGAATTTCCCTCCGATTAACTTTGTAACAAATGGTGCCGACAATGGTATGCGTATCGCAGACATCAACGGCGACGGCTTGCCAGATGTGGTGTGTGCCGCTCGAGGAAATAGCTGTGCCGGAAATAGTGGAATGATCTGGATAAATACAGGATCAGGGTTTGTAGATAAAACAACATCATGGTCAATGCCAAAGATTGGCGGAGATCCACTTGCTCAAAGTGAAGCATTTACCGACAGTAGTTTCCAAGACCTGTCACTCCGATTGCTCGATGTAAACGGTGACGGACTTGCTGATTTGGTACGAGCATCACAAAGTGCACTTTATACGTATCTCAATAATGGTGTAAACGGATGGATATATACTGCAAGTTGGAATATGCCGATCCCGTTCTACGACAGTGCAAACAATGATTATGGTGTTCGAATGGCTGATATCAATGGTGATAATCTTCCAGATATTCTCTGCCATACTGCAAATGCAGGTGCAAGTAACTGTAGTCAACTAGGTCCTGTGTTTTATATCAACACTGGTTCAGGTTGGGTAGGAGCAAGTTGGAACTTCCCGAATATCGGTGGCATTGTTACCAATAATACGGAAGCATTTACTTCACCTTCATACCAGGATACCTCACTCCGTATTGTTGATATAAACGGTGACGGACTCAGTGACCTGGTACGAGGAGCAGACGGTTTTCTATATACCTATATCAATAACAATAGTGTAAAGGCCGATCAGCTTACTAAGATAACCTATCCATCTGGTGGCTCAAGTACTATCACGTACAAACCAGCGCAGTTTTATCGAGACGGATCAAACAATGCGCTCAACCCAAAACTTCCGATGGTACTTGATGTGGTTTCGCAGATAGTGACCGATGATGCATTTGGTGGTACCGCTCAGACGACAAGCTATACCTATGAAAAAGGGTTATACTACACCGCAGCAGTCAATGATCGAAAGTTTGCAGGATTTAATATTGTCACTAAAACTGACGGTGCAGGTAATATCACAAAAACATACTATCACCAAGCAGATACCACGGACACCTCACTCGGTGAATACAATGATGAGTTCTCTAAGATCGGAAAAGTGTATCGAGTTGAGCAGTATGATAATGCGGGCAATCTCTATCTAGTCACTGTAAACAAATGGGATAAATACAATCAAGCAACCGATCGTGACTTTGTGAAGCTTGCTCGACAAACAACACTTGCCTATGACGGTAATGGAACGCACAAGGATACCGCAACGGAGTACACCTATGACAACACGAACGGTTCAATATTAACTCAAACTGAATGGGGCGAAGTGGCTGGAGCGACCGATGGATCATTTAGTGATACAGGAACTGACAAACGTGTGACCACAAATCTATATGCAACCAATGGTACCACCAAAGTTGTCGCTGTCTACAACAGTACTGTTACTGATCAGTCGGCAGCAAAAGTACGAGAGGATAAGTACTACTACGATACACTCGCGTATGGCTCAGTATCTAAGGGTAATCAAACTAAGAATGAAAAATGGAAGACAGCAAGCACCTATGTCAATACTCAGAAAACATATAATGCAACCTACGGAAATGTTGCAACAGAAACTGACGAACGTGGTAAGGTAACGACCTATACGACGTATGATACGTATAATCTGTATCCAATTACTATCACCAATCCGCTCTCACAGACTACGCAATATCTCTATGACTACTCGCTTGGTAAACCAAAACAAGTCACCGATCAAAATGGATTTGTCTACAAGACTACCTATGACGGACTCGATCGTGTAAAACTCATTCAAATTCCTGATTTCACTACACCCTACAGCGCTATAACGAAAACTTCGTATACGTACACTGATACGTCGGGTGCGGTGCGTATCCAAAAAAGTGATTACCTCGATGGTACTGTGATTGCAGATACCTATCAGTACCTCGATGGTCTCAATCGCATCATTCAAGAACGCAAGAAGTCAGAAACATCGCCGACCTATAACATCACAAACACGATGTACAACAGTGTTGGATTGGTGCTCAAGCGTTCAATTCCACACACAGGTACCGGTGCATCACGAAGCACTCCTTCAGCGACAACATATCTCTACATCAACTACACGTATGATCCTCTCCAACGCGTGCTCACTCAGTCGGATGCGATTGGTACTACAACCTATGCATATGATGACTGGAAGACGACGGTTACCGATCGTAACGGCAAGGTCAAGAAGTACTATACCGATGCCTACAATAATCTCATAAAAGTTGATGAGATCAATGGCGCTTCAACGTATACCACCAACTATGAGTGGAACCTCAACGCAAAGCTTACCAAAGTCACCGATGCATCAAGCAACATCCGTAACTTCACCTATGACGGTCTCGGCCGACGCCTTACAGCACAAGATCTTCACGCTTCAGCAGATGCGACATTTGGTACTTGGACGTATACCTACGATGATGCAGGAAACTTGACCCAGACTATTAGTCCTCGATCGCTCACGACCAATTACACCTACAACGATATCAATCAACAACTCACCGAAGATACGACTGGTGTGGCAGGAACGGAAATCACGTATACGTATGGCGGTTGCACAAACGGTACTGGAAAACTCTGTACAGTTACAATGACAAGCGGCGCAAACACGTCATACACATATGATTCAAATGGCAACCTTGCAAGCGAGATCAAGACGGTCAATAGCAATGCGTACACAACGTCATATACCTACGATCGACAAGGAAATATCGTTACAGTTACTTATCCTGATGGTGCACAAGTAAAATACACCTATAACGTTGAAAATCTCCCTGAAAAGATTGAACGAAAGGAAAGCGGTGGTGCATTCACAAATGTGATCTCAAACTTCGATTACAACGCAGCAAGCCTCATCACAACCCAAGCCTATCCAAATACTGTTACAACGACAAACACCTACGATCAGGCGAAGCTCTACAGAATGACTCGTCGTCTGACGCAAAATACAGTACCCACTAAAATGCTCGATCTTAACTACACCTACGATAATGAAGGAAATATTACCCAGGTAATTGATTCGTCAAATACAACTACTTCGAAGACTGCTAACTATGCCTATGACGATGTATATCGTATGTTATCGGCAACGATAACGACAGTGTCATCAGGAACGACTGCATATACGCACACTTACACGTATGATGCACTCGGCAATATTCTCACAGGTCCAATTGGTACTTACCTCTACCAAGGAAACACAGGAGTGCTCACTGCAAACCCTCATGCGGCAACCTCGATCAATGGGGTCACCTACACGTACGATGCAGATGGTAATCTCACCAGCAACGGTACGCTTGCAAATACATGGAACTATAAAGACCAGCTCACACAGACTGTAGTCGGAGGTGTAACGATCAACGATTACTATGACCACAACAGTGATCGTGTCTGGCACAAGGTCGGTACGGCAAACAACTACTATCCAAACAAGTACTACAATGTTGATTCAACAGGAAAGAAGACCAAGCAGATCTACGCAGGCGATCAACTTGTTGCAACAGTTGAAACGGTTGGTACTACCGTCACTCCGTACTACAACCATGTTGATCAGGTCAACTCTGTGACTGCGGTGACAAACGGCACAGGCGCATCGGTTGCAACGCTCGACTACTTCCCGTACGGTAACCAGCGTATCTCAAGTGGTACGTATACTTCACAACGACAGTACATTGGACAGGTTTATGACACCAATGCACAGCTCAACTATCTCAATGCGCGATATCTCAAATCTAATATTGGAAAGTTCATTAGTGAAGATCCAATGTTCTGGAGTATGACTGATACTGCACTCAGAAATCCTCAATATACAAACTCATATTCATATGGAAATAATAATCCGATCACTCTAAGTGATCCAACAGGTAAATGCATCTGGGACGGTTGTATCGCAGAAGGAATGCTCCTAGCAGCGGCTACTCAAGCTATTGCACCACTTCTGACGACTGCTTATGTTACTGATTATGTTGGGACACAGTTAAATCCCACTGTTTCTACATCAGTGAAGTCACAGGCAAATAAGCAAGCTCTAGATGCTCTTGCCTTAGGAGTCGGGATTTCTATAAGTATGCCAAATGCAAACTTCTCTAGGGTAGCTCCATCAGTAGCTCCTTCTACGTCTCGAGCATCAGTTCTACAAGCAAACAAAGCAGCTGGTGCTGCATTTGAAACTAGCGAACTAAAAGCTATTACTAAATCATTTCCAGTAACTCAAACTCAGTTGACCATCAAAACACCGAGCGGTATTACTACTAGAATGGATATTATAGCTAGAGATTCTTTGGGAAATATTTGTCTATTCGAGTGTAAGTCATCTATTACAGCTCCTCTAACAAAAAACCAGTCTCTCGCATTTCCGGAAATACAAAAATCTGGAGGAATGATTATGGGAAATGGTAAGCCTGGATTTCCTGGCAATACGTTAATCCCTCCTACAAGAGTTAATATATTAAGACCTGTAAAATAATATGTCAGTTGATCAGAAAAAAGTAATAGACGCAATAAGTATTGATGAGAAATCAAATGAAGTTTTACTGTTTATTTTTGACCACCACACATGGGATGACCCAAAGAGTGATCATGCACTTATCTTGCAAGATAAAATAAATGATTATCTGTCTTATGTTGAAAGTGGAGAAATATATGAAAACAATCCACAATACAAAAACAAGCCCTTAGTTATAATTGTTAAAGGAAAATATCCATTAAGTGAATTTGGTAAAAGCTTTTATGAAAAAGCAACCTCAATAGTGCAATGGGCTGGCTTTGATCTGAGATTTGAACATAGCTCTACAAAATAATGTAAATAAAATATCCCCGTAAATGGGGTATTTTATTTTGCCAACCGTACACGCCTCTGTCGAAACCGTTCGATCGGGTCAGCAATGAATCTGTTGAGTAATAGTGCAAACCCTATGCTTAATACAGCAATAAACGGTCCCATATACCGCACTTGTACCGAAAAGAATGTGACGATCGTGATGACGAGAATATGGCAGATATAGACTGGATATGAAAGCTCACCAATCTTTGAGTCGAACTTGGAGTTCTTGGTAACGATAAAGAGAAGTGGCAAACAAAGCACCACAAGCGCGAAATACGATGCTTCGTGAAAAACCGAAGTATTGCCAGGATAATAGAGTCCAGTAGCAAGGCCTATCGCACTGAGCGCGGTATAGAGCACTCTTTGATCAAAGGTATAGGTTTTGATCTTTGTATATAGTCGATATGTCAGCGTACCGATCAAGAAGAATGCGAGCTCAAGTGGAAACAATCGATGTGTCCATGGATCATGGTTGAATCCGTGAGCATAGAGATACCAACGCAACCCAAGAGAAAGAGCAATAATAGTACCGATGATCCATGTTTTCTGTCTGACAATAAATGGCGCAATTAGATAAAACATGAGCTCGATCGCGATAGTCCATGCCTGGGGCACAAATAGAAAGCCATGCAGACGAGGTGTGGTCATAGTGAAGTCCGGGGTAAAGAACAGATGGCCTGTGGTACTATTGAGTCCGAGAAACATAACCAGATCCCCACCAAACAAAAAGAGGTTGCTGATGATGAGTAGCCCAATCGCAAAGATATCGAAATGCCCTCCCTGTGAGAGATAGTTAGCATAGACGCCCACTGTTGCACTATGGTCTCCAAACATGAGCATGACAGTGCCGAACAAGATCGTGAGGAGTAATACTGCCCAAAATATAGGAAAAATACGGAGAAATCGATTGGAGATGAAGAGTTTATATGACCCTGCCTTTCCGATATATTTCTCGCTCAAAATGAGCGACATATAGAATCCTGAAATAATGTAGAACGCTTGAACTGCGATCTTACCCCCGACGAGGTATGTCCCAAAAAATGATGAGGAGTGGGCTGCTACAACTGATAAAGCCAAGAGAAGTCTGAATATGCCCATAAGATACGACCATTGTAATCCAGAATCAAATTTTAAAATAGGCCATTAATATCTATGCAAAACATATATTTTACTGCATGGTCGCGCTCCTACTTAACAAAATCAGTACCCTGCGATAGGGTGTGCAGAATGGTATCTTTTGAGGTATCATTGATTGACAACTAAATAAGCAATAAGAGGCCTAACCCTTGGGAACACAATGTTTGCAAGGTATGGTCGTAAATCGCGACAAACGTAAAGAACCTATCATTAGGGCGTTTGTCGCGTTATATCTGGAAA
>CAZRQQ010000003.1:0-47349 GCA_964602465.1 uncultured Candidatus Saccharibacteria bacterium
AGAGCAGCTCCCTCTTAAGGAGACGGTCGCAGGTTCGAGCCCTGCTAGGGGCACAAGTGACCGCAAAAACGGCAAAACACCTTTGAAATACAAGGTGTTTTGCTTTATCGAGGATACTTGACAAATTCATATAATTTGCTATAATATACCTAGAGATGATGAAAGTGTGATTGGTTGTTTCAGTTATCCCGTACTGCCCTATTGGACAACTGAAACAACTTAAATCTCACAAATAAAAATCATCAGTATGAAATCAAATTTGTTCTCTACAATTGTAATAGCATTGTTAATGACTTCACTAACCAGCTGCGGAAAGGAAATACTTCCTGTAGTGGTAGATACCGTTCCGATTATTGAGGATCCGGTATTGATAGGAAAAACACCGGACAACACCACTGCAATTATTTTCTTCAACGGAAATGATAAATTGCGGCTGCCGATACTTCCTGTAAATGCAACTTCAGGCAGAGGATTACTTGCAGAACCGGCTGGAAAACCTGTAGTGATAAAAAGCGAATACGGAGGATATACGACAAGTGGTGGAACAAACAACAACCTGCAAAACGGTGAGTCCATCATATGGTATGTAAAATGGGAATATGTTCAGGTAACACAAAATGGTGTTACCACAACTATGCTCAATCCAGTATTGAAATGGGCATCGATGAAATGGCAGACTGTGCCAAGTCCACAAGCAGATAACGGTTTATACAACCTTCCCCCGTTTAATCCTGCCAATCCAAGCCCAGAACCAATCTTACGGTACAAGGCTTATGGTGGCTACTTTAATTTCGCTACCACCCCAGGATCATTGGACATATACATTACCGGAACTCCTTAAATGCTATTACAATTTTCTTCAAACCACTTCCCTTTCAGAGGTGGTTTTTTCATGTCTGGACCATTTACCCGACAGAGTAGATCCGTCTCTAGTCGAGCTCACTGTCTGGTTGACAAATCTATATTTTTTGCTATAATATATACAAACAAAACGTAACAAATTTCTTTAAAATAAACAAAAAACATAGTTATGGAAGCGAAAAATTTAAGCAATATCTTCATCAACGACAGAGGTGACTTCTGCTTTTTCTCACCTGAGAGAGGCCGGCGTTACCTTATGGCACGTGGTAACACTATCATTAATGAAATATTTTATGATAGTGAAGCCGAAGCACCTCCACTCCCCTTCATTTTCCTCATTCCTTGGTTTCAACGTATACACAAATTTAAGTTTACGTTTAAATCATTGATGAGCGAAGATGAGGCAAAGAAAAGGAATTTAAAGGCTCTGGTTACGTTTGAACAAAACCTAAAAGGAGCCGACGAATCAGATGACAACATTACTGTTCAAAAGATGGTTATGGTAACTCGAACAATTGAGGACCAATACTATTTACTTGATCGTGAAGTACATCCGTTTGAGATTACAATTCTGAGTAGTGATGGCAGTGAAGTGAAATTTGTATTCATGTTTACACTGAAGATTGATGACGGCATGAAAGTCGTATCTGATTTTCCTGGTGGAAACGCGATGGGTTTTGTAGAACGCTTGATAATAAGCAAGTTAAACGCAAAACTTCGCAAACTGAAATTCGATGAATTAAGGGGTACTACAAATGATGGCATCTTGAATGAACTTAACGAGATCATCAGCGAACTAAATGCGGGTGAATTTCAGCCACACGGTTTTTCACTGCTTCATATTACCCACGAAGCAACTATTATTCCAAAAGCAACACAGGAAAGAATCAATGCTGAACAGAAAGTTCCTATCGCTGAAAGCGAAAAACAAGCTTCTATTAAAAAAGCGGAAGGTGATGCAGAAGTTAAAAAAATTACCGCAAACGCAACTGCAGAAGCAACAAGGACCACTGAGGCCGCAGTTATCGAAATGGCCGCGAAGAAAGTAGAAGATGTTGGTGTAAAACAAACTGCACTTCTAAAAAATAATCTAAAAGTGGTGTATGAATTCAACAAAGACGATAGGGGTATTGTTGATCAGACGAAGACAAAGATCGCTTACAACCTCGGGCAGACAAAAGGGGTTGTAGTGATAGGAAACGAAACTTTGTCTGGCGGAACAGCTCGATTGGTAGAAAATATTGTTGCAAATCAAATTCAAACTCAAGAAGAAGGAGGTTCCCATGCCAGTTAACAACTTCAGTAAACAAACCTATTACACCCAATTGGCTGTGTTTGGAATATTACTGCTTCTCATAGTTATACCAGCAGTTGTGTTTGTATTTCATCACGTATTGAGCTGGAAATTATGGGTAGGAATTTTACTCCTAATTTTATTGTTTGAATTATTACGACCCAATTCGAAAACAAAAAAGTTTATATCCAAAAATACAGGTAGTAAATTTGGTAAAACCGTTTTCCGGATTATCGTAATTATTCTTGTAATCCTCACAATCTATTTCCTCAAAGGTTATTTCGTAGCCAAAGGAGAGTATATGGGACTACAAAAAGCAAAACAGTATCAGGAAGAAATGCTTCCGACTACGAGCACTGTGAGCTATAAAGCTCCGGTTGCGGAGGAGGAAGAATGGCCGGAGGATATGACGTATGTTGACCTGGAGCTCGGTGATCAAACACTCAGAACAGGGGTACCCTACCGTTACAAACGCAATAAGGGCACTAGGTTTTACACCACAGCCATCGACCTCCCTGCCACTGCAGAACTCAAGGTACACAAGCTTGGCGATGAACATGTATACATCACCCAAAAGTTCGACGACTATGGATCTGCCTATACAGTAGAAAACCATAATGACGGATCAGACGGGTGGAAATACATTACCGTTGACCAAAACATACGTGTCCGGATTACCGGAGCATTAAACAAACCAGAATAAGTTCTTACAACCAAAAACGGCAAAGCCGGACTATATGTCCGGCTTTTTTATTGCTTCGGTAAATTGAGTTCTCTGATCTTGGGCGCATCGAAGGTTTGCTGTTCGTTGTTGATCGTCGCACCTTTGATGCCAAACGTACGCGTGAGGAGTGTGATGATCCCATAGACCCCAAACATAATGACGAAACCGACGATCCCCCAGAGCATGTGCTGTCTGCCATCTTTGCGCTTTTGTTCATTGTTCGCACCGCGAATGTACTCGCTCACGCCCCAGATAAAGATAACAAAGGCGACAATGAAGGCGATCTCGATTGCAGGATTGATAATCTTTGCATTCAGTTTGAACAAAAGAGTATCGACAGAATCAGCGTATGCGATCAAGCCCATATCAAACTACTGAACGTTACAAACGTGCGTGACGTAGTTGTAGAAGCTGCCAGGAGGACAGGTGAGGCCAGGAGTAGTGTTTCTGACGTCAGTACCGAGCGTGCGAGCAGCGATGTTCACAATACCCCATACTGCAACTGCGATGAATAGTCCGATGAGACCATTCCAGATGCGCTTGCGGTGTTCTGGAAGCTTACCTGCATCCTTTTCAGAAACGTACTTGAACACACTCCAAAGAAAGAAGAGGGTCATGAGCACCATGATGATGGTGAGTGCCATAGAGAGCCATCCCTTACCTCGACCGATCCAAAAGTCTACATAACTTGTGTCTTGTGCAAATGTGAGCGCTGGCACGAGAAGTGTACTACCAAACGAAGCGAGAACTGATTTTTTCATAAATGAAGTTACTTATATTAATTACCCTGATAAATAGGTATGCGCAAAGTATACCACAGAGGATACCTAGTGTGGGCTACTTTTTGAGATAGGTCGTCTGAAGTAGTGGCACCGTAGAACCAGTACCGAGTGTTCTGCTGACGATACTAATGATCCCCCACACACTCGTCATGACAAAGAGTCCAATGAGTCCGGCCCAGATGATCTTTTTGGCCTCAGCTTGCTTGTTAGAGTCAGACGCACGGATAAATTTGAGCACGCCCCAGAGGAAGAAGAGAAATGCGAGCCCAAAGATGAGCGGAATGATTGCCACATAGATAATGCACTTTGCCCAGATCAAGATATCGAGGAGTGAAATAAACTCGATCTTGCTGCACTGCTTGAGCTCGTCCGAACCTGATTGGGGTGTGTCGCCAATCGTGTTGTCCGGAGTGGTATTGTTGATCACACCTGTACCACTTCCGATAGTGTTTGGCGCATAGATAAATCCTGGAGTCGAAGTTGTCGTTTGTGTACCGGAAGATTGCTGTACATAATTGGACGGTTGTGTCGACTGAGGTTTTTTGAAATCTCGACAATCCTGGAGATTTGCATTTCCGCCACTACAGCAGAAGGTATAGTTGCTGTCAGTGATTGGCGTACAGCTTACCTGCACCTGTGCATGCGCGGAGGTACCAAGGACTAGTAGTGTAAAAATGATGCCGGCGATATGATTCATACTTATCCTACGATAGAATTAACAGTTCCAATAATAGCGTTTGTGATCGTCCACGCCCCCAGAATGAGGAGTGTGCCAATGACTGTGTACAAGAACATTTTCTTGGCCTTTCCAATCTTTTCGGCATTGCCGCGGGCAAGGATAAACTGCAGCCCTGCCCAGATAAAGAAGATGACGATAAACGGGATGGCAATCTTGATCAATGTATTTACAAAAAACGCCACGGCTTCAGTGATGGTATTTACCTTGAGCGGATTTTGGAGCTTCACATCGAGCAGGAATCCACTCGCCTGCCCTGGGGTATTTACTGCTTTTTTGGTATCGGTCGTTGTCGATGGTGTGTCAGTCGGATCTCCTGATGGTTTGTCGGTCGGCGTACCTGCTGGTGCAGGCTTCACGGTAACGGTAACTTCATCTGAAGCAGTGCCGCCCATATCGTCAGTAACGGTCAATTTAAATACTGACGTTCCTTGGGTTAGGCCTACGATCCAGGCATTAATACTTGAAGTAAGAACAGTGCCGGACCCTGAAACCTTTGTCCATGTATAGTTCGCAATCGTTCCATCGGGGTCAGTTGCTGCACCTTGGAGCGTTATGTTGTTTGCCGGAAGTGTAATAGTTTGATCTGCTCCCGCACTTGCCTTAGGTAATACATTTGCTGCATCAACATATCCGGGAAGTAGTAAAAGAAGTGTGAAAATAAATCCGTAGATACTAATGTTTTTCATGCTCATACAGTATAGCCTTAGTTCCCCAAGAATTCTACTCCGGCGTCTTTGAATTTTTCGTTGAGTACTGTCGTCATGATCGTGTGGACGATGAGCCATGCACAAAGGATAAGCACGATGCCTTTGATGATATTGATGAGCATTTTCTTGATTTTGACGATCTTGCTCGGATCGCCTTGTGCGGTGATGTATTTGAACCCGGCATAGATAAGGATACATACAAAGAGTGGCGCAAGGAGTGTCGTGAAAAAGAACTTGAGGAAGTTGTTGAACAGGCGAAACACATCGGTGAATGTACATTTGTCTGTACATGGAATGATATCGCTCACTACGTCATCCCCCGTCTCCTGTGTTGCAGTGGTCGAGAAGCAGCTCGGATCTGGTTCGACATCAATGACATTATCACCATCAGTATCGACTCCATAGTGGTCTGCCTTGTGATCACCGTTGTCCTTGCCATAGCCATAATCTCTCCCATCCCCTATCTGGTTGTCTTTCTCGTCATGACATTGATCACCTGTAGAAGTACTTGCGGACGAAGAAGCAGCTGCCGTAACTGCGGACTTCACCGTGATCGATATCGTCGTCACACCACTTGATATCGATGTTGCGCCTTTGTTGTCAGTCACTATGAGCTCAAATTTTGAGATTCCTTCAGTGAGACCGGTGACCGTAGTGGTGAGGGATGTAGGGTTTGTGATCGTGCCTGATCCAGAAACTTTGATCCATTTCGTACTTGCGATCGTGCCGTCAGCATCTTTTGCTTTACCTTCGAGTGTCACACTCGTCTGTGGCAGTGTAATGATCTGACTTGATCCAGGGTCGGCAACAGGAGGCTTGTTGGGATTTGGGGTAGTAGATGCTTTGGTAGTTGCGTTTAATGTTTTTTGTTTTTGGGTCGATTTCTCATCAACCGTAATAGTGATCGTGTATGCAGTAGCCGCATCAAGATTTACTATCTTTACTTCCTTTGTTTCTCCACCAGCGACACGCGGACCAGAACCATCATAGTCAACACTTCCTGTTGTACTGTTGCGCGCAGTTATCTTTGTATCAAACACGCTATAGTACGATCCGCTTGCATCGACTCCCTGTTTTCCATCATTTCGGATAGTGATCGTGACCGAATGTCCATCAGTCGACTTTACGACCGTAGTAAAATCAGCCGCCGCAGATACGCTTTGTGTGAAGAAGGTCAGGAGTATGAAAAGTGAGAGAAAAAGTTTTTTCATATTATTGCAAACTCTTGACTGCTTCGGTGATCGCAGTCGAGGGACTACTTGCGCCACTCGTCACATCCGTGATCATCGTTCTAAATATTTGGTTGGTCGCGACTGGATCTGGATCAGGCCAAGAAAACGCAGAAAGTGCTGCATTGAAAAATACCGAGACGTATGGATTGTCCTGTCTGACGAGAAGTAGATCACGTCTGACTGGCGCAAGCGACAGTGTCTTGGAAAGCGCATCGACACCAGTCGCACTACTCATGAGATTCATCGCTGCATATGCTGCTGTAGGGTTTGGCGCATTTTTGGTCATGCCCACTGCGAGAAATGATCCAAACGTCGCGGGTCTGACATCAGCCCCCGTCTGAAAGAGTTGGGTAACGTCAAAGTTGAGGTTGGGGTTTTGAGCTTGGATGGTGAAGAGTTCACTTGCTCGTCCGATATAAAACGCACTCTTGCCGGCAATAAATTGGGCGAGACTGTCGGGAAGCGAGATGTTCCATGAATAGTTGCTGTTCGTTGGATTTGAAAAGCTGGTATAAAACTCAAGTGCCTGCGCAGCTGGAGCCACAGAACTTCCTGCAGGTAATGCGCCGAGGACGACAGAATTCATATCAGTGAGCCCATTGTACGCGATGATGCTGTTGCCTGTCTGCAAAAAGAGCGCGGAAAGTATGTCGCGCGCATGTGCGACATTGGTGGCAGTGCCGAGCGCGATTGCAGATTGGACGATGCGGTTGCGAGCATCGCGTGTAGTCAACAGCGGGATCGAGAGCTTCAGTTCAGTCCATGTCTTGGGCGGAAAGACGAAGTTGGATTTGGCGAGCACGTCTTTGTTGTAATACACGACCAGTGGATCAACGACCAGAGGAAAGCCTGCGATGCCCGCTTTACTTAAAAATATTTGTGCACCATCGATATTGGTATCGCGATACGTACGTTCAGGGTACGCGGTGTACGGCACGGTGTACAGTTTTTCTTTAAATTGCGAAAACAGTTCGGATGAAAAAAGGATAAGATCTGGCGGATTGCCGTTGGCGAGTGCAACGATCAGGTCTTGCTGCAAATTTGCTGGAGGATGTTCGGTATAGCGAATACTATAGTCGTTGTTGCCCACCAACAGTGTGTCTATGTATGATTGCATCTCAGTTTGTGGCGCGATACCCCAGAGTGTGACCGTGCCCGTGGGTTTGCTGGTGTCAGCTGTCTTTGAACCAAATGAGATAAGTCCAGAGAAAACAACCACTGCGCCGACAAACACGACACCAAAAACTATGAGAAGGATTGTTTGAAATGATGATTTCATCACGTACGAAATTTACTTATCGAAATAATATCGACTTTTATATACTTGCGAAACATAATAATGGTATTTCGTACGTGATTCATTTGATTTTCTTTAAGAGTATAGCATAGTGATGATCTCCTCCTGGCAACGTATCATTCACTACTGCAAAACCTGCACGCTCTGCAAGTGCTCGCGCGACATCCTTGGTCACGACATCTTGTGGACGCGGCCCCATACCGCCAAACGACTCGCTCCAATCCACGATAAGCATTCGACCTTCGGGTTTGAGCACACGCGACGCTTCCCGCAAACAGCCCTCCTTATCTTCGAGGTGAAATAGTGTGTTTGAAAGAATAAGAAAATCCATGCTCCCATCCCCGAGTTTTGACCCGCCTGCCACTTCGATATCACCCCAGAGTGGGTGCATATTTTTGATCCCCATATCTTGGACTTCACGTGTCAGTCTGGCCACGATATCGCGGTGGATTTCGATCGCAAACACATTACCTTGCGGCACGAGCGCAGCAGCTGCACGAGAAATAAATCCAGAACCAGCACCAAAGTCAGCAACACTATCAGTTGATTGCAGATGACACTGCGCAAGTATCGCAGAAGGTTCCATGAACATAGAGTAAGTATACAAGAGTTAGTAGATAGTAGTAAGTAGTTAGTAGAATTAACCTACTAACTACTATCTACGTACTACTAACTGACTCAGAGTGACGTAACTGACGCGAGGCTGTCACCTGGACGAAGTTTCATAATGGTCACCCCTTGCGTTTGGCGTCCAGATGAGGGAATGGTTGCGAGGTCGACGCGGATGACTTGGCCTTTTTTGGACATTGCAACAAGTTCGTTGCCGTCATGCACCACCATTGCCACCATGAGGTGTCCGGTCTTTGCGGTGATCTTTGCAGTCTTGATGCCGCTACCACCGCGCTTTTGTACCTTGTATTCACTGATCGGCGTTTTCTTGCCGATACCATTTGAACCAAGCGTGAGCATATATGTCTGATCTTCAGTTGCAACCACATTTGCACCTACGATTGAGTCACCTTTGCCGAGCTTCATTGCGCGCACACCGCCTGCAGTGCGACCCATTTCTCGGATGTCACCTTCTGCGTATCGGATGGACTGCCCTTGTGTAGAACCAAGGATCACACTCTGCCCCTTTTGTACGCGAAGCACAGTCTGAAGCTCATCATTGTCTTCAAGTCGGATCGCGATGATGCCGCTACGGCGCACATCCTTAAATGATTCGTACGTCACCTTTTTCGCAGTGCCGTTTTTGGTCACCATCATGAGTGACGCCTTTTCTTCCTTTGCTTTTTTGGGCACAGCGAGGATCGAAGTCACCTGCTCATCAGAACCGAGTGAAAGGAAGTTCATGATGCTCTTGCCTTTGGTCGCGCGCTTGCCTTCAGGAATGTCATACATTTTGATCTGGTATGCCTTACCCTTGTTCGTAAAAAAGAGAAGGTCTGAGTGCGTATCTGCAGAAAGGAGCATTGTCACAAAGTCTTCTTCTTTGGTTTCGAGATCGATCACCCCTACACCGCCGCGCTTTTGCTGGCGGTACTCAGTCGGATCGGTGCGCTTTACATACCCACCCGCGGTAAAGACGAGCACTGATTCTTTTTCTGGAATAAGGTCTTCGTCATTGATCTGTTTGGTACCACCTGTAATGATTTTGGTCTTGCGCTCGTCTGCATATTTGTCTTTGATCTCGCGGAGTTCGTCTGCGATCACTTTGAAGATTTTCTTTGCACTTGCAAGAAGCGCTTCGAGCTCTGCGATGAGATCCTGCTTTTCTTTGAGTTCAGTCTCGACTGCCTTGCGTTCGAGGCCTGCGAGTTTCTGAAGACGCATTTCAAGGATGGCATCTGCTTGGAGATCAGAGAACTTGAATTCCTTCATCAAGTTGAGTTTTGCAACTGCCGCATCTTTGGATCCACGGATGAGTGTGATGATCTTGTCGATATGGTCGAGCGCCTTTTTCAAGCCCAACAAAATGTGCTCACGCTCCTTTGCCTTCTTGAGGTCAAATGCGGTGCGACGTCGGACTACTTCTTCTCGGTGCCCAATGAATGATGAGAGGATGGATTTGAGCGAAAGCGTTTCAGGTACGCCGTCGACAAGCGCCACCATGTTGTAGTGAAATGTTTGTTCGAGCTGCGTGTGTTTATATAAATAGTTGAGTACCTTTTGCGGATTGACACCAGTTTTGAGTGTGATCACAACGCGCATATCAGCAGCCGAAAGATCATCGAGATTTTTTATACCTTCAAGTTTCTTTTCTTGCACGAGCGTTGCGATGGATTCGACAAAACTTGAACGAACAACGCGATATGGAAGTGAGGTTACCGTAATCGTGTAGACACCACTCTTGGTCTCTGCAATTTCAGCTTCACCACGACAGACTACTCCGCCGCGACCAGTCGCAAATGCGTGTGCAATATCAGCTTTATTAAATACAAGTCCACCTGTTGGAAAGTCTGGACCTTGCACAATATCTGCAAGATCTTCATTACTCGTTTCATCGTTCTCAATCAGGTGAATACACGCATCGACAATTTCGCCAAGATTATGCGGCGCAATGTTGGATGCCATACCAACGGCAATACCAAGCGTACCGTTGAGAAGCAGGTTTGGCACCGTAGTCGGCATCACGGATGGCTCCATGATCGTTGCATCATAGTTGGGACGATAATCAATCGTGTCTTTTTCGATATCACGCAAAAGTTCTGCAGCAATTTTTGACATGCGTGCTTCGGTATAACGCATTGCTGCAGCATTATCGCCATCGATCGAACCAAAGTTTCCTTGGCCTTTCACAAGTGGATAGCGTAATGAAAAGTCTTGCGCCATATTTACCATCGCATCATAGACCGATGCATCACCGTGTGGGTGATATTTACCAAGCACATCACCGACGATCAGCGCGCTTTTACGAAACTTTGCGGTTGGCATCAAACCATTTTTATACAAAGAAAAAAGAATACGGCGGTGCACAGGCTTCAACCCATCACGTACATCGGGAAGCGCACGATCAGTAATCACCGACATCGCATAGTCGATAAAGCTCGTGCGCATTTCAGTCGCGATATTGACCGGGATCACGCTTTGGCGCGGCGTCACTGGAGTCGACTCAGCGGGTTGTGGGGCTGCTTTTTTAGCCATATAAATGCACTACAGTATAGCATTAATTGCCCCCAAAGTATTGTTGTCCGGTGTCCACAATTGTGTCATAAAAATGCTTGAGATTTGAACCAGAATCATTCGTAGGTTCTGCCTTTTTACGCGAGTACACAAGGATAAGGACAATGACAAGAACGAGTGCTACACCCCCCGTGATCAGAAGTGCAATCTTTCGTCTGACATGTGTTGGATGATGTTCGAGCATAGACTACTGTGCTTGTAGTACGATAATTTGTCCTTCTTTGCCATCGAGGTCACGACGCTTCAGTGTCGCCTTGTCTTGTACCTCATTCTTTTCTTGTCCGCCTTCTTTCAAAAATTTCTTCAAACCATCAGCATCGTAATTCATCGGAATGATGACGTTGGGGTCAAAGCTCGTTGCGGTCTTGTATGCACCACTTGGATCGTCTCCTACTGATACAAAGACCATATCTGCCTGCGACGCGATCTCCTTTGCTTCACTCGAAAAACTCTTTTCATCATTTACAAGACCAAGAAATGCGATCTTGATACCGTCGAGTTCAAAGCCATATACAGTATTGATCTTCTCATCTTTACCCACACTGATAGTACTTGGCGCACCTGCCACAAAGAGTTCGTGTACTTCGTATGAACCAGCGGAGTCGATCACAAATGGTTCCTTGTCACCAAGCGATACCGTCTCTGGATCGTTTGCTTCAGGCACGTTGGTAGTAATGAGCGCGATGTCAGCCCCAAAGCGTGAAGGCTTCAATGTCTTGCTTGGCGGATTGGTCGCAATCGTCAGGTCTCCGAGGGTGAGCTTGAAATAGGTGTTGCCGTAGTATGTTATAACCATACCCGACACTATAGCAAAAACCAGCCAATAAAAAAATCCCCGGTTTATTTACTAAGCAGGGATTTAAGAACAAATTAACTTAACGATACCTCTGGAAAAAGAGAATGAGTAAATGCGTATTGAGGATTCGTAATGCAATATAAGCTTCATACGAACCGCGAAAAGTTCGATTATGCATCATCCAGCTTTCAAGATTTTGAAGCGTATTAAGCAGGTTTTCTTCTATCCTTTTATCTACCTTCTCAATTAATACACGTTCAGCCATCTTAAGCTCTTCTTTATTCTTGAATAACTGTCTTTCAAGCTGCGTATCAGAATAAGCATCATTACTCATTAATTCTTTAAGATCACTGATCACTTCTTCGCCAGAAGGAATCGAGGTAATTTCTATCATAATGGTTAATTTTTTAAATGAACAATAAGATTATTATATCATTTTTATTTAAAAAAGTCAATACTACCCATTTCCCCTCTAAAATGCTAGTATTTGCCTACTCTACGGAGTTAATAAGTAACCTATTAGGAATAACCTCATTTAGGCTCGAAATGCTAAATGAAATCTTGGTAGGCAGTCTGGATAGCACAACAAGCTATACCGGATCGCCGCCTCTGCGGCGCATTTTTATTTATATGCCACGAACAAAAAAGACACCCGCCGACATCTCTGAAGAAGTCATGGCGGGCAAGGAAGAACAAATGAATACTGAAATAGTAGATGAAGGTCCACACCGACCTCGCCTCGACGAGCTCGTCGAAGGTCCAGTGATCGGTATCGGCAAAGCTGCGATCTACATCGATCTCGCGCCATACGGCACAGGTATCATTTATGGCCGCGAATACATCGCTGCGCGTGACTTGATCAAAAAGACCAACGTCGGTGACGTCATCAAAGCAAAGGTTGTCGACACTGAAAACGACGACGGCTACGTCGAACTGTCGCTGAAGGAAGCAAAGGCTGCGCTCCTTTGGAATGAAGCTGAAAACGCGATCAAGGACAAGACAGTCTTTGAGCTCATCATCAAGGATGCCAACAAGGGCGGACTTATCATCGACTGGCAGGGCGTGCCTGGATTCCTTCCAGCATCCCAGCTCAAAGCTGAACACTACCCTCGCGTCGAAGATTCTGACAAAGACAAGATCCTTCGCGAACTCAAAAAGCTCGCTGGTACCAAGCTTGCAGTGACAATGATCAGTGCAAATCCAAAGGATGGCAAGATTATCTTCTCTGAGAAAGACAACAACCCCGAAGAACGTCAGGAAGTTGTAAGTAAATATGCAGTGGGCGATGAACTCGACTGTGAAGTGACTGGTATCGTTGACTTTGGAGTATTTCTCAAGATCGAGGACGGCCTCGAAGGATTGGTACATATCTCAGAACTTGACTGGGGACTTGTCGAAGATCCACGCTCTATGTTCAAGCTCAAGGATAAGGTGAAGGCAAAGATCATCGACATTAAGGATGGCAAGATCTCGCTTTCTATCAAAGCGCTCAAAGAAAATCCTTGGAAGGCATTTGAAGGCTCACTCAAAAAGGGTGACATCGTGAAAGGTGTCGTCATCAAGTACAACAAGCACGGCGCACTTGTGTCCATCAAGGAAGGCGTGGCAGGACTTGTGCATCACTCAACGTTTGGTTCTGAAGACAAGCTTCGTGCAGAACTTCAGCTTGGGAAGACTTACTCATTTACCGTTACCCTCTTTGAACCAAAGGAACAGCGCATGACGCTCGTGTACGGAGACAAGAAGGAAGAATAATTGGAATAAAAAAATCGCCTCACGTTTGTGGGGCGGTTTTTGATTTAAAACCAATCATCATACACATCTTTTGGATACCCGAAATGAATATAAATTTTGTTATCTTTACAAGAAAATGAATAATGGAGTCCTTCAAAAAAATTATTGATGAGATGTTTCCATGCATTTTCGGTTATATCTTTTATATGCAGTTGAGTGGTTTTAATTGGTAAGGTTTTTGCATTGGATGGAATTGAAAGAATTTTCTTGCCAATTAGCTCGATGTCTTCTTTGAGCAAATTGCGTAATCTGAATGGATCTGAAACCGGATAATAATATCCCTTGGTCTTCCATTCTTCGAATCGAGATTCAAAAAATACGGCAAAATGTTTTTTTCGTTCTTTATTTACCTTTGGCGAAAAGAGTTCTACTATCCAAATTAGTAATTTCCTTATTAATTTCATGATGAATAATTTTGAATTAATATATCATGAATGAAATATTTGTCAATATTTAATTATATTGATTCATTACCTCGTCGAAACTTTTCGTTTTTAAAGCTTCAATAATCTCAATCGCGCGACTAATCCCCTGCTCCCTGAGCTCTGCTTCCATCGGCGCAAAGTCTGACAAAAGGAATTTTTCAAAGCCATCGGGTGGTGCGATGCGTGGAAGGAGTTCTTCATGGACAGGTCGTACACCAACACGGATGCGAAAAAATGTATTTCTCTTTAAGTGATCGATAATTGATTGCACACCATTATGTCCACCCGCACCTCTTGCATATGAACATTTTACTGTTCCCAATGGAATATCAATATCATCATAAACAACTACAATCTCATCGTTATCAAATGCCATTGCCGCCTTACCTGACTCATTCATAAAAGTAAGCGGTTTTACTAAGCGAATATTTTCTGAATAATCTGCTCTTTGTGAGAGTGTGTACTTATCTCCTTTAAAGTCTTGGGACAATCGATCAAGCACCTGAAATCCAACATTGTGTCGATGTCGTTCGTACTTTTTGCCAGGATTTCCAAGGCCGATAATAGTTTTCATCACGTACAAAATCTTACCTATATAACACCAGAATGTAAATAACTAACAGGATTTTGTACGTGATTGTCCCATAGGCAGAAATCGTTTATACTTCCCCCAACCTATGGAACCTACCGCTGTACAGCCTCGCTCACGTTTTTGGATTTTTATCGAAAACGTGCTCTATATTGCCGGCGCAATCGGCTTAGCACTCCTCATCCAGGCATTTGTCATTCGTCCATTCATCGTCTCGGGCAACTCCATGGATCCTGACATCAAAGACAAGCAGTACCTCATCATCGATGAAGTCTCGTATCGATTTCGCGAACCTGCGCGTGGTGAAGTCATCGTCTTCAAATCCCCCCCTGAGCCCACCAAGTACTACATCAAGCGCATCATCGGCCTTCCAGGAGACACGGTGACCCTTTCTGGTACCAAGGTGACGATCACGAACGCAGCGCACCCCAAGGGCTTCACGCTCGATGAATCATTCATCACACACAAGCAGTCCGATAACCTCACCGTCACCGTTCCTGAAGGCAGCTACTTCGTCATGGGAGACAACCGCAGTGGTAGTTATGACTCTCGCGCATGGGGCAATTTGCCGAAAAGCAACATTCGCGGCCGCGCACTCGTCCGACTCCTTCCGCTCAACTCGATCGATTATTTGCCTGCAGACGTAGACTATGAGTAACCTATGAGTAGCGAAAAAGAACACAAAAAAACAGGTGATCTGGCAAGCCCCAAAGGCATGCGTGACATCATCGGCGATGACTACTACAAATTCCAAGGCTTTTTTGAAAAGGCTCAGGAAGTTGCTGTCTACTACGGCTTCAAGCCAATCGAAACACCGATCCTCGAACATGAAGAAACATTTACTACCGCTATTGGTGCAGGCACTGATGTCGTGGACAAGGAAATGTATACACTCAAAACAAAAGGTGGCGATCATTTAGCAATGCGTCCTGAGGGCACTGCAGGAGTCATGCGCGCGTACCTAGAGCATGGTATGAGCAACCTTCCACAGCCACAAATGTTTTATTATTACGGCCCGTATTTCCGCCATGACAAACCTCAGCGTGGTCGCTATCGACAGCTCTATCAGTTTGGACTTGAGGCAATGGGAAGCGAAAAAAGTATTGTTGACGCGCTTTTGATCAAGACAATGGTAGCAATATTGGAAGAAGCGGGCGCAAAAGATCTCGTCGTACAGATCAACTCTATGGGCGACAAAGAAGACCGTATCTCCTACATTCGCGAACTCACGAATTATTACAAAAAGCATCTCGAAGACCTCGCACCGCTTGATCGTGAACGACTCAAGACCAACCCGCTTCGCATCCTCGACTCCAAAGAAGCGGCAACGATCGCAATCAATGCTGGGGCGCCTGATATCGTCTCACATCTCGGCACTGCCGCAAAAAAGCACTTCAAAGAAGTGCTGAGCGCACTTGATGAAATGGGTATCGCATATGAGATCAACAAAAATCTCGTTCGTGGACTTTCATACTACACGCGCACAGTGTTCGAAATCCCTGATCCTGCACCAGTAGAAAACGAGGCTCCCCTTGCACTTGGTGGTGGTGGACGATATGACTTGCTCGCAAAACAACTTGGTTCCAAAAAGGAAGTGCCTGCCATGGGTGTCGGCATTGGCGTTGATCGCGTCGTCGAAAGTGCGTGGTTCAAAGATCTCGCACCCCGCATTATCAAAAAGCCAAAGGTGTACTTCATCCAGATTGGTGCGGAAGCAAAGCTCAAGAGCATCAACATCATCGAAATCCTCCGCAAGGCACATGTGCCGATCATGCAGTCGATCTCCAAAGACAGCCTCGGTGCGCAGCTTGGTGTTGCCGAAAAGAGCGGCGCACCATATGTGATGATCTTTGGGCAAATGGAAGCAGTGCACGACACCGTCATCGTGCGCAACATGGAAACGCGCTCACAAGAAACCGTAAAGATCGCTGAACTTGCAAGTTTCCTCAAGCATTTGAAATAATCCCACCTATGCCCGCACCAATCGTTCAAGAACCAAACCAAGTGCTCCGCGATACAGCAGCACCTGTGGATGCCAAGGAAATTAAGAGTGGCAAGATTCAATCGATCATCTCAAACATGATCGAAGCGCTCCACGGCGAAGAGGACGGTGTGGCGATCGCAGCTCCACAGATCGGCCACTCACTTCGGATATTCGTCGTCGCGGCGCGCGCGTCTAAACTACTCAGCGGCGACACCGTATTTATCAATCCCGAGATCGTTCGCATCGGCAAGAAAAAGGAGGAACTCTCCGAAGGCTGTCTCTCCGTGCGATGGAAATATGGTCTCGTAAAACGCGCAACAAGCTGCACCGTCCGTGCACTTTCAGCCGACGGCAATGAATTTGTCATCTCCGGCCGCGGCCTCCTCGCCCAAATCTTCCAACATGAGATCGATCACCTAAACGGCGTGCTCTTTATCGACAAAGCAACACAGGTGCAGGATTTACCACCAGAAAAAAACCCTCTCTAAAAAGAGAGGGTTTGTATTATTTTTTATGTATGAATCATCCTATTTCGATGATCATTTTCCTGCCGCGGAAGTAATACATGATCACCAGTTTGCCTGGCAACTTTGTTACCTGCATTTCATTAATCTCCGGCGCAAGTGCGAACTGTCTGAACGACATTGGAAGCACAACATTTTTAATCATACCAGCAGTATTTTTAGTTGAAATTACTTCAACACAGTTTTTCAGCGGTGCCAGTAGGTATTCCTTAATCGTTACTTCATACCTAGTATCATCTGAATTGAACACAAAATGCTGTTCCATCAAACCTTCTTCTTTCGTCAGCATTGGACAGGTTGTTACCTGTGGTTGAGGATCCACGACATGTCCATCAATTTGTGCATTAACTACTGTTGTTGAAATCAGGCAAAACAAAATAAAGAGTAACTTTTTCATTGTTTGTAATATTAAGTTGGAAAGAATTGTTTACTATTATATAATATCATAAATATAATAATTTGTCAATATGCTACAATACCCCTATGAATATAGCCTTTTTTGGGACTCCGGGGTTTGTGACTGACTTTATTGGGACACTTGTCGCACATGAGTATTCCCCTACTCTCATTGTGACGGCACCCGATCGTCCGGTCGGTCGCGGCATGGTGATGACTGCACCTGAACCAAAAATGTGGGCTGAAAAAAATAATGTGAAATGTTTGCAGCCAGAAAAACTCGACGATGCTTTTTTTGCGGAGCTTTCGAAAACTCCATGGGACCTCTTTGTCGTTGTCGCATACGGCAAGATCATTCCGCAACGCGTTATTGATTTGCCAAAGTATGGAACGATCAATGTGCACTATTCCCTTTTGCCGAAATATCGTGGTGCGACGCCGACCGAGTCTGCAATCCTTAATGGCGATACAGTGACTGGCGTGACGATCCAGCAGATGGTGTACAAACTCGACGCGGGTAATATTCTTGCCGTAAAAGAAGTACCGATCGATCCAAATGACACAACTCCAACACTACGAGATAAATTAAACAAAGAAGCACTCCTACTTCTCCCTGAAACCATAAAAAACATTTTTGCAGGTGCTACAAACCCGGTCGTTCAAGACGAATCTCTTGTCACCACGTGTACCAAAATTTCCAAAGAAATGGGCGAGCTCAATCTTGCAGATGATGCAGTCGTAAACGATCGCAAGTATCGCGCATACTTTGGCTGGCCAGGATCATTCTTTTTCAAAGACGGCAAACGTATCAAAATAACAAATGCCCACCTTGAGGATGACCCCGCCAGCCCTTTGGGAGCGGACAAGCAGTTTGTGGTCGATGAAGTAATCCCGGAAAACGGAAAGCGGATGAGTTGGCAACAGTATCAGCAATCGATCGCTTAACGAAACCCTTTCAATATACTTTTTACCTTTTGTGCACCGCGTTTGAAGAGTGTGACCTTTTTGTCTTTGGCACTCGTGAGCTCGCGGATGATTTCAGCGCGCACATCGTCGATCGCTTCGTAGAGGTCCGGCTTTTGAGACACTGCGTGATACTGCTTGCCGAGCGGCGTCACGACGTTCACCTTTGCCTCAAAGATATCACCTTGGCGATGATGCGACGTCGTCATCCCGATCTCAACTGCTACGGTCGGGTCGCCTGCGGTAAACTTTGCAAGGCCTCCGAGTCGCTTTTCGACATAATCTTTCAATGCTGGGGTAAGTTCGGTATTGTGTGCAGTGATTGAAATATTCATATACCTCAATTATAGCACTTCACAAAACTATTCAACTGTGAGGATCATGAGCATGTTTGTGCTGCCTGCCACACGAAATGGTACCCCTGCTGAGACCACGATGCGGTCGCCTTTTGCGGCTACGCCTTCCTTTTTGAGGGTGGCATTTACCGTCGGGATCACCTGTGCGATAAATTGAAACGGTTTTATTTTGATCGGATAGCAGCCGTAGACAAGGATAAGCTGTCTGAGTACTTCGTCGTGCGGTGTGAAGGCAATGATCGGCTGCTGTGGCTTGTAGCGCGCGATTGCACGAGCAGTGGAGCCAGTCTCAGTGAGCGCGATGATGGCAGTTGCAGCGACATCTTCGGCGTTGTGCACCACAGAGGAAGAAATGGAGTCGACGATGTTGCCGTTGTGCACTTTGTGGCGACGGTGCGTGCCAATTTCCGCTTCAGTACGCACAGCGATGTCAGTCATCATGGACACTGCTTCAAACGGATATTTCCCAAGCGTTGTTTCTTCGGAAAGCATCACTGCGTCCGCTCCGTCAAAGATCGCATTTGCGACGTCGGAGACTTCTGCACGAGTAGGCACTGGAGTCGTGATCATACTTTCGAGCATCTGCGTTGCAACGATCACGGGCTTTCCGACTTCGTTGCATTTCTTCACAATCTGCTTTTGATATGACGGCACCTTTTCTGGGCCCGCCTCGATCGCAAGGTCGCCGCGCGCAACCATGATCACATCTGTTGCGGCAATGATGGCATCGATATGCTCGATTGCTTCAGTGGTTTCAATCTTTGCCACAATCTGCGCATTTGATTTGTATTTCTTGAGAAGTTTGCGAAGCACTTCGATATCCTTTGCCGTGCGCACAAATGAAAGCGCCACAAAATCTACCCCCTGCTCAAGCCCAAACACCAAGTCTTTCTTATCCTTTGCGGTGAGCGCGTCGATCGAAAGATATGCGCCAGGGATGTTGACCCCGCGGCGACTCTTGGTCGTACCACCCACAATCACCTTGGTATAAATATCATCGCCTTTTACTTTCACCACTTCAAGCTTCTTCTTGCCATCGTCCACCATGAGGGTCATGCCTGGCTTGATATCGGTCGCAATGTGCGGATAGTTGAAATACACACGTGTCGCGTCCCCTTCGCACTGTTTGCCGGTGAGGATAAATTCATTACCAGGAATGAGCTCGACTGGTCCTTCTTTGAAATCTCCGATGCGGATCTTGGGGCCACAGAGATCAAGTAAGATCGCCACCGGAATCCCCTCTCTCTTGGAAGCAGCCTTGATGTTTTTGATCTTTTTGGACTGCTCGTCATATGAGCCATGACTCATGTTGATACGCGCGACGTTCACTCCTGCGTGGAGGATGCGAGTAAATGCTTCTTTGGATTCAGTCACAGGGCCGATGGTTGCGACGATCTTGGTCTTTTTGGTGAAATGATGCATAGAAATATAGGGTATTGATAAATATGGAATGCCACGTAGTATAGCTATACTTGTCCCGTTAGAACAGGACATAATGCCATACAAAAGCAATGCAGTATAGTCGAAAGTACATAAAAAATAAAGCGGGTGCGTTAGCCTGTTTCTAATGGGATGGGCAAAGTTTTGGCAATAGCATTCCTCATCGTCTTCGTCTGGTGGGCATACCCCTTCGTCTCGCGCGGTATCTGGATCGCACCGACTGCCGTCGCACCTGACAGCTGGATGGCAGACTACTTACTCCCCGAAGATCGTGCGCTCCTCGCTACTCCACCCCAAGGCTATGGGTGGTTCCACTTCGACGTTTGGAACGACCCAACGCCGTATGGTACGCCGGTATACCAAGACGACTTCCGGCTTCAGGATCCGCGATATTGACCTCCCCACCAAGCTAGTGAGGAGGTTGAGGCCTCAAGAGAAAAATGCTATAGTTTTCCAGTTCGTTTTTAACCCCACATTCCCCTGTAGCTCAGTTGGTAGAGCAAGCGACTGTTAATCGCTTGGTCGCAGGTTCGAGCCCTGCCGGGGGAGCAAAGTTAGTATTTACTCAAATCAAACCATTCATTTTGGAACCCAGCTTTTTTGAGAATAGACATCACGAAATCTGTTTTACCTCCAATATACCCACCTTTTCCAGTTGGGTCTTTTTCTAGCAACTCTTTTTTGAGCGTAGCATATGCGTCTCTCGCGTCATCATGTGTTCGTAAATAATCTCGAAACAGTAACTGCCGTTCCAAGAAACTTCCTTTATCTGCATAACAAATAGAAAGGTGAAATTGTGTTGGATTACCCTTTCTCAACAAATGACGCTCTGTTGATATATCTTTGTTGTGACTATCAGGAGCTGGGTATTCTAGTTCTTCCAATAACTCAACAATGTCATCTACATCTTGTGAAGAAGATATTTCAATTGCTATATCAATAATCGGTTTTGATATAAGTCCAGGAATAGAAGTACTTCCGATATGCTCAATTCTAATTATTTTATCTCCCAATAATTCTTTAATTTGATCGGCTTCTTGTTCATACATTTCTGCCCACTTTGGATTATATTCTTCTATTGCAGCATGAGAGCTATCTTGTTGTTCTTGGTTTGATTCCATAAGATTAACCTGATTTTTGGAGTATATCATCTAGACATGCTTCATTACCTGATTTGCCTTATACTTCCAGATACGTTAAATTATCGAAAAAACAAAACTATGAATATCATCCTTTCAACCAGAAACCCGAGCAAAGCCGAGCAAATCAAGGCAATGTTCACTAACCCCCTTATTAAGGTATTTACCCTTGATGAAGCTGGTATTGACGGTGAGGCTATTGAGGACGGCCATACCCTTGGTGAAAACGCACTCAAAAAAGTGTTATATGTCAAAGAACGCCTTACTGAGCCAGCATGGATTATGGCAGACGATACAGGGCTTTATATCAATGCCTTGAACGGAGAGCCAGGTATTCATGCGGCACGTTGGGCAGGAAATGTATCAACCGATGACATTACAAAGCACACCCTTCAACAACTCGAAGGAAAAACTGACCGCTCTGCCACATTTAAGACAGTTGTATATCTTTTTACACCTGACGGTAGAGAAATGCAGTTTGAAGGCGCAGTAAATGGCATACTTCTAGATGCACCAAGAACAAAGCCTCAGCCGAAAATGCCGTACAGTCCCCTGTTTATACCTGAAGGTACTGACAAAGTATGGGCAGAGATGACTGTTGATGAAGAAAATGCTGTATCGCACCGCGGAAAAGCATTTAGAAAACTTGTTTCCTTTTTGGAAGACGAACTAAAAAATTGATTACCTAAAAACTGTAAACGGCCCCATATTATAAAGGGGCTGTTTTTATTGCAATACTTTTCGAACATCCTCTAACGTTCGGAGCATCGTGAACGTCGTGACTGTTGTGAAGGTCTGGAGGGTGTATACTCCAGGATATGAAAATAACAGCAACTATTTTGATAGTACTAGGACTTATTATTGGGGGTTGGTATTACTCTCAACACAAGAAGCCTGGTAATACTGGCATCTGCGGAAATAACGGTGAGTTCTGTCCTGGTACTCCTGGATATGAGGCAAGGATGAAAAGAGAGTTGGGAGAAAAATTCTTAACCCAAGAAGATGCAAAAATACTGGTTGAGAAAACTTGGGGAAAATATATCCCACAAGAAGGTACATCATTTAATGTAACAACATGGGTCGGGAATGGCGGGATAATTGTCTCAGCAACATATGGCCAAGCTGATGATTCAGTCAGTAAAGTGAGAAAAGAAGCTGTTGCAACATTAAGTAATGGAGTATGGAAACTAGGAGAACCGACCACTACATATGCTTGTTGGCCAGATAGGGGGCATACTGATTTTAGCACTGAACCCTGCAGATAACACTCCGAACACCCTCTAATATTCGGAGTAAATACCAATTTGACTGAGTTTCGACCTGGGAGTAGAGTACAGAAAAAGCATATGGAGAATATTGAGAAAATCAAAAAAGAGTTAGAGGACTGGGAGTTAACTCATAATCCCGACTTCTGTTTCATAATACTTGCAATGATTGTAGCGGGGATAGTAGTTGGCTTAATAAATCATTATATTCCGACGACAACAACCTATTGGCAAATAATAGGTATTGTATTATTCCTTTGCGCAGTAGTTGGATCTGTCTTCCTTTCTCTTTGGGTTATGGAAAAAATGACTCCTAAAAGGATTCGTGAGATCAGAAAGCAAATCGCTGCCTACCAATAACTCTTGTTTACCCTAGTATAGCGGTGGCTATGCTGGGGTTTATTTTATTCCGAACATCCTCTAATGTTCGGAGCAAATTTTTAAGCGTTATATTGTAAGGGTTATTTTGAACACCTTTGTTGTAGTTCGAACTTAAAATAAAAAAGTCTGGCTAATAAGTTAGCTGACTTTAATTATCCCTTTTACCAAACCACAAATTCTGAAATCAGAATTCTCATCTGTAATTTCTTCGTTTTTAAATTCATTATTTAAAGACATTAAAACACATCTATAGTTATTTCCTGTTTGAACCTTAATGACTTTTTTTATTTTAGGCATACCATCATGTACAACAACTGCTGTTTGACCATTTTCTATATCTTCCTGTTTGCGAGCTAATACCAAATCACCTTCCTTAATTAAAGGTTCCATAGAATTTCCTTTTGTTTTTATTAAAAAGAAATCTTCTGCATTTGTAATACCAAAAGTCTTTGAAGAAAGAGGGATTCGATCTATGACAGTATCATCTCCTAAAAATCCTTTAGGACCACATTGAGCTGTGGCACGATATAAATCAATATAAACGACTTCTGGTATAGGACTATTTACTACCTCAAACTTCTTTTGGAATCCATTAATTTTTCTGATAAGACCTTTATTTTCTAATTGCTGTAAATGATGAGCAATAATCTGTGCACGATCTTCTATACCAATAGCCTTACCTATATCTCTTAGTGACATATGACTAAAATCTCCCCTTTTTTTCTTGAGAAGATCGTGTAAAGCTTTTTGATGCGAATGAAGTCTCATATTGCGTGACGCGTTGACTCAAACATAGTACCATACATAGCTTTTTTGGACAATACCCAAACTGTCCAGAAATATTTGACAACTAGTAAATGAGCGCCCATACTATAAGTTGCCTATCGTTCAGGATGACTGAAAGTAAGCTTTACAAAGATAACAGAAAAGAAATATATGGGCTCAGGTTCAAAAAGAAAAACAAGCGACAAACCAATTATTAGAAATCCGAAGACACGAGGAGGCGGCAATCCCGGTAGACCAGAAAAAGTAGCCTCACTCTGTCCCCTTTCCTTTGAACAAAAGGTTGTGGGATCTACGCTAACCAAAAAAGGAGTAAAAGTACAACTCTCAAAAAAGGGTGAGAGGTACTCTATGGACATATTCGGTAACAGTATCGGTTTCCTTAACTCCCGATCCGCTTCTATGGTTAAAGAATGCGAGACAATGGGTATCAAATATGTAGGGCAAATCGTGATAAAACAAAACGAGGAAAAAAGCGATGTCTACGCACGATTCTCCAGAACTATGGAATAAACGACAACCCACACTATTTTCTTGTGGCTGTAGTGCTGCTTCGGGCAGGTTTTTTCCACACATTCATCCAGAGGAGGCAGGCACAGTCACTTCTTCATGTCACAACCCTCTACGAGAAGGTGTGGTCGGTTGTCATGATCAAGATTTAGGTGATTTTATTGATGAAGTTGGCGGTCTGGCAATGGATATTTCACTGAAACCCATTCCAATCGATATACCGACATACATTCCAGTTCTCGATAAAAACACCACAAATATGCGTGAAGCTGTAGCACCTTATGAGGTAGTGGGTACAACCCTAAGAGACATAGTCCGAGGGGTAACAACCATAAGGGCTGGTGCCGAACAAGAGGTAACATGGGGTTCATTCAAACTACCAATGTTGTTGAATGGAAGCTTCAAGGGTAAAAAAACAATACTATTTCTTTCAGGGTCTGATACTCTGATCGAATCACTTTGGTATAACCGAGATGAATACAATATGATTAACAACCTAAGAGCGATGGGGTTCTCGGCTGTGACAGGTTTTAATTTTTCTCTCATCGAGGGCGAGTGTGTAGTCGCTCAAGCACTCAATCAGAAAAAGTCCCTATTTTCCTCACACCTCTTGGAAGAAGGGGGTATCCCAAGCATTCCTCATTTTTACGCAACCAATGTTCATCAGGTTGATCGCGTAATAGAGTGGCTAAATAATAATCCGACTGTACAAATATTTGCATTCAACTGTCAGCTACAAAAAACTGAGCGGGATATTCAAAAGACCATCGAGACTTTGAAAAAGATATTTGAAAACGTAAAACACCCAATTCATGTAATCTTGCAAGGGTTTCCATTCGATATGATCGAGAATTTTGGTAACTTCTTGGATAGAATCCACTTCGCAGACAAGCGCCCAGCAAAAGAGGCTCAGTTCGGAAACGCTTTCACTTTGGATATGGAAAGCCTTAAGCTCGGCATTATACCAATGAACGGCAAGATGAGTACCGAAGATCTGCTAATTCGTAATTTAATGTACAGAAGAATATATATAGAACTGATCAAGCAAAAAGTCTTAAAAAACTATTTGATACCCTCTGATATCCTCATCGAAATCGGCGATATGGCAGCCGCATAATACTACATGGATGCAAATCGTATCACAATTTGAATTTAGTTATGCTGCTCTGAAAAACACATAGATGTAACACATACTGGCACATACCCAATATTTATCCATGCCCCCTACCCCCTCCCTTTTGACAATCGATGAGTACAGAGAAATCATGAACGATTATCAGACACCTGATGATGTAATACAAAGACGCTTACTTTACATTCAGTCTCTCTGTAAAAATGTGATAAGCACTGAGTTAGAAAAATACCTTACTCAAATAAAAAAGCCTACAAATCTGTAAGCTTTTTACTTCAAAATAGAATCTTATTGTGTTTTTCCTGAGAACCATGAACTCTCGGCTCTCATATTATGCAAATCGCATTGAATTTTTGCATCAGGGAAATGCCGCTGAACCACAACGCCAACGCCTTTTGTCAGACGAACACCAAGAAAGTCAATATTGGAAGCAAGGAATAGATGTGAGCCACTTATTTCAATTAAGATATCCTGCCCAAGACCATATTTCATCATATCAGAAGGAAAAAGCACCATGATGTCTTTTTCATCCTTCACTTTTAGCTCCTGGGTATCTTTTAAGGCTTTAACAATGGACTGGTGAAGCTCCTGCAACTGTTCTTCAGTTTGTACAGGCAAGCACCATACTTTAACAACTAACATAATCGTTTGATTTAGGTTTTGAAATATTTTTACCTACTTTACCCTTTTGTTTGACAAAGTCAAGTCGAGGTTGTAAGGTGAATAAAATCTCTCATTTCTAAAAAAATAATTATGAAAAAGAAAAGTAAGTTCTTGTTTAAAACCATATGTATAGTATGGGCAGTACAGGTAATGTTGGTGGTTATTACGATAATCACCACATTTCCTCCTTCAAAAGAAATTCCCTGGAACATCCACCAATTAGCAGTGCGTCAGCACAACCAGAATGAATGGTGCTTTGTACGAATCATTAATGAACACAGACCCTTATATGATGCTACCGGAAAAAGAGTTATAAAAAACAAATGGTACAAACAATACCGTAACTGTGTTTTAGTACCCATAGAAGAACAGCCCGTGTTATGTGCTTTCAATAGCAGTAGTGGGGCACTTGTTCGCTCACAGATTGTGATAAAGGACCCCGGTTTTCCCTTACAGACAGCCAATGCCGACATATACATTGACTGAAAGATTTTAAAAGAGTTTATTTGCCCCAACTATGGGGCACTTTTTTATTTCAAAGTCTTCCGAACATCCTCTAACGTTCGGAGTAAATTTTTGAGCATTATGTTGTAAGGATTATTTTGGAGACCGTTGGTGGAGTTCAACTCTATACCCTAGTGAACATGTCCGTGACTATGCCCATGGTGATCATGATCGTATTCCTTTCCACGGTAATGTTCAAGCATATAGACCGCAAGGAGTGTGGTAATGGGGACCGTGAGGACAAGTCCAATACTTCCGACAATTGTTCGGATAATCTCAACAGAAAACACCTCCTTGCTTACCGTCACAGAAAACGGATAGGCAGATGGTGTAGAAATAAGCATAAGAAGTGGTAGTGATGCGCCAGTATATGCAAGTGCAAGTGTGTTCACCAGTGCACCTACATGTTCCTGACCCACTCGTAATGCTTTCTTATATATTTGTGCTTTTGTAAGATGTGGAGCTGAACTATAGAGCTCTCGCACTACCGATACTTGAGTGACTGCAATATCATCAAGTACACCCAGTACCCCAATCATGATTCCTCCAAGTAATAATCCTTTAAAATTAAGCGGGACACTTTGGTTCATACTCAAATACCATGCATCTTCTGACCCTAAGCCAGTAAAATAACAAAGCTTTACTGCAATTACTGAAATAATTCCGGTAATAATAACTGCGGTTACTGTTCCTAAGAGTGCGACTGTCGATTCTCGTTTAAAACCATGCGTGAAATAAATAGCAATACACAGAATGATCGTTGCAATGACAGTACTTGCGAGCATAGGATTAACCCCTTTGAGTAAGGATGGGATAAGTACATACGCAAGCATAAAAAGACTCCCCGCAAGACTCAGGAGCGAGCGCAATCCTTGTTTCTTACCAAAGACAAGAATGACTAATACAAACAAGGATAAAAATCCGAGCAGTACTGGGCGGCGATCTCGTTCGATGACTGTGTACGATTCTGCTACACCATCTATTTCGGGAGTGTATTGGAGAAAGAATATATCACCAACAGAAAGCTTTGTGTAGTCGTTGCTAAGTGTTACTATTTCACCCTTTCGCGCAGTATCTTGTATCTGCGCTTTTAGCTCTTGAAGCACATACGTTCCCGCTATTTCATCCTGTATTTCTTTCTCGGATACAACCTCAACTACTTTTGCTCGAAAGATTTCACCAATAGTTTGTGCGGAGACAGCACACGGCGCACAGAGCAACACAAGAAAGAACAATACTATCAAATTTTTCTGGAGAAACTTCATACTCGACATTATTTTACACAGTCGCCACACGTACCACGTACCAATACATCATCAACAGTCCCTTTTGAAATAATCTTTTTGGGAAGATGAATGGATTCGATAGTTCCACAATCAGTGCAGACAAAGTGGTCATGTCGATGATTTGGTTCAGCCATCTCATACAAGATGCTATCTTTTGAAATGGTAACCTTTCGCACTACACCTGCTGTACAGAGATTTTGAAGGTTACGAAAGATGGTCGAAAAATCAGCTTTTGGAATCTTCTCCTGAATTGCAGGAATGGAAAGAAGGTGAGATTTCTTCAACAGATCGAGTATTTTTTCTTTGTAGACATTTGTCCTCATTACCCTCCTATGATAGCATAATGCAAATGATTTGCATAAAAAACCTGTATGGGGTACCATATCAAACATATGAAAAAATATATCAACATTGTGCTCAGCACTATTGCATTACTTGCAGTTATTGTTCTTGCAGCTACTCACTTTGAATATGAGGGGTTGCAGACTATCCTCTTTGCACTTATTGCGATTGGTATCGGCTATTGGCTAGGAAAGTGGACATGTCACCTCCATACGCGACAAAGCGGTTTTTGGATTACTATCGGGGTCTTCGTACTGCTCAATCTCCTGCACTCAATGATTGATGGTGCATCTATTGGGGGAATAAGTTCTTTTGCAGCAGGAATCGCAATACTTTCACATGAGTTTGCCCGACAACCAGCGCTCTACATCGTCCTTTGGGGAATGCTCACACCGTTCATTACACACAAACCCTATCGCCTACTCGTCGTACCGTTGGCTGTTACAGGTATCTGGCTATTGGGTGCCTATACGGGATATGAACTATTTCTAAATATCAATAAAGCGACGTGGCTTGAACCAATTGCAGACATGGCAGTATTTCTCTTTTTGGGCGATATTCTTCACCATATCTACGAGGAATACCGCAAACTCAGAAACAAAGACGCGTGCTGTCATAACTAGCAGCAAATACCCCAATGAAGATTTGGGGTATTTTTACTGAAGGATAGCTTTCCAAACATCCTCCAACGTTCGGGTTAAAGAAAAAATACCTCCAAATCATAGATTAAGAGGTATTTGTAAGTTTGTGTGGGTCAGAACAAAAAATCAAAGACGGCTATGGCGCTATTTTTTGAAAAAAATGATTCTGTCCAATTGGTCTTTGGAATAACTTTTAGATCAAGCTTCATTGTCTTATTTTTCATGCGAAAAAACAATGCCGGTATCCATTCATCAGGGACTTCGTCTCCGTCTTTATACCTAGTCCCAGGAAACACAATTTCTTCAAGCTCGAACCAATCTTTGGGAACCACGTGTGGGTTGCGAAGGAGGAACCCGAGCACATTTTCATTGCATGGGATTTTTTCAGTTTGATCTAACCGCCGTATAACCTCTCGAAACGAAATTGACTCTTCTTTTTCTTTAAGTACATTGAAAAGACTAATGGTTTTGATATCAAGCTCCCTTTTACCTTGTTCTGCGTGCAGAAGTACTGAAAGCCCACGATCCAAAAACAATGAGGGTGGCACGTCCAGATCAACAAGGTGTTTTTCTTTTTCCAGAAAAAACTTCATTTCTTCATCTGAGTAGCTGATGAGAGTAGTTATCAACTCACCGAGGTATTTATTGTCTGCAGCATGCCAGCACAAAACCGCTATTGCCTGCCATTGATCTTTTTCTTTTGATGAGTCAAAACTGTACCCTCCCAAAAGCTTACCGAGCGATTCCAAGAAATACTGACTCTGTTCACACTTTTCCAAGACCCTACACATGATTTGCCATTTAGATAGACTAGTATTCATTTGTGATATGAGTTTGTTTTCTCCCACTCTATGCTGTCTGCTTGTTTTGTCAAACATTTCCGAACACCCTTCAACGTTCGGAGCAGATTACTTTACATACACCACCCCATCATCGGTAAGCTCGCACACCCAAGAAATCTTTGCCTTTTTCTCAGCTCGTTTTGGATCAGGAATATATACTGCGCAGGATTTGTCACAGCGCCATCTGAGGTAGTCATCAAGTGTTTTGCCGGGAGCTGTGCCAAGCATTGATTGGTAGTCGGAGAGATTGATTTCAAAATCTGTCTTTTTTATATTCTTTCCTACAATTGCAAATTTACTTCCGACAAGTAGTACTTCGGGAGGCAAGGTTTGCCACGACTCAGTATCTTTGGAGAAATGCAAAAGACGCTCGATCGGTGATATAAAATTGGATGGTGTCTTGATAAAAAGCACATAGACCTTTTCACCTTCTGCCTTGGCAAGCTCCACAAAGTCTTTTACACGTCTTGGATGACAAAATACGCCAGCGTACCCGAGGAAAAACTTCCCTATTTTTTCTTCTTCTTTCATTTTGATATCGATAATCTTCTCAAGACTAAAGCCTGAAAAAGGCCCTATTTTCATGACGATCGCATACTTAGGATTCATGTACCAGGAGTATAGCCTACTAAGCAAAATTCAAGGACGCTCTACTCTTTCTGCTATACTCCCCCATATGACCACACTACACCCATGGATCAACTTTAACGGCAATGCAGAGGAAGCGTTCACTTTTTACAAATCGGTGTTTGGTGGTGAATATACCCAGATCGTCCGGTTCAAAGATCTCGAAAGTGCAGAGTTCCCTATCGCAGATACAGAGAAAGAAAAAATCATGCGCATTGGATTGCCGATCGGTCCGAGCACTGTGCTCTATGCAAACGATGTGCCTTCGTTTATGGGCACTGTAAGTGAGAACGAAAATCGGAGCAAGATCCTAGTGAGCACAGAAACCAAAGAAGAAGCGGATCGTATATTTACTGGTCTCTCAGCTGGAGGACAAGTGGAAGGAGCGATAGGTCAAAGTCCATGGGGATCGTACGCTGGCATGTTCAGGGATAAATACGGAATCGAGTGGATGATCGAGTGTTCGACCACTGCGTAACCTGTTAGCGGTGCGGACACCCGGCCCAGCAACACGGGCGGCGTTTGCCTTTGGATAAATCTTCAATCGCGCGTTTGATGTGATGCGCTCTCGTCTCCTCTTTCTTCACCGATATCGTCCAGCAAATCCATTCATTGCGCGCAAGTGGCGTGATGTCCTCCCATACAGCACGAGCCTTTGGGTGTACAGCAAGTGCATGTTGTAAATCGGGAGGTACGCGATGTGCGACGCCGTGAGAAATAGATTTGAACATGTATCTATTTTAGCAGATCAGATGCCTTGCTATACTTCCCTTGTGAAAACTCATCTCGACCACCAAGACTCACGCATGATGGCGTCCAATATTTTCTTTGTAGTACCGATATGTATCGCACTAGTGCAAGGACAGTGGGTATTTCTCGCGATCGCTTCGAGTATCATGATCTGCTCCCCACTCTTTCATTGGTACAACATCGTCGCACCTGGGTCATGGAAATACTGGCTCTTTCGCGTGCTCGACTGGGTGTGTGCTGGGAGCGCAGTCATCTATCTGTATCTACACATCGGCGCGCAATTTACCGAACAAACCCAAATCATATTTCAACTTCTCCTGTCGCTGGCACTTCTTTTCTTTTGGTACGGATGGCGCTACGGCAATTACCGCACACTCCATCCATGGTTCCATCTCATTGTTGCGGCCCTATCTTCCGCAATCTTGCTTGTATAAAAACAGAAACCCGCACCAATATTCTGATTGGTGCGGGTGTATAACACTATGCAGCAGCAAGTGCTGCGGCTTCAACTTGTTCAACTATTTCTCTTACCTCAGTTTCTCTTTCAAGGAGGAATTCAGTCGAGCCCAACTTTCTTTCACCTATGTGTAGCATAGGATCAATAAACATAATTCGTGTCTCGTGGGTGCACTCTTGATGAACTCCTAGCGGATCAAGATCTGCCTCACGAGGGTTGATCATGGTTACAACTCTGTACTTTTTTGATTTAAAATAATTTATGTCTCTTCTGTAATCCTCGTATGTTCTGGAAGGTCCAAACAAAAAGATGATGGTCAGTAGCATAACAGTATGGTTTTGAAGGTGAAGGAATCAGGTTGCTTTCTCAAACTATATACCTCTCTATATCGCACGTCAATTTAGACAATGCTATATGTTCCCTTTTTGGAAACGACAAATCCTTCTCTGGCCAGATCATCGAGCACTGATTGGACGAGCGCTTTTTCTTTTGCAACTTTTTTCGCGATTGTCGTCGCTGTCGCAGAATCTGTAAGCAACACTTTCATAATCCCGCCACGCACTTGTCTGCGTGAACCGTTGAATATGGATTGCTTGGTATAATGTTTACTTTTGGCGTTATTTTTGATGCCGCTTGCTTTGAGATACGATCCGTAGTCCATGAGTGCCCAATACCACTCACGCGGCTTCTTGGTATCAAGTGTTTTTTCAATAACCTTCATGAGTTCTGCATCAGTGACCTTTTCTCGCCTTGGAAAGAAATGATGAATGTACACCGTGCGGATATTGGTCTCAATGACGGGGTGCGGTTTGTCATACGCAAATGCATAGATCGCGCCTGCAGTGTACGGACCGATCCCAGGAAGTGATTGCAAGCCTTCGATTGTTTCGGGGAATTTCCCTTTGTGATCTTTGACTACACTTTGTGCCATCTGATGCAAAAATTTGGCACGGCGATTGTATCCAAGCCCGCTCCACATTCGAAGTACCTCTCCCAAAGGCGCTTGTGCAAGTACGCGCACGTTCGGAAATGATTTCAAAAACTCTCGGTACTTCTCGATCACTCGCGGCACCTGTGTCTGCTGAAGCATGATTTCTGAAACGGCGATCTTGTAGGGGTCGAGTATTTCCTTGGTCCGCCAAAGCTTCAGCGAAGGAGACCTCCACGGCAAATCATGTCGGCCATGCTTCCGATAATAGCCTCGCACTGTTTGTACAAACGCGCGTTCTGATTCCTTCATGGCTCCATCCTACCATATGACAAAGACCCCAGATCGGGGTCTTTGTGTGCTCGTTATTGAACGGGATTTTGCCCCCGGATCAGCCGGATCAAGATCATGATAACGGCAATGATAAGTAGTATGTGGATGAAGTTACCGATCGTATACACACCGACAACTCCTAGAAGCCACAAAATGAGCAAGATAACTGCAATGGTAGTAAGCATAACGAAACTCGTGATTGGTTATTCTTCTAATACCGTGCGCGCTCCTCTAGTGAGGATATAAAGCGGTTACTTTTTCTTGGCCGCCTTCTTCACTGCCTTCTTGGATGGAGATTTCCCGCCTGCGCGAGCAGGCTTTTTGGGTGCAGAGCTTTTTGTAATACCTTTCCACTGCTTTTTGAGGGCGTCGACATATGCCTGTACATCAGCAACAGTCGCCTTGCCACCTTTCAGATACTTTGCACCTACAACGTCCACAATTTTGTGATATGCAGTTTCAGATAGTTCCTTGGCGTCTTCGATCTTGTCGATGATTTCACCCTTCATTTTGATCATCCATCCTTTCACTTTCTTTTGGTTCTTTTTACCTTCAGGTCCGAAAAAGTAATACGATGCCGCAGCAAGGGCCAAAGCTCCTGCGCCAATCGCCGCTACCTTTCCCGCCATCATGCCTGTCTTTTTTGGTTTTTTCATATGCATTCGTAATTACCTGGTACTACAGTTAGTATACCCCATACATCCTGCGTCAACTACTTACGGCGCTTGCGTCCAAAAAACATGCGGTACACTCCGCTTTCGCGAATGTCTCGGATGAACTTTTTTGCATCATCGCTGATATCGTCCATTTTGTCTCCGATAGTATCGGAGATCTTTTTGATCCTTCGCAAGATACCGATGAGGTGCACAAGTACAATAATGAGCAGCCCTGTCAGGATGACAAAACAAATCGTCGAGACAAAGAAAAAGATGTCGGCATGTATGAGTGTATCCATGCCCCTAGTGTAGCACTAGCGAGCGCGCTTTCCCACCAATTCTCTAAATTGATTTTTGTTCGTGATGCCATGTTTTTTCATCACTTCTTTGGGTGTGAGACCTGCTGCGAGGTCGAGGGTGAGCTGTTTGCGGTCAACGCCGAGCTTTTGTGCAAGACGAGCTGCTTTTTCTTCGGGAGTTTTCTTGTCGTGTCGATTTTGGTGATATTTCGGACCTTGAATGTCATCACTGACATTGATGTCGGGCATGGTGGCAGCAAATGCACCAGTTGAATTAAACCATGTAATGTACGCGAGCATTGCACCTGTTGCGAGTATTTTCTTCATAGGGGTAACTCAAAAAGTTAATCCAATAAACCACGGCTTCCGTCGAGATCCAGCGTATTGCCCTGTATATTCACTATACCAATATTCTGTGAAGTGTTCAGTACTGCAGTTGTGAACTATGCTCCCGTCAAGCACACTCCCAGAAAATGCTTATGCTACAATCCTTTTATGCAGCAGCAGCATCACCGACACCGACTCATCATGGCAGCGCTTATTGTGGTGATCATCGTTGGTGTCGGCTACAGCGCGTATCGTTTTTACAAACTCTACCAAACGTCCAAATCCCAAGAACAAACCATTGATAGTCTTCGTTCACGCATCGAAGAACTCACGGGCAACCTCTCCCTCACCGAATACGAGCGCGAACGCCTCGGACAAATCCTTTCTGAAACAGAAGAAAAGGCAGGTGCACTCGAAAGCGAGAAGACCCAGCTTGCCGGCACCGTTGATATACTGCAGAAACTCACCACCATCGACCCAGAACTTCTCAAAAAATATTCGAAGGTATATTTCCTCAACGAACACTACGTCCCGAGTGCACTCACCGACATTCCCTCATCGTATCTGAGTAATCCTGCGCGCACGTTTCAATTTCACGCACAGGCATTTCCGCACTTGCAAGCAATGCTTGATGCGGCAAATGAAACACTCTCACTTCGCATTGCAAGCGCATATCGATCATACGGGACCCAAGAAGCGCTCAAATCTTCGTACAAGGTGACGTATGGCACCACTGCGGCAAACAGATTTTCTGCAGACCAAGGATACTCCGAACATCAGCTCGGCACGACGGTCGACCTCACCACCGCAAAGACCGGCACACTCACAAGTAGCTTTGAAAAAACTCCAGAATTCAAATGGCTCACCGAGCACGCACACAAATACGGCTTTGTGCTTTCGTATCCAAAAAATAATAAGTACTACATCTATGAACCATGGCACTGGCGCTACGTCGGCATCCGGCTTGCGACCAAAATTCACGAAGACGGCAAGTATCTCTACGACATTGACCAGCGCGAGATTGACGAGTACCTACTCTATCTCTTCGACTAACTTTATTTTGCAAAGCGTTTGATAAGTCCGAGAAAGACCGGTGTTGCGATCGCTGCGACAAGGATGACAACTAGTGTGAGGTAGCCGACGTTCTGCACGTTCAGTTCTCTCCCAAAGAAATACCCTCCAAGCACCACACTACTGATCCACGCCATACCTCCAAGTACACTCCACATGCGAAACGTACGTTTGCGCATTCCCACCACCCCTGCAAAATACGGCACGATCGTACGAAGCACCGGCACCCATCGTGCAATAAACACTGCGAGCAATCCGTGTCGGTCGTAGAATCGTTTTGCGCGTTCCAAATGCTCAGGCTTAACTTTGGGAAGCCTCTTCACAAATCCTCTGCCCGTCACACTGCCGAGCCAGTAGCCCAAAAAGTTGCCCGCGATTGCTGCGATGATGAGTATCGGAATGAGATACCACAAACTAACTGCGCCTTTGGTCGCGAGCACTCCGAGCGCAAACAGCAAACTATCCCCCGGCAAAAAGAATAAAAAGAACACCCCATTTTCCCCAAAAATAATCAGCGCCGCAACCGCATACAGCAGGATACCCGAGAGAGATTCGATGTGCATGAAGGAAGTATAGCAAAGAAAAAGACCCTTTTTAGGGGGTCTGTACGAAATACTTTTTAATTTGGTGAAGTTTTTATTTTTTCTTCCAACGGAAAAGCCGAATTAAAATTTTCTACTAATTCGGAATGTAGGTCTTTTGAGATCCGGCCAAATATGGCTGAGATACAAAAACTTATTGCTTGTTCATTTATACCATTACGAATAGCTTTCTCAACGGTAGTGTGAATTGTATTATCAGCATCTCCCTTTTTCATTATTTTCGAAAAATAAATAGCATTGAGAGCATTCGCAATATTTGATGCAATGATTAAGACCTGGCGATCCGTTGCAGTTCCTATAAACTTCCCTATCTCTGGAAATTCTTTATTTAAAACTTCCTTTACCTCTATAGCTTCAGATAGAAACGCAGGATCCTGATTAAACATTTTGATAAAAGATGGTTCTCGTTCAAGAGATTCCCAAGGTAATGTCTCATAGATAAGACTCATGTTTATTACTGACGGATCATTGATAAATCTTGATAGAAAAACTGACCTAAATGCAGCATTTGTAATCGCATCAGCAATAGTAACTCCGCCTTTCTTGTATGACATATGAAATTTAGCCATCCATGAAGCACATAATTCGGTGAATTCGTTAGAAACAATATTTTCTTGCATATTTTAAGTTTTTAATGATTTCTTTATTTATAGCATATTTATTTCAAAAGTCAACTAAATGCTCCTTGTTGTATACTTGTGTCATGTCCCGCAAAAAGATTCATCGGTTTTTGATGGATTCCCCTATTCCACATGGTGATACGTTTGAGATCACCGACGAACGCGTCGTGCACCAAGTCGGTCGCGTGCTCAAGATGGAAGTTGGCGAAGTACTCGCAGTATTTAGCAACGGATCTGGCGACACGATTGGACGAATAGACTCCATTGATGCACAAAGTATTACACTGGAAAAAATAAACGAAACTGATCCCATTGTTTCAAAACGAAAAATCATTGCGGGAGTTGCCATCCCCAAAGGAGACACGTTTGAACTCATCATCCAAAAACTCACCGAGCTCGGCGTGAGTACTATCGTGCCACTTATTACATCCCGCACCGTCAAACAATCCGTCCGCATCGATCGCCTGCAAACCATCAGCGACGAAGCGCTCGAACAGTCAGGTGGAAGCGTACGCGTCAGTATCACTGAACCCAAAACACTCAAGGAATGTTTGCAAGAATTTCCATTTCCAAGTATTGGATTTGAACCAGGCGCTGCAAAGGAAATAAGTATTGCACCAAGCGACACTGTTGTGATATACGTTGGACCTGAAGGTGGCTGGAGCGAAGAAGATATGAAAATCCTAAAAGATGCATCGTGGCAAGGACTTGGCGAGAGGATTTTGCGCACTGAAACTGCGGCAATCGTCGGCGCGTATGAGTTACTGCGATGATTATTGAGACGATTATTTTAGGAATCGTCGAAGGACTTACGGAGTTTATCCCTGTTTCTTCTACGGCACACTTATTGCTTGCTGGAAAAATAGGTGGAATTGCTTCAGGAAATTTTATAGAAGCGCTTTCGATTTGCGTTCAAAGCGGTGCGATATTGGCAGCAGTATTTTATTTCTGGCACCTCGTTTGGAACAACAAAAGTCTGATTTGGAAAGTAGTTGTCGGTTTTATCCCGACTGGAGTCGCCGGCATCTTGCTCTACCCTATCGTCAAAGATTTCTTGGGAAGCACCGCCATCATCGGAAGCGCACTTATCATTGGCGGCGTCGGACTCCTTCTGATCAAACCAGTCGACGACCCCACAACACCAACTGACATCACCTACAAACAAGCGTTCTGGATCGGGCTTATGCAAATCTTTAGCTTCATCCCCGGTATCTCTCGCGCAGGTGCAACACTCATCGGCGGCACACTGCTTAAAATACCGCGTCAAACCATCGTCACCTTTTCATTCCTCCTCGCCATCCCAACTATTCTTGGCGCAGGCGTCGTCGAAGCACGACATGTCACTGGCATCACTTCATCAGAGTGGCTCCTTATCGCGCTTGGCACCATCGTCGCATTCATCACTGCACTCTTTACCATCAAGTGGTTCATAAACTTCCTTACTAAAAAGCCGCTAAGCTGGTTCGGCTGGTACCGCATCGCGATTGGAATATTGGTTCTTATACTACTTAAATAAAAAAATAAACCCTCTGTATTAGAGGGTTTATAGCTTTAGTGTGTTTTGTTTTACTGCACACCACCAGTTGGCGGCGGGGGTTCGATTCCGGGATTAGTTCCAGAATTATTTTGCCCAGCAATAGTGGTATTTGCCTGCTGTACAAGTACAATTCTGTACCCGCCAGTTTTTTCATTTGCTTCAATACTACCTTATGCTTTTATGGGCAGGAAACTTCTAAGTTCGAATTTGCGTTTACTTTTATCACGCAATAATGTTTCCTTTTGTTGCTGATCAAATGCCGTACTTTCATTGATTTGATCGTACGTAAACAGTGATTTTCTACCCAGGTCATTTGCAGTGAAAAGTATACCTTCAACCTTACTGCCGAATGTAAGATTCAGGAGTGAAGTTGATAAATTTAACTTCATTACTTCCAAAAGAATATCCCCTTTTACAAATACCAAGACCGGCTCTCCATCAGTCGGCATATTGCCTTCTATGAGATACGTCTTATTTGCCTTTACTTTGGCCGTATCAATATTGACTGGTTTTACCCAAAGTCCCACCGCAGTGTTTTCATATGTTTTTACTGAGGTGAACGGTTTTGCAACAGCAGCAGTTACTACCCTTGTTTCTTTACAAGAATATATTCCTGCAAGTGCGTATATCCCAACGCATACCAAAACTATTTTTTTCATAATGAACTTGTTTTATATTGTTTTAAATATTTTTATTTCTTAAATATATTATCATATTTACTACCGAATGTCAAGTATTCGGCTGAGGAAGGACTGCCTGTGAAGCCTTGCAATATATAGGTTTTTGAGCGCTTGACGGTGCATTTTTGTCCCGTACCCCATATTTACATTCCATCCGTAGCCTGGGTATTTCTTGGCCATGTTTACCATATAGGCGTCCCGCGTAACCTTTGCCACCACCGATGCGAGTGAAATAATCTTGTGTTTCTGGTCGCCCTTGATGACTGTTTTTTGAGCTATGTATTCAGCTGGCGCTTTGAGTCCGCCGTCGAGTAATATCTGCACATCTTTTGGTTTGAGCTTTAGTTCAGTTAGATTTTTTGCGACGCACATCTTGATGCAAACCGAGATCCCCTTGCGATCAATCTGTGCGGCAGTTTGTGAACTGATTGCAATCTTGATCTTGCCTTCTTTTTCCATCTCCTTTGCCTTTGCATACCACTTCTCTCGTTGTAGTTTTGAAAGCTTTTTGGAATCAGTTAGTGCTGTATTTCCTATTTGCCATCGCGCCTTTTTGTATTCCTTGTATGGCATTGCAACCGCACAGACCGTGACCGGACCCGCGATCGGCCCACGACCCACTTCATCTATCCCTATGATCCATTTCATGTGAGTACTATAACAAAAAACCTGCTTCAACATAGAAGCAGGTAAACCCGAAGGGATTGATGCACAAAATTATCGAGAATTCTTTCTGATAAAAATCTTTTAATACTCAGGAACTTATCGCATTGATAATGTAAGGTAATGCGCAGATATGCAAAATGTGGAACCGGCGTCATTTCTATATCTGTTGCCTTTTTTATAATCAGATAGAAGCGATTTCCATTCCCTCATTGAGTGCAGAGCTTTTGGTAGAGCTTATTGGAAATTGTAATTTTGTCAATATAACAGACCCGAGTTCTGACTGCTATAATGTCCCACATGTCATTCGTCCATCTCCACACCCACTCCCACTACTCGCTCCTCGACGGTCTCTCCAAGATCCCTGACTTGGTCAAAAAGGCCAAAGAATTTGGCATGCCCGCACTCGCGCTTACCGACCACGGTGCCATGCACGGCGCGATCGAATTTTATCAGGAATGCAAGAAGGCTGAGATCAAGCCAATCATTGGAGTCGAAGCGTACATTGCCGAACGCACGCGACATGACAAAGAACCAGGTATCGACTCCAAACGTTACCACCTCACGCTTCTTGCGAAAAATAACGCTGGCTACAAAAACTTGATGAAGCTTGTGTCGAAAGCAAACCTCGAAGGCTATTACTACAAGCCGCGCATGGACGAAGCGCTGCTGAAAGAACACGCAGAAGGAATCATCTGTCTCTCGGGCTGTCCAGGAAGTCGATTTATCAATCACCTCAAAAACGAAAATCTTGATGAAGCAAAGAAACTCCTTCGTTTTTATATCGATACCTTTGGCAAAGAAAACGTGTATGTCGAAGTGATGAATCACAAAGAGATTGATTGGTACGTCCCACTTATTCCAACCATTGTTAGTGTTGCAAAAGAACTCGATTTGCCAATAGTTGGCACTTGGGACTCACACTACCTCCACCCTGATGACGCCGAAGCACACGACACGCTTGTCGCCATCAATACTGGTACGATCGTGGGAGAAAGTAAGATATCAATGAAGGCGGGCAACTATTCATTTATCAGCCCAGAGGAGGCAGCTGAAATTTTTAAAGATATTCCCGGAGCAGTTGAAAACACCGTAAAGCTCGCAGAGACAGTTGATCTTGAGATTGAGCTTTCTCCATGGCGCTTCCCGACCTATCCGATCCCCGAAGGCTCAAACTATGATGATGAACTTCGCAAGGCGACCTACGAAGGCCTCAAAGACATGCAGTACCCTGATACACCAGAAACTCACGAACGTATCGACTTTGAGCTCGATATCATCAAAAACAAAGGGTTTTCGTCATACTTTTTGGTGGAAGCAGACCTCGTGAAAGCTGCGCGCCATATGGGTATTTATACCAACACTCGAGGAAGTGCCGCGGGTTCGCTCGTTTCATATCTGATGGGCATCACGACCGTTGATCCGATCAAATACAAGCTACCGTTCGAACGATTTTTGAATCCTTTACGTCCCGGTATCCCTGATATCGACCTCGACATTGCGGATGACCGACGTGATGACCTCATTATGTATGTACGTGAGAAGTACGGCATGGGCGCGGTCGCACAGATCTGTACGTTTGGAACGATGGCAGCACGCGGGAGTGTTCGTGATGTGGCGCGTGCACTCGGCTATCCGTATGCAGTCGGTGACAAGATTTCCAAAATGATCCCCATGGGAAGCCAAGGATTTCCGATGACGATTGACCATGCAATCGATATGGTGCCTGAACTGAAAGAACAGTATGAAAACGACCGCCCAACCAAAGAAATTATCGACATGGCCAAAAAGATCGAGGGAAACGTCCGTCATGTGTCGATCCATGCAGCTGGTGTCGTCATTGCACCGATCCCCGATATTACTGAATTCACACCGATCCAGTACGACCCGAAGGGTGAAAACAAAATCATTACACAGTACGATATGTTCTCCGGTGGGCGCGATGGTGTGGTGAACATGCCCAAGTTCGATATGCTCGGGATTCGCAACCTCCAGTTCATTACAGGGGCAATCGAGCGCATCAAGAAAATTCGCGGTATAGACGTCGATATCGACACGGTGCCACTTGATGACCAAAAGGTCTTCAAGATGCTTTCTCGCGGCGAAACGATCGGTGTATTTCAAATGGCAAGTAGCGGCATGACTGCGGCAATCAAAGACCTGAAGCCGACCACTGTCGATGACTTGATGGCGATCGTTGCACTCTACCGTCCAGGACCAATGGAAATGATCCCTGAGTACATCAAGCGCAAGCAAAACCCATCACTTATCAAATACCCTGATCCACGACTCAAAGATGACCTTGTTGCTTCATACGGACTTCTCGTGTACCAAGACGACGTGCTTATCACGGCGATTCGTTTGGCAGGCTATGACTGGGGTGAAGCGGACAAATTCCGAAAAGCCATGGGTAAAAAAATCCCAGCAGAAATGGCAGCACAAAAAGAAAAGTTTTACAAAGGCTGCAAAGAACACGGCGGACTCGACAAGAAAAAGATTGACGAGCTCTGGAAACTCATCGAACCGTTTGCAGCCTATGGGTTCAACAAGGCACATGCTGCAAGTTATGGTATGGTCGCATACAAGACTGCCTATCTGAAAGCCAACTACCCCGCTGAGTACATGACTGCATGTATGACTGCAGAAGCCGGAGATATCGAAACCTGTAGTGAATACATAACCGAAGCACGCCGCATGGGATTTACGATCCTGCCACCAGATATCAACGAATCCTTTTCGGATTTCACAGTAGTGGTTGAAGATGGCGAAGTCACCCAAAACATTCGTTTCGGACTTGGCAACATCAAAAACTTCGGGGATGAGATCGGCAAAGCCATCATTCTAGAGCGCAAGACCAATGGACCATACACTTCCATCGAAAATTTCCTCGAACGCGTTCAGCACCGCAACCTCAACAAAAAGTCACTCGAAGCACTCATCATGTGTGGCGCCATGGATGCGTTTGGCGAGCGCGGACAGCTCCTCGGCAACATCGAAGCACTCCTCACCTTTCACAAAGGCCTCGCTGCCACTACTGCGCAAGACAGCCTTTTTGGTGACCTTGGCGACCACGCACCCAAGAGTGTGCTCAATCTCACTGACACCGCTCCAGCAGATATGCCTACCAAACTTGCATGGGAGAAAGAACTCCTCGGTCTCTACATCTCCGGTCACCCGCTTGATCGGTTTGAGGAACAGATTGCAAAATCAGGCAACACGATTGCAGGACTTTCTGAAAAGAAGAATGGCCGCGATCAGATCGTCGTTGCATACGTGGATACCGTAAAATCGCTCATCACCAAAGCAAATACGCGCATGGCGTTTATCACGCTTCGTGACAAAACTGGAAGCATCGAAGCAGTGCTCTTCCCGGAAGCATTTAAAGAGTACGGCACACTCGTCACCGAAGGTGCGATCATCGCTGCCCAGTGCAGCATCTCAGACCGAAACGACCGCAAATCCCTCTTGCTCAACAAGGTGAAAGTGCTCTCGTAGTTGACTTTTTCTCCATATTGGGTTTAAATAGAGCAACTAAATTTGTTCTTATGCAACAAAAGAAGACTCGTTCACCACAAGAAATTGCGCAAGATTTATACGCAAAAGCTTCAAGAATGTTATCAACGATTGAAGAGAAGTTATCATTTGGCAAACCTTTATCCGAAAAAGAAAAAGAGCTCTGTAATGCAGTTAAGGGCTACGGTAAAGGAATTGACTGGAAAGATAACTACCTCAGAGATAATTCTTGTATAGGAATATACACCACACCGGGTATTTCAGCTCAGAAATATAAAGCTCTTGCTAAAGTGGTTAAATCTGATGCACGAAATTTCTACACAAAAAATCTGAAGAACGCAAAACAAATTCAGCTCATGTAAAGACCTATCTTAATTGATGGTCTTTTTTTTATTGGAAATACCAAACCCCCGCATTGCTGTGGGGGTTTGGGTTATAGATAATTGGTTATGCTTCGATGTTTTCGATCTTGCTCATAATACCCTTGATCTCCTGGGTATATGTCGGGATCACTGAGTTATATGCCAAGAGTTTCTGTTCGATAGTCTTGTTTGCATAATACTTTGCAGTCTTGGGATTGTTTCCACCAATATGACTTGCAACCTCATCAATCGCCTCATCAAAACTTTCGTATTTGATTTTACATGATCCGAATCCGAACGGATTCTTGTAACAAGCGAACTTTCCTCCGGTACTTTCGCGCATTGCGAGAGCCGGGAGAAGGCGCCAGTCAAGATTGTTCTTTTCAGCAACGAGCACCATCTGCATGCCGTGACCCGCAAGCGGGAGGTCATACTTTGCATAGTACGCGTCGATCTTCGCAGCCTTTACTTCTCGGTCCTGCTGGAGCGCGATCTCCTCAGCAGACTGACCAGCATTCATTTTCAATACTGCGTCGTTGATGGATGCCGTAAAGGTATTCATCGAGAGGGTGGTTGCGACAAGAGGAACGATAATAAACGAGTGAATAAGTTTCTTTGTTGTAGTCATAAGTTCCGGTTGAGCTCCGGAGGAACTTCGTATCGGTGGACTTCCATTTCTTTCGTGGGTATCGGTTAGGATATCGGGCTAAGAATGAAAAAATCCTGAAGCATAACGCTACTCAGGAATGTCAATATAATAGCATACTCGTAAATAATTGTCAATAGTTATACAATGAAAAACGGAGGTGTCAAATAGAAAATAACCTTATTTTATAAGGGTATTTTGGACAATATTGTTTGACGGATTGGCAAATAACTTGTGTTATTTTTAGACCGTTTCAGGGTTTTTTGAGCCCTGTCGGCTTGGTGTCTACTGCTGCTTGGAAATACTGGAAACCATCCCTACCACCTGCTCTTTAAAGCGCGCTTCCATCTCCCGAAAGAGCCGAGTTGCCTCCTTTTTGTACTCGACGAGGGGCTCGCGCTGGCCATAAGACCTAAGTCCGACGGACTGCCGCATGTGCTCCATGGTGTCGATGTGCTCTACCCAAAGGGTGTCGGTCGTATGAAGGATGATGCGGCGGACCGTTTCCCAGAAGGCATCCTCTCCAGCAATGGCAATCTTTTCCTTGGCGACTTCCTCAAGTGTACTATCCCCAAGACTATAGAACGTGCTCACAATATGCCCCCGATCACCTTCCACCATGGCACGGCGGCGGCCATAGACCACGGATCGCTGGTGCGAAAGGACAGTATCGTATTCGAGAGTGTATTTGCGGGCATCAAAGTTGAAGCCTTCGATCTTCTTTTGCGCTGATTCAAGCGCTCGGCTGACCAGTCCGGCTCCGATTGGCTGGTCTTCGGGCATACCGAGACGGTTCATCATGCCCTTAATTTTGTCTGATCCAAAGACACGCATAAGGTCGTCATCGAGCGAGACATAAAACTGCGTCTCACCTGGATCACCCTGACGTCCTGAGCGGCCGCGAAGCTGGTTGTCGATGCGACGTGCTTCATGACGTTCGGTACCGATGACATAGAGTCCGCCCATCGCTCGGACTTCTTCCTGTTCTTCTAGGGTTGATGGGTTGCCACCAAGGATGATGTCGACGCCACGACCTGCCATGTTGGTCGCGATAACCACACTTCCCTTTTGTCCGGCTTGTGCAGTAACCGAGCCTTCTTGTTCGTGATTCTTGGCATTCAAGACTTGATGTGGAATACCTTCGCGCTTGAGGTATGCAGAAAGAAGCTCGTTTTTCTCAACAGAGACTGTACCGATAAGTACTGGCTGGCCTTTGCCGTGCAGCTCTTTGACTTTGCGGGCAATCGCCTGGAACTTGCCTTCTTCGGTAAGGAAGATGAGATCGTTGTGGTCGATACGTTGAGACGGGCGGTTGGGCGGAATACTTACGACAGCAAGATTGTATACCTTCATGAATTCCTCCTCTGAAGTTTTTGCGGTACCCGTCATGCCGGCAAGCTTGGTATAAAATTTGAAGTAGTTTTGGTACGTGATTGAGGCGACTGAACGGGTTTCCTGTTCGATTTTCACCCCCTCCTTTGCTTCCACTGCCTGATGCAACCCTTCACTCCATCGGCGGCCTGGCTGCATACGTCCTGTAAATGGATCGACGATGATCACCTCCCCATCCTTGATCACGTAGTCCTTGTCTTTCTGGAAGAGTGCTCGTGCCCGAACTGCAGTCTCGAGGTAGTGGACATACTTGATGCTTTTCTCGGTATAGAGATCAGTGATCCCAAGGAGCTTTTCTGCTTTGGTGATACCTTCATCGGTGAGCTGGATCGCACGCTGCTTTTCGTCCACCGTATAGTCGGTATCGCGTTCAAGTTGAGATGCGACTTTGGTCACCGTCTTGTAGAGATTTTCAGAATCAGCAACAGGGCTTGAAATAATGAGCGGCGTACGACTTTCGTCGATCAAAATAGAGTCTACTTCGTCGACAACCGCAAACGCATGGGCGCGCTGTACGATTTGCTCCTTCTCTGCCACAAGATTGTCGCGCAAATAATCAAAGCCAAACTGACTGTTGGTGCCGTAGGTGATGTCTGCTGCGTATGCATCTTTGCGAGTAACAGGACGGAGAAATTGCTGCACGACTTTGAACGCACCTTTTTCGTCACGCTCTTGATCGAGCTCCTCATGAGTCGGATCGTAGATAAAAGACGTGTTTTGATCATTGATGATCCCAACTGAAAGTCCGAGAAATGCATAAATCTCCCCCATCCATGTCGCATCACGTCGTGCAAGATAATCGTTGACCGTCACCACATGCACACCGTTGCCCGCGAGTGCGTTGAGATAGACCGGAAGCGTTGCGACAAGTGTCTTTCCCTCACCGGTACGCATTTCGGCGATCTTGCCTTCGTGAAGTACTATACCACCGATAAGTTGCACGTCGTAGTGACGCTTGCCAAGGGTTCGCTTACCTGCTTCGCGCACGAGCGCAAATGCTTTGGGAAGAATGTCGTCGAGTGTTGCACCATCAGCAAGCTGTGCCTTGAGTGCCTCAGTTTCTAGAGGAAACTGGCTATCTGCAAGGTCGGCAAGAGACGCCTCAATTGCGTTGATTTCCGCTACCTTTTTCTGATACCCCTTGAGCGCGCCGCGATCAAAGAGGCTTTGGAGGAATGGCACCATAAGAGCCTCATAGTACCACAAAAATCCTGTTTTTGAAAGATAGAAATAGATGTCAAATAAAAAGAGAAAGTATGTTCATCGAGCCGTCTTTCGCAAGACGTCTGGTCTGAGAAGGAGCAATAAAACGCAAACTACTTTGCGTTTTATCCGGTTCCGAAGGAAATTGCCGTTGCGAAGCAGGCAATAGGCCAGCAGGAAAATACGCGACGGCGAGAGGAATATACTTTCTCTTTTTATGTATACAAAACAAAAATCTCCATTGCTGGAGATTTTTGTAAGTGGAAAGAGAATGGAAGACTATCGCTTCTTTTTTGAAGCCTTCTTCTTTGCTACCTTCTTCTTCTTTGCTGCTTTCTTTTTTGCTGCCATAGAATTAGTTGATGTGCTGATAATGATTGTGATGACCGACCACGAGATGTGATTGAACGCGTTATCATCACTACAATATTATTATCTCGTGCATTCTTCACACATGCAATATTTTTTTTACAAAACTGTGGATAACTCTTGTCCGAAAAAATTTTCTGAAAGAAAAATTTCGTCGGGTTTTTATTTTTTGAAAAATAAATTACAAAAATATTTTTATGAAAAATTTTTTGTGAAATTATTTTTCAAAAAATAAAACACTTCTTAAGAAGTGTTTGTAAAAAAAATTACTTTGAAAAGGATGCTCCAGTTCCCCATTCTTTTTTGATTGAGTATATAGTACCATCAACTACCTTCTCATACGTCCTGCAGTAATCCCAGTATTGGCATATATACAAGCGATGTTTGTCTGGCGCTAATGTATCTATTTTATATACACCATGATAATCATCGTACGCAGGACCATCTATTATAAAAGATGAGTTGATTGAAACATATTCTACTTTATCAGGACATGAACAATTTGACGGGTCATTTGAGGGCTCAGTAGAACATGAGGACATACCAACCAGGTAGAGTGCGATACTTATTAGTTTCTTTTTCATTGGTAACAGTTTTCTGTACCGTATCAAAACAACCACCTATTAGTCAAACAAAAAAGACCTCACCACGTGGTAAGGTCTTTTTTGTCGTTAAGCTCTTGTCTTTCCTGATCTGGCAACGGCGGGTGCTAACTCCACCACAAATGCCCATGTGAGCGC
>CAZRQQ010000004.1:0-46958 GCA_964602465.1 uncultured Candidatus Saccharibacteria bacterium
AGTTAAGATTATGGTACCCACTACAGTCGATCTTGCGGATCCAAAAGGTACCCAAGCTGCTTTTCGAATGGTAGTAGATGTACTCGGAGAGCCTGATTGGGCTAAAAAGTAAATCCCTCACAAGGGGATTTTTTATGCTAGGATAGTTTCAAATACTACGTTATGGCAACACAAAAGAATATACAGAAAAAGTCGAACAAAAAGACCTCTGTAAAAAAACGATCAAGAAGAAGTCATGTAAAAATGATTAAAGGAAAACCGCATACTTATTTCAAACGCACTGGTAGATATAGCGAATTTAGTACCAAGGCCAAAGGTACTATGCCGGGATCTCTTGTCGGTGACTGATCCTTTGAAAGAGGGAATCTGTGCTATAGTATACACAGAACAGAAATATATTCTTAACTTAAAAACATTTTTTATGCCAAAGTTAATTACCGAATCAAGGCACGATGCCAGCGGTTGGCTTAAAGATTATGATGGATTGGGCATCAAAAAGCTCAACAAAGAAGAAGATGATATGAGGCGCATCAAAGATGGCCAGGCGACAGGCAGGCACGGGGACACCATTATCGACACTCAGGGGTAATATCCCCGAACAAAGCTGAGATGAATACATTCATCTCAGCTTATTTTTTTGACTTTAAATTAAAATATTGTATTGTTATCTCATGAAATTCCATTTTCTCACCATTTTCCCAGAGATGATCAGCTCATACATGAATGAGTCTATTTTGAAGCGGGCATGCGAAAAAAAGCTCGTGAGTTTTGAGGTGAAAAACATTCGTGATTACTCCAAAGATCGCCATCACAAAGTAGACGATCGTCCATATGGTGGAGGCCCTGGTATGGTAATGACCGCTGAGCCCATACTGAGGGCATTTGCTAAATTGAGACCTTCGAGGTCTATAAAAAATAAGACCAAAGTGATAATGCTCTCGCCAAGTGGGAAAATGTTCACCAATACTGTCGCGAAACAATTTGCAAAGCAATATAGCGACATTGTTTTTATTTGCGGAAGATATGAAGGGGTGGATGATCGCGTGCGCAAGATTTTGAAAGCTGATGAATACTCAGTGGGTGACTATACGGTGACGGGCGGAGAGCTTCCCGCGCTCATTATGACCGATGCTACCGCACGGCAGATCCCTGGAGTGCTTGGGAAAGGGGAGAGTGTGGAGGAAACCCGTATTGCAAGCCCTCGCGTCTACACCCGCCCAGAAACCCTTATATATAAAGGCAAAAAGTACAAAGTCCCAACCGTTCTCCGGAACGGCGACCACAAAAAAATCGACGAATGGCGCGCTGCCCAAAAGCCTCGAACGTAGAAGCAATAATATATTGACTATATTCCATAATATGGTATTATCGCGGCAAACTCTAAAAACTCGATTTTTAGAATAAAAATATTTTTACACACTTTAAACGTATAAAAATGCGTACATTAAAAAATGAAGAACGAATTACAGTCAGAGCTCCTGACGGCGTCACGTATGCGATTGTTGAACTATTGGGAGAGAACGAAAACTTCAGGTTTTACGGAGTGGTTTCGGATACTTATCCAGGCCAATCTATGGTCTTGAAGATCGTTGTCGACAAAAGTAAAAACGGTATCCTTGAGCATGAAGCTTTTTTGCTCAGTGAAATGAGCGACGAAGCAAAGTGTATCGATGAGGAATACGCTGCAAAAAATGACGGAAAAACATTGAATTACCAGATAGGCTTTCCGAAGCTTATCGGTTCCTTTGTTTCTCCTGAACAGGAAGATCGCCGGATTCTTATACTCCATCTCACGATGAGCGACACATTATCAAACATCGTACCGATCAATTTGATACGAGAAGTAGATAACGTACGCGTTGATCCAAAGACGAGCGTATGGGTACTCGGCAAGCTGCTCAAAATAATTGCGTTTGCACATGACATAGTATGTACAACAGTTGGTAACTTAGACAGTGAAAACATTTTCATTGTCAAGGATAACCACCTCGTTGGAATATTTGATTGGTCAAAAGCTGTGATCCATGCTTCGCCTATATCTGAAAAGACGACGAGGGATGAATTGCGACGAGCAGTACGATCAGTACTCCTTCTTTTAGGGGGCGACATTCAGACTGGTGCTATCCCTGATCATGAACAACTTGAGGGAGAAGGCATACGGTATCGTGAACTTTTGAAGTCACTTCTTATGAAAGATTTTGAAAGAGTGTACGATGCCCACCGCTACTTCTATGAAGTTGTAGAACAAATCTGGGAACGGAAATATCATCCGTACACCACAATCCCTATCGAAAACCCGAAACAGTAAACAATTTTCTCAAACAATTAAATCATTGAAAAAATGAGCGACAGAAAAGGTTCGTTTTCAAGAGACACTTACGATGATATTCATCAAAAAGTGAAGAACGCTGGTGATACTTCGTATGCTGGCAAAGAAAAACTTAATGCAACAGGTAAGCTGGATCCTTTGGTGGATCCAGGTGGATATGGGCTGATTCGCAGATCTATCACAAGGTTTGTGGATCAGAAAGATGGTACGTTGTTGCTCGGCAATGGCGTGGCCATGTTGATCGAAACACTCGGTGATACTACCGGCTCGATGGGCACCAATGTACGGCTTATGTTTGAAAGTTTACCCAAATTGTACGGGCTCTTAACCGAAGGAACGCATGCGGTGTTGGATCGTTATGATCCACAAATACTCAATGCAATATTCGGTGATCGTCAGGATTCAGTACCGTTCTTGCAACGGTCTCAAGCTGAAATGGCTGAGAAAATTGCTGAACAATTAACCCTGATGATACCTACAGAAGGCGGAGGAGCTAATCACGGCGAAGATCCTCAGTTCGGATTGTTTGCTGCGGCGTATTTAACGAAAGCGGCAATCAATAACTACGGTTTGAAGTATTACCATATGATGGTAACCGATGAACCATGTCACGAATTTTTGGACAAACAGAGCCTTGAATTAGTGTTTGGAGCTGAAGTATTTGAAAAGGTAAAAGAAAACACTGAAATTGTTTTTAGTGCAAGAAAGTTGCCTGAGATGAGAGATATAGTTTCAAAGCTTAAGAGCCAAGCCCATGCGTTTGTAATATTGCTGCCGAGTACATATGAAGATAATGTAGACTATTGGACTAAATTGTATGGCACTGAACATGTCGTACATATTGAAACAACAGCATACCTGCCATACGTACAGGCGACCCTGATCGGGCTTACCGAAGGTGTGTTTGGCTTAAGCGATGTTCCTCAGTATTTGAAAAGCAACGGTCTCAACCAGACCGAAGCCAAGAAAATTCAGCGGGCAGTTGCCAACATTCCTATTGGTACACAGACACAGTTTGAAAACTTTGCAAAGATCCCTCAAAAGGGTTCAATCTTTGCAAACAAACATGACCTGTGGCCGATCGATGGTTCAACTGCAAGCAATGGAAAAGCGAAAAGTAAAAAACCTACCTGGCTTTAAAAAACAAACGTATGAACAAAAAAATCTACACCGTCACCGACCTAGGCGGCGGTGATGGAGGAAAGGGTGGGGTAGTGCACAAATTGTGTACTACCCAAAACCCTCACACGGTTATTAAAGTTGGCGGTACTCAAGGCAGTCATGGTGTATGGACATCACGAGGCGAAAACTTCAATTTTAGTCAGTTTGGATGCGGAACATTTGAAGGGATACAAACATTTATCTCCAAGAATTTCGTTTCAAGTCCTACCGGACTTATAAAAGAAGCTCGTTCACTACAGTATGAACACGGAGTTTCAAATCCGTTTTCACTACTTACGATTGATGGAAAGACACTGTGCACTACGCCGTATCATGGCAATGCATCACGGATCAAAGAGCTTGCTCGAAACAAAAGCCCACGAAGCATTATCGGTACTGGCGCAGGGGAAGCCTATATGGATTCACAGCTACATCCTGATCTTGCTTTCAAGATTTCGGACCTGCTTGGATCGTTTGAGCACAAACTCAAACTGATACGAGCACAGAAATATGCAGAAATTGAAGCTATTGCAAAAGATAGTTTCCTTGCTGCAGATATAAAGCTCTTGGAGCAAGAGATGGGAGTGTTTACTGACGAAGGATATTTTGAGTGGATAGTTGAACAGTTTAAATATGTAGCCAAACAGCTGCGTATTGTAGACGAAGATTATCTGCGAAAAGAGATCCTTGGTCGTGACGGCATTGCTGTACTCGAAAGTTCACACGGTATTCTTACTGATTATCACAAAGGGCTTTCGCCGCATACGTCAAGGCTTCGCACACTGCCACAGATCACCTCTTGGGGATTACTCGAGGAATGTGGTTATGATGGACAGGTGGTGCGACTTGGAGTAACGCGTGCACATCAGATAAAGCATGGTGCAGGGCCATTTGTAGTCGATGATGAATCGATGACAGAGAAACTCTACGGGAGCTCATATGACTTTGTTGCACCTAGTCGCTATCGCGGAAAGGTGCGGATTGGTCCGCTTGATACAGTACTGTTGCGTTATGCAATAGCTGCATCGGGTGGTGCTAGAGAGTATGACGGCATCTGTGTTACTTGGTTTGACTCAATGGTGAAACTAGGAAAGTGGCCTGTTTGTTATGGATACAACAATGTTGATCAAGCGTATTTCTCAGAACAGGGAGATATGCTAGTGCAAGATTTTGCACACGAAGTCGATCAGCTTGCCTATCAAACAGCGCTTACGCAGAGCTTACACACCTGCACACCAAACATCACCGAATACCATGTACCTTCACATGCTTCGCAAGAAGATATGATAGATATGTGTAAAACGGCGCTCAATGAGCGATTGGGTATTCCTATCCGAATGATTGGATTTGGTCCAACAGAAAATCAAAAAATCTTAATCTAAACAAAAATTTCAATCACGTTAAAAACTCAAAAAATGAAACAAGAGTTAAAAGACAAGCTACTCGGCCTTGGTCTGAGTGAAGATCAAATCGGAAAATTGGAAGCACAGGGTGTAAATGAAGATTCTGACATGTCAGTTTTTAAAACTGAAGAAGAACTTTCAGGTATTACCGGTGCCCCACTCATTACCAACAGAAAGGTTTTTGAGGCTTTCAAGGCCAAATCTACTGCCGGGCACGATGTAACCGCAGAGATACCTGATGAAAAAGGCCCTACTAAAGATCAAATAAATTCATTTGCTGCGCAAACAGGAATGGATGCTCAAACATTAATGCTTATGATGATGAGCGGGGGTATGGGAAATGCCGGTATGGGAGGGCTCGATATTTCAGGAATGATACCAGTTCCAACTATTGTAGCAGGGTATAATCCCAAAATTAGAAACATGTTTCTAATGATTATGGGAACCCTGGAAAACCGCCTCGGTGTGCCATTAATTGTTATAAACGATGACGGATCTGTAAATAAAGATCTTACCATCGAATATATCAATGGTCTTGAAGAAGGCCGTGAAGCAGCAGAGGGTGGTGTTTACTATAGCGGAGAAGGTGTGCCCCATGAAATTATAAAGGTTGGTGTAGATGCGCAAAGTATCTACGACGCAGACCCGTTGCAATCCACAAAGGCATTACAACAAAATGGAATGGGAACTGGTAGGATCAATTGGAAAGACGTTGCTTTAGAGGTAAGGCAGGTGGCGTACTATGCTGCCATGCATACCAAAGAGATAAACGTTGATGATGATTCTCATCTGACCTGGCTCCGTGACAATATCAAACCTGACGCCAAGAGATTCATTTTTCATAAACAAATGCCAAAGGCATTGTCTATGTTTAATGAAGCAAGGAGGACAGGTTCCCTACCTACACTACGGGTTATGTTAACTCGCAGTGCAAGAAGACCGGAAACTATGCCACGCAGGCGGTCATTATCTAATAACGAAAATTTGTAATCGTTCCTCATGTTCTTTTTACAAAGGCTTACCAAAATGGTAAGCCTTTTTCTTGTGGTTATTTTTCGAGTTGCGGCAAAAATACTTTTTCCAAATATATCTTGGTGGCGAGTCGTCTAAATCCAGAATCATAAAACATACTTCCTCCATCTATCTCGTCTTTGTAGAGCGAATCGATCCCGTCTCGTTTTATATTTCTTTCTTCGTACCCCTTGTGCATCAGTCTGTATTGGATCAAATTGTGTTCCATGTTTTTGAGCCAAATCTTTCTCGCGTCAAAGCCCTCTATGGATACGTCTTTTGAGTAGAGGTAGGATGGGAGCAATTCTTTTTGGAGGTCTTGTATGATCTCTTTATTTCCATACCAAGCTCCGGTCAGTGGTGAAGTTATCGCGCTGTTTCCCAATCCGACATCATCATGTTCAAAATTATGTATGGTCAAAGCATCGTGTTCTTTCTCCAACCAAAACTCCATGATAGATCCACTGGTATCTAGTTTGTCCACCAAATCCGCGAGCGACTTTTTGATTGCTTCTCTCTGTACAACATCACTGCCTTCTTTTATAAAGACGCCCATGTCTAGATCTGATTGTTCTTTCGCGTAGCCTTTCATGTGTGATCCATAGAGCATCACGACTGGATATACTGTGCGTGCGAGCAGTGGATCATTTTGTATTTCATGCAAGGTACTTTCTATCTTTTTTTCTGTACTTTGCTCGATCTTCTGAACTCCTTGTTCGGCTACTATATCGGTGGGATCAGTTCGAAGATCCATAGATCCCAACCTAGCTATCGTAGCAGAGATCTGGTCTCTTACTTGAGGACTCTCGGTGTTTTCAAGTGTATGCAATAGTTTGAAGTACCCAGTACTTTCTTTGGTAGCCACAATCTTCTTTTCCAATGCCTTGATCGTAGCCACGATGGTTTCTTCATGTACGTTCTTGTTTGTTAGGATACTTTCAAAATCTTCCAAACTTGAAAAATGGGTGTAGATAGTCTCGGCATGTCTTTGAAGTATTCTTTGTTTTTCTGTCGTGACAAGCCACTGCAATCTATCAGATGTCAGTGCATCTTTGTTTGAGATGTTGTCTTCTATGGAAGCAAGTTCTTGCTGCAAGAGAGCAGATACTTCCTCTATATTTTTTGGAGTACTTTCTGCTGCCAATGTCGATTGCTCCCTTTCGGTTTTTTGATCGTACCGCAGCATTTTTGCTGTATTTTTGATATTTATATTTGAAGAATGTTCCAATCGTTCGATATCTTTTTCTTCCAGATACTTTTTCTCAGCCAATATTCTTAGTGTATCCAATACTCCCTCTACTACCACTTCATCCGTTTCTTTTTCTAGCAACCCCATGATTTCGTCTGTAGAAAAAATGCCTCGTTCCATCAAAGATGGGAGTAGGTGGGTCGCCTTTGCAACTCTGGCAAGTGGACTATTGCGCAGATCTCTTTCCAAAACATCACCGGTATTGAAGTCTTCTCGCAGGTCTACTTCCGATAGTAATTCTTTCCATGTTGATTTGTAAAAATCCGTAAAAAACTGCAGCTCAGGATGCGTGTTATCGGGTAGTAATTCAAAGGGGAAGTACAGCAGCAATCTTGCGCTGGCACTATCTTTGGTTACCATATCTGTTATTTGGGTATAAAAATCCACCACCTTTTCTACTGGCAGCAGGTTCTCTTCGATCGCGTTCTCAACAGTCGTACCTGTAGGTATTTGGGTGTATAGGTCTTCGAGGGTTTCCAAAAGCTTCCTTCTCTCGACACATTGGGTGAGTAGTTCCGGACTGGTTTTTATCGAATCTGGTAGATTTGTCTCAAGAACACCTCCTCTGGAAAGGAGACCCGCAAAGGCCTCACTTTTTGTAAAATTCCCATCCTTTTCTTGCTCTTTAGAAAAATATGACCCCTCCATAATCGTGGGAATTGTATCAACTGGTATTTCAAAATACAAACCCTCATGGGATTACCTTTCATACAACGACAGGCTCAAAATGTCTTAAAAACAGCAAAAATAGGCTACTATTGACATATTTTGATATAGATGCTAATATGTATTAAATCGTAAAATTTACAACTATGGGAGGATATAAAAAGGGGAGCTATTCCTACCAAGAGTTAAAAGATCTTGGACGGATCCCTCAAAAGCAACCTAAACATAAGAAAGAACCCGTTTTAGAAACTTCAGATATAGATACCGCAACACTGGCCGTAGATATTGAGGAGCCTGTGATACCTCACTTCGAAAATATTATTCTTAAAACAGAACCTTCTGAAGAAGTGATTATCGAAGAAAAACCTGTGCTACCACCGGCAATATTTTTTGAAAAAGAAAAAACATTCTGTATTTCTGAAGATCTACAACGACAAATTCAAAGCACATTTCGTAAATTTAACCTCTTTGTGAAGCAGTATGATAAATACAGACTTCCAGAATAATTATGGGTTAGTATATAAGGGCATCCAGCAATGGGTGCCTTTTCTTATTATTTGACAGGTTTCTGTTATACATATATACTGATCGTCCTTACAGTTTTCGGAAGAGTTGCGATTGCATTCTGTATTTTATTAGGAGAGTTTATCAAGTAAGCCATCGGCCATGTGGGCAGACGGCCAATTTTTGCTTGTCCCGCCGAAGCTCTTAAGAGCGGAGGAGGACGTCTATATTTATGAGCAAACCCAAAGCACCAAGTTCAACGGTTACGACCGGATTTTTACCCAAAAAGTACTTTTCGAAATACAAAAAACCACTTGTTGAGTTTCCCAACCTGATCCAGCACCAGATCGATAGCTACAACTGGCTTTTGGAAAAAGGAATGAAGGAAGTCTTCAAAGAATTCACTCCAATCCAGGATTATTCTGGCAAGAAATTTCAGCTCGACATCGTTTCCTTCCATCTCGTAGCTCCGACATACGATGAGCACTACGCAAAGGAAAACAAACTCTCGCTCGAAGCGCAGCTCAAGGCTCGCATCAAGCTCACCAACAAACAGAACGGTTCTGAAAAAGAACAAGAAATCTTTCTCTCTGATATTCCGATGATGACGCCACACGGCACCTTCATCATCAACGGTGTTGAGCGCTCACTCATCCCGCAGCTTTCGCGTTCAAGCGGCGTGTTTTTCACCGAACTTGAAATCAAGGGCAAGCGATACTTTGGTGCAAAGATCATTCCAAACCGTGGTGTATGGATCGAGATCGAGTCTGACCCATCAGGTGAAGTCTTTGTCCGTATCGACAAGAAAAAGAAGTTTTCTGTGGTGACACTCCTTCGTGCACTCGGGCTTACGACTGACGAAGCGATCAAGGCACAGTTTAAGGATGATGCTGCAGCAAAGTTTGCATCTCTTGCGATCGAAAAAGATCCGATCAAGGACCAGACCAATGCATTTATCGAAATCTACCGCAAACTTCGTGATGGTGACCTAGCGAACGCTGACAACGCGCGTGACTTTGTGAACACGCTCTTTGGTGAAGAGCGGTACGACCTTTCTCCGGTCGGACGATTCCGCTTCAACAAACGCTTCAATCTCGACATGGGTGACAAAGAAATGGGACGGAAGACTCTTTCTGCGGAAGATCTCTGCATCATCGTTGCGCACATCATTGCGCTCAACACGACTCCCGGTTCAACACCTGATGATATCGATGACCTTGCACAGCGCCGTGTAAAGTTCGTGGGTGAAATGCTCCAGTCCAAGATCCATATGGGCTTCACGCAGATCAAGCGAAATGTGCAGGATCGTATGAGTACGATCGATGCAGCAAACGCGCTTCCGATCCAAGTCGTGAACCAGCGACCACTCCAGGCTCGTATCAAGGAATTCTTTACGACCAACCAGCTCTCACAGTTCATGCAGCAGGACAACATCCTTGCTGAGATCGAAGAGCTCCGCACGGTCAGTGCGCTTGGCCCCGGAGGTCTTACTCGTGAACGCGCGACCCTTGAAGTGCGCGACGTACATACGTCTCACTACGGTCGTGTCTGTCCGATCCACACTCCAGAAGGCCCAAACATCGGGCTTATTCTCCGTTTGGCAATTTATGCACGGGTGAATGAATTTGGTGTGATCGAAACTCCATACGCGCGTGTGAAGGGGGGCAAGATCACGGATGAAATCGTGTACCTCAACGCCGCTGAAGAAAAGAACTACACGATCGCGCACGCAGGCATGCGTAGTGATGAGAAAGGTACGCTTCCTGATCTCGTAGAAGCTCGCATCAAGACCTCTCCTGGTATCGTGCCAAAATCTGAAGTCGACTTCATCGACGTTGCTCCAAACCAGGCATTCTCCGTTGCGACCAGCATGGTGCCATTCCTCGAGCACAACGACGCAAACCGCGCACTCATGGGAAGTAACATGCAAAAGCAGGCAGTCCCCGTGATCCGTCCTGAAGCACCACTTGTGGCAACAGGCATGGAAGAACTCGCAGCGCCATATTCAGGCCGTCTCATCATTGCTGAAGAAGCAGGTACTGTTGCAGCAGTGGATGCAACCAAGATCACGATCAAGAGCGACAAGACGGGCAAAGATCGCACCTACTCACTCGTAAACTTCCAGCGCACCAATGCCTTCAACGCATTTCACCAGCGTCCAACCGTCTCGCTTGGTCAGAAAATAAAGAAAGGTGACTTGCTCGCAGACACCTCAACAACTGACAATGGTCAGATTGCGCTTGGACAAAACATGCGCGTTGCGTTCATGTCATGGAACGGTGCAAACTTCGAAGACGCGATCATTCTTTCAGAGCGTCTCATCAAGGATTCCAAATTCACCTCAATGTACATCGCAGAATTCACCTGTGTCGTGCGTGACACGAAGCTTGGGCCAGAGATCACGACACGCGACATTCCAAACGTCGGTGAAGCGCGACTCAAAGACCTCGACGAAGAAGGTATTATTCGCGTCGGCGCTGAGGTAAAGGAAGGTGACATTCTCGTTGGAAAAATTACACCAAAGGGCGAGACTGAACTTACGCCAGAAGAACGATTGCTTCGAAGTATCTTTGCGGAGAAAGCGCGCGATGTAAAAGACACGTCACTGAAAATGGATCATGGCAAGCGCGGTCGTATTATCCGTGTCAAAGTGTTTTCTCGTGAACAAGGCCACACGCTTGAAAGCGGTGTACTCAAGAAAATCGTCATCGAAGTTGCACAGCTTCGCAACATCTCAGTCGGAGACAAGCTTGCTGGACGACACGGAAACAAAGGTGTCATCTCAGTGGTGCTTCCCGAAGAAGACATGCCATACACGGCAGACGGTCAACCTGTAGACGTCGTGCTCACGCCGCTCGGGGTGCCCTCACGTATGAACCTTGGACAAATCCTTGAGATTCACCTCGGTCTTGCGGCACACGAACTTGGCTACCAGGCAATCGTGCCAACGTTCTCTGGTGCAACTGATACTGAGATCAAGAGTGAACTCGAAAAGGCTGGTATCCCAACGACTGGATGCGTACCACTCTTTGATGGACGAACTGGTGAAAAGTACGAGCAGGATATTGCGGTCGGGTACATGTATATCTTGAAGCTGCACCACATGGTGGAAGACAAGATTCACATGCGATCGATTGGTCCATACTCTCTTATCACACAGCAGCCGCTTGGTGGTAAGGCACAAGGCGGTGGTCAGCGTTTCGGAGAAATGGAAGTCTGGGCACTTGAAGGATACGGTGCAAGTCACACACTTCGCGAAATGCTCACGATAAAGAGTGACGATATCCGCGGACGTGCAGCAACGTTTGATTCGATCATCAAGGGCGAACCAATCCGTGAGCCAAATACGCCGGCATCATTTATGGTCATGTTGAACTATCTCCGAGGCTTGGGTCTCGATGTTGAGCTCAACAAGCAAGCGGTCGCGTCGTCATTATCAGACAAAGATCAGGAAACAACTGCGTAATTCCAAAGAGTATATATTTATGAAAACACTCGATACAACAAACTTTGATCAAATCGTTCTCAAGCTCGCAAGTCCTGATCGCATCCGCGAATGGTCATACGGCGAGGTGACGAAACCAGAAACCATCAACTACCGAACTTCTCGTTCAGAACGAGGCGGGCTCTTTGACGAGCGCATCTTTGGACCTGAAAAGGACTACGAATGTTACTGTGGTAAGTACAAGCGCATCCGCTATGCAGGCATCGTCTGTGAAAAGTGTGGCGTGGAAGTCACGCAGTCTATCGTTCGCCGTGAACGCATGGGGCACATCGAGCTCGCAAGTCCTGTTGCACACATCTGGTTCCTCCGAGGTGTGCCATCACGTATGAGTATCCTGCTCAACGTCTCGCTCGCTGATCTCGAAAAGGTAGTGTACTTCGCTGGTTACATCATCACGACGGTACACGAAGCAGAGCGCGCACGTGTCGTTGCAGATCTCGAAGCTGAATTTAAGAACAAGCTCAAAAACGCCGCAGACGAAGATACGCGTGAAAAACTCCGCACGCTTCTTGCAAACACCAAAAAGGAAATTGCAGAAATCCGCGTCGGGAAGGTATTGAATGAACTTTCCTATCACCACTTCTCGCTCAAGTACGGTGCGTGTTTTGAAGCAAACATTGGAGCAGAAGCGATCCACCAGCTCTTCAAAGATATCGACCTTGAAAAGCTCAAGGGTGAAACAGAAAAGGCGCTCGAAAAGTCAGGTGCTGCAGATCGCGAAAAGCTTCAGAAACGACTTTCACTCATTCGCTCAATGCTCTACTCCAATATTCGTCCTGAGTGGATGTTTATTACCGCGCTTCCGGTGATCCCACCAGCGCTTCGCCCAATGGTCGCTCTCGAAGGTGGACGACACGCGACAAGTGATGTCAACGACCTCTATCGTCGCGTCATCAACCGCAACAACCGATTGAAGAAACTCAAGGAAATCGGTGCGCCGGATGTTATCTTGCGTAACGAAAAGCGTATTCTCCAAGAAGCAGTTGATGCACTCATCGATAACTCAATCGCAGGTCAAGATAGTCCTGCAATGAGTCAGGCGCAGCGAAGAGCACTGAAATCACTTTCTGATAACTTGAAATCAAAGCAGGGTCTCTTTCGTCAGAACTTGCTCGGTAAGCGTGTGGACTACTCAGCACGTTCGGTGATCGTCGTTGGTCCGACACTCAAGCTCAACCAGTGCGGACTTCCAAAGCACATGGCGCTCGAGCTCTTCCGACCGTTTGTGATCTCAAAGGTGATCGCGCGCGAACTTGCGCACAACATTCGTGGCGCAAACAAACTCATCGAAGATGGTATCCCTGAAGTGTGGGCAATCCTCGAAGAAGTGATAGAGGGCAAGTACGTCATGCTCAACCGTGCACCGACCCTTCACCGTCTCGGTATTCAGGGCTTCATGCCAGTGCTGATCGAAGGTAATGCGATCCAGGTGCATCCGCTTGTCTGTCCTGCGTTTAACGCCGACTTCGACGGTGACCAAATGGGTGTCTACCTTCCACTTTCTGAGACTGCACAAAAAGAAGCCGCAACGCTTATTTCTGCAGACAAAAATATCTTGAAGCCACAAAACGGTGACATCATTGTCGGTGTCAACAAGCTCGATATCGTGCTCGGTTGTTACTGGATGACCTCGATTGTTGAGGGACAAAAAGGCGAAGGTATGTATTTTGGAAGTCCCAACGAAGCGATCACGGCGAGTGATTTTGATGTCGTGACCTATCGTGCAAAGATCAACGTACTCGGTACCAACAAAGAAAAGTATGCAGAATTTGGCAACAAACCGTTTGAGACGACGGTCGGACGACTTCTCTTCAATGCGATCATGCCAAGTGACTTCCCGTACCTCAACGAAGAAATCACTTCAAAGCGCATGGCAAGCATTGCGGACAATCTCATTATTCGCTACGGCGTTGAACGTGTCGCTCCAATCCTCGACAAGATCAAGGCATTTGGGTACAAGTACGCAACCAAATCTGGTACGACATGGAGCATCGACAACGTGATGGTGCCGGCCGAAAAGCTAAGCATTGTTGCCAAGCATCGCAAGATGGAGCAAGAAGTACGTGCACAGTTTGAAGACGGTCTTCTTTCCGAAGAAGAACGTTACCAGAGCATCATTGGTATCTGGAACAAAGCAAAGGCTGAAATCGAAAAGGCACTTCCGGACACTATCAAAAAGCACTCATCAGTGTACGACCTTGTGACTTCAGGTGCTCGAGGTACCGTATCAAACGTGACGCAGATGGCAGGTATGAAGGGTCTCATCCAAAACACAACCGGCCGCACGATCGAATTTCCGATCATTCCGTCATTCAAAGAAGGCTTCTCACCACTTGAATACTTCATTACAACCCACGGTTCACGTAAGGGTCTCGCGGACACGGCGCTCAACACTGCACGTGCCGGATACCTCACCCGCCGACTCGTGGATGTGGCACAAGACGTCATCGTGACCGAAGATGACTGTGGCACCAAATCATTCAAGCGTGCAACCAAGGAGGTGATCTCAGGATTTGAAATCCCGCTTTCCAAAACGATCCGTGGACGTGTACTTGCAAAAGACGTTGTTCTACCCGATGGTACGACACTCTTCAAGCGCGGCCACCTCGTCACACGCGATGAGGCGCTCGATATCGAAGCAAAGGGAGTCACTGAAGTGTTCATCCGTACTCCAATGATTTGTAAGACAGTGTACGGTCTCTGTCGACAGTGTTATGGTCTTGACCTCGGTCGCAACCATCTCGTAAACAAAGGTGAATCAGTCGGTATTATCGCAGCGCAAGCGATCGGTGAACCAGGTACCCAGCTCACACTTCGTACCTTCCACGCCGGAGGTCTTGCAGGTGTCGACATCACCCAAGGTCTTCCTCGTGTCGAAGAAATCTTTGAATGTCGCGCGGTAAAAAACCCTGCAGTCGTTTCCAAGTATGGAGGTACTGTATCTGACATCAAGGAAGTCAACGGTGAAAAAGTCATCTCAGTCATGTCCGAAAAGTCTGAGACTTCCAAAGAGTCAGTGGACTATGTGATCAACGCACGCCGCATTCCGATCGTCAAAATTGGCCAAGAAGTACAGAAGGGTGAACTCCTCACCGACGGTTCTGCAAACATTGGTGATGTCTACTTGTATGGTGGCAAAGAAGCAGCCGAAGACTACATCATCCGGGAAATCTCGAAGGTGTACGAACTGCAGGGTGCATCGATTGCACGCAAGCACTTGGAAATCATCATTCGCCAGATGTTCTCTCGCCGCAAGATCAAAGACGCTGGGGACACCTCATTCTCACCAGGCGAAGTCGTTGAGCAAACCGAACTCCTCGAAGAGAACGGCAACATGAAGTCTCAGGGTCTTGCAGAAGCAAAGGCAGAGCTTATCATTCTTGGTATTACCCAGACATCGCTTCATGCAAAGAGCTGGATCTCTGCAGCGTCATTCCAAAACACGAACCGCGTGCTTATCAACAATGCTGTGAAGGGTGGTGTCGACAACCTCCGAGGTCTCAAGGAAAACGTGACCGTGGGACGACTTATCCCTGCAGGTACTGGATTCCGCGACCGACGCGCACTCGAAGTCAACAAGGACGCTAACCGCGAGCAGGACTAGTCTATGCATTCGGTCTTCGAGCAAATCAAAGATCGCTTACCCATTACTGACGTCCTTGCTACCTACATCACTCTGATTCCTTCGGGGAGCCAATACAAGGCAAAGTGCCCATTTCACAATGAGCGCTCTGCGTCATTTTCGGTCTCTCCCGACCGTGGGTTGTACTACTGCTTCGGCTGCGGTGCCAAGGGTGACATCTTCACCTTTGTGGAGCAGTTTGAGGGCGTCGACAGAAAGGGTGCACTCCGCATCCTTGCAGATCGCGCAGGTGTAGTCCTTACAAATAATTTTGTGCAGCGCGAGAGTACTGATCCGCTCTACGACATCCTCGAGTCCACTGCGACGCGCTATCAACACGAACTCGCGCGACAACCTGAGATTATCAAGTATTTGCACGATCGCGGTATCACAGATGCAACCATTGCAAATTTTCGGATCGGATACGCGCCGGATGAGTGGCGATTTGTTGCAAATAGTGTTGCAGATGAAAAGGAAGCAGCAATCGCTGAGCGTGCAGGACTCGTGAAGAAAACAGACCCAGCCTCCGCCAAGGCTACGGCGGGCAAGGAAAGCCGGTACTACGATCGCTTCAGAAAGCGCGTCATGTTTCCACTGACGGATGCGAGTGGTCGCATCGTTGGGTTTTCAGGACGGCTCTATCCACAAGACGAAGCAGGTGACAAACAAAGTCCGAAATATATCAATTCTCCGGAAACCGAACTCTTCCAGAAGTCACGCATCCTATTCGGATTTGATAAGGCAAAGGCTGCGATCCGTCAGTACAACTTTGCAACCCTCGTCGAAGGGCAGATGGATTGCGTACTCGCGCATCAAGCGGGATTTAAAAACACGGTTGCGACCAGTGGCACTGCGGTGTCGGATACTGCGGCAAGTGATGGTACATCCAATCTTTCCGTGCTTGCACGACTCACCCCGCATGTCTTTCTTGCATTTGATGGAGATGCGGCAGGGCAGAAGGCGCTCGATCACGCAGCGATTGTCGCGCTCAGACTAGGTATGAATCCCAAAGTTGTCCCGCTTCCCGAGGGTGTCGATCCAGCGGACTACATCAAAGCGCATGGCACTGATGGATGGAAATCACTCCTCAAAGAAAGCAGTCACTTCATCCTGCACCAACTTCGCGCATTTGATCGTGCACACCTTTCGCCGCACGTACTAGTGCAAAAACTTCGCACGCGAGTATTTCCATTTCTTGCAAGTGTCGTATCGCCGATCGAGCAATCAAGCTATCTCGAATCCATTGCCAAAGAACTCGAACTTTCTAAAGCTGATCTTGTCCAAGAATTCGAACGCTATCGTGCCAGTGTGCAAACTACGTCCATAGCGAAAGAAGAAAACGTTTCTTCAAATGCACCGATTACTCCAGCGGAGAGATTTGTCGCGCTTATCCAGCGGTATCCATCTCCGAAAGTAGCTGCACTGCTCGAAAAACTTCGCACGCTGTCGTTCGAAGATCATGTGTATACGCTTCCCGAGATTGCACCTGAGCGCATGGTGATACTGCTTGCAACCGTCGAACAAGAATACAGCACACTTGGCGAAGATGAGCGTGAACTTCTCATCACTGAATGCGCACATAAGCTTGAAGCACATTTTTTTGATGACCTCAGGCTCCACTATTCACGGGCGCTTGCTGCAGCAGAACGAAGTACTGACGAAGCGCAAGCAGAAGCTATCATGTCCAAACTTCAATCTCTTAATAAACGGCGTCACACTGATGGGTGACGGATTGACTTCGTTTCAAATTTTAGTAATGTAAGTAGGTACTTATATGGCGACCAAGAAAAAGAGCGTTAAAAAACCAAATACCAAGAAAAAACCGACTTCCAAAAGTCGCCCAAAGCCTCAAAAGCAAGCAGCCAAGAAACCTGCACCAAAAAAGCAAGCAAAGAAAGTAGTAAAAAAGCCAGTCAAAAAAGCTCCGGCCAAAAAACAGACTGTAGCACCTAAACACAAACCCAAACCAATCACCATCCGTCACGAAGGACAGGGTACACGTCGCGAAGTAAATATGGAAAAGAAGCTTCGTGAGCTTGAAGCAAAGGCAGAAGAACTTATCGGCAAGGGCAAGAAACGTGGCTTCATCACCTATGATGAAATCTTGAAGATGTTTCCTGATATCGAGAACAACATCATGTTCCTCGATGAGCTCTACGAGAAGTTTGGTGCGGCAGGCATTGACGTGCTCGAAGGTGGCAACTTGCTCGACATCGATCACACGCAAGACCTTTCCAAATACGTCAAAGACACCCATAGTTTCTCATCGGTCCAAATGTATCTCAAAGACATTGGGCAGTACCCACTCATTGGTGCAGCGCAGGAGCGCGAGCTTGCCAAGCGTATCGAGGCAGGAGATGATGAAGCGAAGAACTTGCTCGCACGATCAAACCTTCGTCTTGTGGTATCTATTGCAAAGAAATACGCAAATCGCACGGCAGATCTCACACTCCTTGACTTGATCCAGGAAGGAAACATCGGCTTGTTTAAAGCTGTAGAAAAGTTTGACTATACCAAGGGATTTAAATTCTCAACGTACGCGACATGGTGGATTCGCCAGAGTATCACTCGTGCGCTTGCAGACCAGTCTCGTACGATCCGTATCCCGGTCCACATGGTGGAAACGATCAGTAAATACAAGCAAGTACTTCGTCGTCTAGCACAGGACCTTGGTCGTGATCCAACTCCAGAAGAAGTGGCAAGTGAAATGGGTATCGAAGTCGAAAAGATTCACGTGATCGAACAAATCAACCAAGAAACCCGCTCGCTCGAGCAGCCGATTGGTGATGATGAAGACAAAAGTACGTTTGGTGAATTCATTCCCGATGACAAGATCTTGAGACCTGATCAAGAAGCATCACACCGTATGCTCCAAGACGCGATCCGCGAAGTCCTCGAAGAAATCTCTCCAAAGGAAAAAAGAATTTTGGAGCTTCGCTATGGTCTCACTGATGGCGTGCAGCACACACTCGAAGAAGTAGGGAAGGAGTTTGGTGTCACCCGTGAACGTATTCGACAAATCGAAGCCAAAGTCCACGAAAAACTCCGCCAAAACGATCGCATCCAGAGACTGCGCAATTATTTCGACTAGTCGCGTCGTAGCTTTAGCGAAGGCGGACTAATACAAGAACTCGTAAAAAGCCTTTAGAAATAAGGGCTTTTTATATTGACTTTTATAAATATATATGATATAATATAAGCAGTAAACAAGTTCTAAAACAATAAAACAAAAAAATATGAAAAAGATCGTATGTCTGTTATTTTTGGTATCTATCACTTTTATTTCTGGTGCACAAAAACAAAGGTGCCAACTGACCGCTTTGCGTTTAACGTAGCCAAAGGAAGTACTTTTGAAAATGTTACAGTGCCAACCCCCAAAGTCGTGATTGTTGGTGTTCAGCCAAATGTGAAAATGGAGGTATCAAAAAATATTACATTAAAGATACCAAACAGCGAAAAAACATTTCTCGTATCTAATGCTCAGTATGAATTGCTTATGGAAGTTATCCAAGTGAGCTCCATTCAGGTGCTGGTAAACCTAAGAAATGAAATGATTGCATATGTAGAGATACAGTAAATAACAATGTTCTACCAAAAAGCCTCGATTAAAACGGGGCTTTTATTTTTGACAAATCTATATTTAAATGTAATATAAACCAAAATTATTTTTTCATTCAAAAATTAAACACGATGGAATTCATCAAAACCTTTTGGCCGCTAGGAAGTATAGTACTGCTGGCTATTCTTTTCATTGTGCTTCGTTCTACCTACATACAGTGGAGGTATCGCAAGGCGTATGCAAATTTTTTTGGAACAAAGTATAAATATAATCCAAAGACATTTGGGCAATACCTCGATCAGTACGGCAATATTCAATTGTTTTGTACCGAGGCGTATGATCGATACAAAAAGAAATCGACAACACTTCGAAAAACCATCTGGGGCTGGCACTGCGATTATCAGAGAGAGTTGTACGAAGGCTTATTTGTACAACTGCATGCAATAAAAACGTTTGCATGCATTCGAGCAGTGTCCGGCAAGGTTCGTTCTATAGAGATGCCGAATGATCTTGATGTTATGGAAAGAGAGCGATCGTTTGCGAGCCAATGGGACGATATCTATCAAAAAGATTGGTTACGAAATGCAGTTGATAAGGAAACAATAAGAGTTATTGCAGAATACGCTGCTTCACTGTGTATACAGCAGTTGCGTGTATCCTGCAAAAATGAAAACCTATATCAATTTAACGATACGTTTTCGTTTATTGATACATGGGCAACGAAATCAAAAGATTTTTCTTCTGTGTTGGGTATAGTGCAGGGAACCATTGTTTTGGTAAGCCATCAATTTCTTAGCAATAGAGGACGATTTGTTCGCAAGAAAATTACCGATGAATACACGAGTATTCTTTCCAAAACAGAAAACAAAACTCCAAAAGAAAAAGCAGAGGCACTTATGCCATTGTTGGGACTGCGGCTGCTTAGCTTTAAATTGTTTGAAGCGGAAAAGATATATATCCGTAAGGAATACGATAGTTGTCTTGCTTGTTTGTATCGTGAGGAGATAGGTAAAAATCCTGCAAAAGCATTAGAATTATTTAACCAGATCGAAACACTGGAAGTTAAAAATGACTTATTACAACCAGTTACTAATTAAATTCAAAAGCCCCGTTTGAAACGGGGCTTTTATTATTTCCAACTTTATTTCAACAGTGCGTCAATATCTGCTTTGATGTCTTCGAGCGGGAGGGCGCCGGGGATGACGATTTGTTTGCCAGTCTTGAGGTTCACGGCGATTGAGAATGGTGTGCCTTGTGCGCCAATTTTGTTTGCTTCAGTCGCATCAGCTTTCACGCGGTCGGACGCCTTGGTGCCAGCCATACAAGATTTGAAGAGCTTTGCATCGATGCCTTCTCTAGTTGCAAAGGTCGTGAGTACTTCGTTGCTCTTGGGATCAGCGGCAAGTGTTGTCGTGATGAGCGTGTCGAGGTAGTTGTTGAATGCGGTATTGCCACCGAGTTCTGCGACGCATTCGAGCGCGACTGCTTCAGTCGTTGCGTTGGGGTGAAGGGAAATGAGGGGGAAGTAGCGGTATACCCATGCGACCTTGCCGTTGTAGTCACTTACGACTTGCTGCATTGTCGTGTGAAATCGTGCGCAGTATGGACAGTCGGAGTCGGAGTATTCGATGATTGCAACGGATGCTTTGGAGATATCACCACGAATGTGATCAGTCGGTCTGATCGTTGCAACGTCGGCCGGCACACTCGTCACATCGTCAGGAATTGTCGCAGCTGCGGGAAGTTTGGCACCAGCAATCTTGGACGATCCGCCAAAGGTAAATACGATTGCGATGGCAAGGATCGCTGCGCTGCTGAGGATCGCCGCAGGCAAACTAATTGCAGATTTTTTAGGTTCGGTGGCTGGTGTAGGTGATACGGGTTCTTGGGTTTGTGTGGGTATTGGTTCCATGGCAGAAAGTATATCACAGTGAAAATTCGGATTGAAAAATAAGGATTTTGTGCTATAGTGAGCTTCTATGAGCGGGGGAGAAATAGCTATCTATGCAATCACGTTTTTGGCTGTGTATGTGCAGATCTTTTTGCTCGTGACCTTCCTCCAAAAGCGCAAACACCTCGCACAAACGACCGGACTTCCCGTGCCAGAACCTACCCACTATCCGACCGTCTCTATCATCGTGCCGTGTTGGAATGAAGAAAAGACCGTGCACGGTACAGTCGAGTCACTCCTCGCCCTCGACTATCCGCATGACAAACTTTCGATCATGGTGGTGGACGACGGTTCAACTGACAGTACCTGGCAGGAGCTTTCTGTGTACAAAGACAATCCGCGCGTACAAATCTTCCGCAAAGAAAACGGCGGCAAGCACACTGCAGTCAACTTCGGTATCGAACACTCGAGAAGTGATCTCATTGGCTGTCTCGACGCAGACTCATTTGTGCAGCCTGATGCACTCAAGCGTATGGTGCATGCATTCAACACGCATCCTGACATTATGGCCACCGCACCGTCCATGATCATCCACAACCCCAAAAACATCGTGCAGTTTGCACAGCGCGTCGAGTACAACATGTCGACGTACAACAAAAAGATGCTTTCGTACCTCGGTGCGATTCATGTCACCCCTGGGCCGTTTTCTATTTTTCGTAAAGAAGTCTTTGAAAAAATCGGCAAATTCCGCAAAGCACACGGCACTGAAGACCAGGAGATCGCATACCGCATGCAAGAACATCATTTGCGCATTTACCACTGCCACGACGCCATCGTCTATACGTCATCTCCCGATACTATTAAAAAACTGTACAAGCAGCGCCTGCGCTGGATCTACGGCTTCATCCAAAACACGATCGACTACCGTCGGCTCATGTTCAAGACCAAGTATGGCAACTTTTCATTTTACACACTTCCGGCTGGTGTGATCTCGATTCTTGCAGTGGTGTATCTGTCGCTTGCACTGTTTTACAATCTCATCGTCTGGATCATCAAAAAGATCACGCAGTGGTCAGTCGTCGGATGGCATACGCCTGTTGCGGCGCTTCACTTTGATCCGTTTTTCATCAACATGCGCACGATCGTCTTTGTCGAGATTCTCATTTACGGCCTCGTCGTCTTTGCGATCATTATGGGATCCAAGATTACCAATCAAGGCAAAAAGCTCAACTGGCACGTGATACCGTATATACTTATGTACAGCGTCATTTCGCCGTTTTGGCTGCTCAAGGCAGTATGGAATACGCTCCACGGCCGACGCCAGCCCGCATGGCGATAACAGTATGAAAGGAGCTACCAAATACATCATTGTCTTTCTCATCACCTGTGCAATATTCGGCACGGCGTGGTTTGTCAGTTCATATCTCAATGCACGCAAATTCGCAGAGCTCCAGCAGACCCAAGACCAGATCTCGATCGGCATCCTCTCGTCCGAGACAGAATTCGACCTTCTCAAAGACAAGTCGTGCGACGCAAGTGCGATGGAAGTATTTTCTGATGACCTCGCAAACCTCGCTGATAAAATCGCCTTTAGCGAAGAACACTTTGCAAACCCTGCCGAGATCGCCACACTCAAGCAGCAGTACACGCTTCTCGAAATCCGCGACTTCCTCCTCACCAAGCGCGTTGCCGAACGCTGCAAGCAAACGCCGTCATTTATCTTTTATTTCTACGGCACCAAAGACGACTGTCCCGACTGTACACGTCAAGGCTATGTGCTCGATGCGCTTCGCACGGCACACCCAGATGTGCGTATTTATGCATTTGACTACAATCTCGAGCTCGACACCATCAAGGCACTTCGCTCGATCTACAAAGTGGGCGATACAATACCAGCGCTTGTGGTAAATGGTGTGACGTATAGCGGCTACCAAACCCTCGAACAGCTCCAGACGCTTTTGAAGAGGAAATAAAAACCCCGCCGTACACGGGGGTATGAAAGGGTAAACTATACACAAAACCTTTTCCTAAAGTTATGAAAATATTTTGGAATAATTTACTGTACGGAATTTGATACGTTACGGCGATCGGCCACGGGGCGTTGGTGGCCTGGGGAGGCAGCGATGTTTGGGTATGATATCAAGAATTGGGATCTTGGGATCATTGTCTGCAAACAGGGAAGCTACTTCTTGCAACTCAATGCTTGTCGCATACGAGAGTTCAAGTGCGATCTTCTCAGGAGGGTAGCGATTTCCAAGTTCTTTCAAGATATCTTCCGCATCTTCAACTTTTACCGGAAGTACTTGGGAATGCTTTGCTGCGGCCTTTGTTGCTATAAGGAGCGCCCCTGCTATGCCCAAGCCGGCAGGTACATGAATGATCATCCCGTAGTCCGGCTCTGGCTTGGAAAGTTCGTCCACAACTTCTGCGGGTACCTTTCGTGCGTATGTATTCGTATCAACTATAAGAACATGTGTTGCTGCAATGAGTCTGAGGTCTTTCTGCATTGTCGGTTTGGTTTTGGATCATAATACCAGAAGTAGTGGATTTGTCAAAAAGTATTCTCAAAGAAGCTTTAAAATAGGGGGTATAACGGTAATTGATAATATAGTATTAACTGCTTCATTTCTGAAGCGGTTTTGTATTTAGAATATCCCTGCAGCATAGTAGGAGTACCAGGAAGATACTGATTGAGTATGAAGAGTATATATAGTGTTTCTATTTTTGATTCAACAGGTTTTTCTTTTGAATCTCTTGAATACCTATAGGTAAGAGATGGTAAAACCCATCTTTAAGAGCGATGAATTTATCTGATACCATTGACGCAACTGTTTTATTGAACCGACTCCTGTTGTCGTCCTTCGTCTTTGAAAAGAGAAAATCAAGATCACGCTTTTGCGCGGAAACCAATACAAGAACTTCCTGCTTTACAGTCAGATCATCTCTGGCGATAAATTCTTCACCCTCAATATCAAATATTACTGGGTAGTTAGGGATAGCGATCTTATCTATCAACTTTTGAGACGCATCCATCGTGTAGTTTCCGTAGACACGAACGAATTCAGCGAATATCCAGTTCGAACAAGACATGATAAAACTAGCATCAATTTTATTTGCACTAAAACCACCAAGGTGAGCTACGTCCCGATTATTCCTAAAATCAAGCAGTAACTTGGTTAAGACGGTTACTTTCTGGCGGATATGCTCATCGATAACCGCATCATTAGTTACCTTATTGATGATAGTTGTTTTATCAGCTGCCTTAATATCTTCACCGAAGGGCGTTATTGGTATACCAAGTAAATGTTGGAAGATACGCAGTACGGCTTCCGCAAATCTACCACCATTCAATTGAGCAGGTCTGCAATCGTTCAATTGGAAACGGCGCTTTATCTCGGTATATTCTTCGAGTAGCCTATCCTCTAGGTTGTCGGGGATTGCTTTAAGAATTTTGCTCATGCTTTTTAAATATGTCCTGCCAGTGCTTACCAAGTACATACGATCCACGAGTTTCCTTTGAAGAATCCGTCCATCCGTTCTCCTTTGCGCGAGTGGAAAAGGTCGAAGCATAAGGAACTCCAATCATGCCAGCACAACTTTTCCAAGTGGATTTAATCTGAAGAAGATCGACTGGTACTCCAGCTTTTCCTTGCGCAAGGTATGCCGTTATAAGAGCAAAGAATTTTTGACCATTAAACCCCGAAGAATACTTTTTGATGAAGGCTCTCTCATTAAGAGAGAAATCGAGATCCGAAGAGTCATCGTTGGTTACTGCAACGATAGTGCCAGTTTCAAAGACAGCCTCTTCAAGCCTGGCTAGCCTTTCTTTAATTTCGGCAATTTCTTTTTCCATACGTTTATTTTCTTACGATATATTGCCACTGATCACTCTCCTTGATTCGACGCAATGTTTTTCGTGGAGGTTTTACGAGATTAAGCAAGTTCATTGATACGAGAGCTTTGGAGTACGGCTGACCCTCTTCCTTCAACTTTTCCAAAACTTGAGAAACGGTCTTTTGTGTATCAAAGAACCCTTCTTCAATCAGTTCTTGTATTGCACCAATACAACCAGTAGCCTTTTTGGGCGCAGTCTTTGCGGCAGCGAGTTTTTGAGACTGAATCGATTCGGCTGGAACTCCCTCAAGCTCATTGAGAAGTGCTCTTATTTGAGCAATGATTTCGTTAGTTCTCTTTTTCATAGCTGTTCAAGATGTTTTTGGTCTTAATCTTCGAGACCTGATAGCTGGTAATGTAATATCCATCCTTGTCCGAAGTCACAAGGCTACCTCCTTTTGTTTCCTTCAGTAACTTCAAAGTGGGGTTAACACTTCCTTTGGGGATACCTGTTTCTTTAATGATATCAGTTGATCGGACTCGATCTGTTTCAATCTCTTTCAAAAGGAAGAGTACTTTTTTCGCAAGGAGGAAAAGTATGATCTTGTTCTTAAGTGAGTGCTTGAGAGCAGAATCAAGGAAGATTATACTCTTATCACTTTTGTTAATTTTAATAAATGGAGAAAGGAGATCAAAAAGCTCGTTGGCATTTATATCGTTGTCATCCGTGAACAGTTGCTTCAAAACTTCGTTTTTATCTGTCATAGGTGGTTTGGGTTAGGTTAATAATCTTCAATCACTCGCGGCAGCGGAGTTGATTTCGAGATTATAGCATGCACAAAAAGTTACATGCAAGCATCTTTATTAAATAAGATTCGTTTTTTTTCAAAAAATCCCTAAAACATAGGGAAAAACCTAAAAATAGTTGTACATGTTCTTTTATCAAAGATAACCATATAGGGACATAAGACCATTATATACTTGTAGATAAAGGGATTATTTGATATTCAGATATTATAAAATCGTTCTGATTGCAAAAGAACATTTTTAAATCTAATAAAAATACGAATATACCTTATAAAACAACACTTAATTAGAATTACTTTAAGTTTCTGTTTCTAATAAATTAGAACCATGTCCATTTTTTACATTAAAAACCCTTATTTAAAGCCCAAAATGGAGCTAAAAGCTCAAAAAACCTTTGTTTCTAAGATTATTACATGCAACCTTGAATGCGAGTGTTTTGATTTGTGGATACAAGTGCAGTAGGTATAATTCTTTCATGAAAAAACTACTCATCACAATCCTAATACTAGCTCTCGCAATACTTACTTTTTCCAAGTTTTCAAAGAAAGAACAGGTGGTTGTAGATGTGCCATTTGCAGAAAGTCGGGCGTATTGTTTTGGAAGGGTGCAGGAGGCGAGCAAGGATGCGCCGTACCGAGTGGAGGAGCATATGAGTCTCACGCGGGTGCGAGGGGAGATCACGGGGACGAAGAGTGGGACGCAGCGGGGGCCGGATATGACGAACGGGTATGAGGGGACGATGAAAGGGGAGGCGAAGGATGGGTATCTCGAATTTGTATACAGCTACACGATCGAAGGATCCAAACAAAAAGAGCTTGAGCGATACGTGATCGACGGCGCAGACCTCGTGAAGCAGCATTATGTCCTCAAAGAAGAAAAGCGAAATGGCGAGACAGTACTCGTGCCAGATCTTTCTTCTACACCCATTTCGATCACATACAAAGCCGAGCTTTTTCGATAAGAATAGTTTAGAGAAACTTTATTTCTCTTCGCTATACTTTTCTGCATGAGTTGCCTGTATGTATTTGTCGACGAATCGGGAAATTTGGATTTTAGCTCAAAAGGTACGAACTATTTTGTGCTTTCAGCTATTACGGCAACTATTCCGCTTGAGTCATCCAATCAGTTACAGAAATTAAAATATGATCTGCTCGCAGAACATAGTGGAGGTAGCGAATTTCAGTGTTTTCATGCATCCGAGGATAGACAGACGGTTCGTGATGAAGTGTTTGCTCGGATTGCGACAATGGACTCAATCAAAATAAATTATATTATTGCCGAAAAAAGAAGAACACATCCAACTTTTCACAACGAGGCATTTTATGGACTGCTCGGAACAGCACTTGCAAAGTATCTTTTGCTAAAGCATCAGAGTGCGCCATATGAAAAAGTAATAATTATTTTTGATCAACTATTGACCAAAAAACAACAAGGGAATTTTTTGAAAAAAATTAAGCCTGAACTTAAAAAAATCGGGAAGCCGTATGCGATTTATTTTCATCGCACAATGTCTGATTTTAACGGACAGATTGCAGACTACTGCGCATGGGCAAAATTCGTATCACTTGAGCGGGGCGAACTACGACCGCTCGGAGCACTGAAAGATATCACTAAAAACACGTTCGATATTTTTAATAAGGGCACTACCTATTATTACTAAAAAGCGACCACCCCCGCTATCCTTTCGGAAGAGCCCAGGAGCTCTTGTGGCGGGGGTGGAACCTTTGTGTCTAAATTATACCAAGTTTACTGTGTTTAGGGGAAAGTTATCCACAGTTAGCAACTATAGTAGTACGTACAGGTGTAGAAAGAGTTGTAGCCGTAGCTGTAATTGTTGTAGTACTGGTTGCCAAGGTATGCGTTTGCGACGCCGTAAATGACATCTCCTACGACTGAGCCGGTACTGCCGTAATAATTGTATCCATAGGTAGGATAGTTGTAGGGATAGTAGGAGTTGTTGCGAGAGTAGACAGGGTAATACGCGGCGGTTGGGAAATAATTGTTGTTGTAGGGAGCTACCTGGGTGCCATTGCGGAAGCCGTCAGAATAGCCGGCGTTGTAGCCGTATTGGGGGCTATTTTGCATGCCGTAGGGGTAAAAGCTATTGTAGCCCTCATAGTAATACTGCGCGCCTGCAGGGGTAGCAACGCCGATGGTGAGTATGAGCGAAAGGATAACCGCGATAAATGTCTTCATATAGCTGTACATTACGACTGACCTGTGGAAATGTCAACTTTGGATAGGGTATACTTTATTTATGGAACAATTACGAAACCAACAAGAAATACCGCAAGTTTCTCAAACTGTCGAACAGGAAAATCCACAGGCAGTTATTGGCTCAATCATGCAGCAAGTAAGCGTAATGGGTGCAAATGACTATGAAATGGGAGCACTTGCACTTATCCTACAAAAGCTCAATGACCCAGACCCTTCAAAACGTTTGTCACCAACAGAGGCCATCGCACAAGCTCGAGCAATCCAGTATGGCAAACAAGATTATCACTAAGGTGTATACTTCTTTCATATGAATAAAAAAGCATTGTGGATCACGATCATCGCAGTTGTTGTTATTGGAGTACTTGTATATAAGGGAGGAATTGTATCTCGTGAGTCTGGTACAAAAGAAATGCCGTATATCACAACTACGTTCTATGATCAAACGACAGGCGAGTCAACCGAAGCTACATTTACAAAAGATAGTGTCACATTTAGTAATGCCAAACTCGGCACAATGACACTTCCACAGGCCGTATCAGCATCTGGTGCTCGCTATGCCAATGCCGATGAGTCTATTGTCTTTTGGAATAAGGGTGACTCAGTCTTTATCACACAGAATGGTAAGATTGTATTTAATGGTTCGACTGGCAAACCTGTGGGTGGTCAAGGCAAACTCCCCGCAGGAAGTCAGGCCCCTGGAGACCCGAAGGCTCTGATCGGTACTTGGATATGGCAACAGACGGTGATGCGTGACGCGCCGGTGATCACGCCCAAAAAGGCAGGTATCTTTACCGTTACGTTTGGTGCAGATGGGAAGTTGTCTGGTACGACGGACTGCAACAACTTTGGATCAGAGTACAAGGTTGCAAGTGATGGCATTATGACGTTTGGGCCGTTTGCAAGCACACTCAAATTTTGTGCCGATGCCCAAGAAGCTGTCTTTACAAGTCAGCTTATGAGTATTTCAAGGTACTCATTTGACGTAGATGGCAACCTCATCATCAATGTTGACAATGATGCCGGATCGATGATCTTCAAGAAAAAGTAACTTGACGGTATTCCGCTGTGGATGCGGGTATGGTATAATAGTGGGGACGGCGGGGGATACCCTCACATACGCCTCATTTTAGTAATAATCAATCTAGAATCATGCCAAAAGAAAATTCAGCGTTCATGAAGCCAATGAAACTTAGTGCAGACCTCGAAGCGGTTGTTGGAGCAGGTCCAATGCCTCGCAGTGAAGTCGTTAAGGGCCTCTGGGCATACATCAAGAAGCACAATCTTCAAGATCCAGCCAACAAGCGCAACATCAATGCCGATGACAAACTCAAAAAGGTGTTTGACGGCAAGGGCACAGTAAACATGTTTGAAATGACAAAGCTCGTTTCAAAGCATCTTTCATAACCTGTCTACACAAAGGCCTCCCACTACGGGAGGTTTTTGTATTTCTGTGGCATACTTTAGTGCATGGGTCATCCGCTCCACCGCAGCTTTCTGGTCAGTTGCTTTGCGATCGTATTCTTTTTGTGGATTGGTGTGATCGGACCGGAGAAAGTAGTGACGATCGAAACGACTGCGCCTACAACTGCTACACTCGAGCCAAGCGTTGTCTCGCCACTCCTTATGCAGCGTATCGACATAGGCGAACCCGCGCTTCATATCCCGATGCCCGATCCTGTACGGGGTATTTATCTGACTGGATGGACTGCGGGTACTACCAAAGGTATGACACATGCACTCTCACTCTTTGGAGAAGACAGTATGCTTAATGCTGTTGTGGTCGATATCAAAGATGCGACAGGGAGACTTTCATACGAGCCGCTTGATGAAGCGCTTGCTGCGACAGGTATCGGCACAAAGCGTATTAGTAATTTGAAAGGTGTGATCGATGAATTTCACAAACGCAATATTTATGTGATCGGCCGCCTCACAGTCTTTGAAGATCCATTCTTTTCCAAACTCCATCCCGAAGAAACATACAAAGATACGCGCACGGGACTTCCATGGACCAACTTCAAAGGTCTGACGTGGGTTCGAGCAAACAGCGATCTTGTGCGCACGCATGTAGCTGCGATCGCGCGCGATGCGTATGCACAAGGCTTTGATGAGATCCAGCTCGACTATGTCAGATTCCCCTCAGATGGCGAGATGAAGTATCTAGATCTTTCGAGTTTTACCAAAAACAAAAATGAAACAATGGCAGAATTCTTTGCGGCACTATATGGTGAGCTCGGCCCCCTTGGTATCCCGATGTCAGCAGATGTGTTTGGACTTACCATGTCCAACGACGAAGTAGGGATTGGGCAAAAGACAACGCTCATTGCGCCGCTTGTCGACAAACTCTCGCCCATGCTCTACCCTTCACACTTTTGGAATGGGACGTACGGCATCGCAGTGCCGGCAGCTGAACCGTACAAAGTCATTTATAAATCCCTTTCAGATGGCATCGCCAAGCTCGATAAGATAGGTATCGACAAAAGTAAACTTCGTCCGTGGTTTCAGGATTTTGATCTGGTCGGTGTGAAGTACACTCCCGAGCTCGTTCGAGCGCAGATCATAGCCGCACAAGATCTCGGCATTGATTCATGGCTTATGTGGGATCCGAGAAATATATATACGAAGGAGGTGTACATGCTTGAGGATACAGCGACTGTATCTATGGAGCCAGAAGTCGGGCTCGAACCGACGACCACCCGTTTACAAAACGGGAGCTCTACCAACTGAGCTATTCTGGCAGTTGAATAGGAATACCTATTCGGGTACGGACACTATACCACGTTCTTGCTTCGAGACAAACGTTTCTCGTCTTCAGAAATGGTTTTGAGAAAGTACGATGAGGGGCCGGTGTGAAGGCCAGTGAGCTCGTCGCGCTTGGCAAATGCGGGTGCTGCACTTGGGAAGATTTTGACAAATCCCTTTTCGAGACGCTTGCCTGACCAGACGAGTCCAGCCTTTGCGTGCAAGAGTGCACCGTACCACCCACGGCGTACCAATCGTATAGTCTGCACATAGCGCGTGACAAATGGCGCGGCCTTGATCGGAGCAAAGGATACACCTTCACTTACTTTCCATGACAAATACGTGCTGTACCCCCAAAGGGCGAGCAGTAGTCCGAGAAGTACGAACCCAAGCGTTATACTCATGCACCTACAGTATACAATACGAACTTCAAGATACGTCCACCGTTCTCCTGTGCATAAGCCCCTACGGTCTTTTCAGGAGCCTTGAAGAACGACTGTTCATTGAGGGTTTGTTCTTTGAAGTAGCTCGCGATCTTGCCTTCCATGATCTTTGCCTTCATATCTTCTGGTTTGTCGATAGCTTCCATTTCGCCCTTGAGTACTTCCATCACCTGTGCGCGATCTGCTTCATTGATCTCACTTGTGTTGATGTATCGAGGCTTCATTGCAGCTGCGTGCATGGCGATGTCCTTTGCAACTTCTGGTGTACCACCTTCGAGGACAATCACGCCCGCAGTCTTGCCTGTGTGATGCGTGTAGACACCTACGACGCCACCGGATACTTCTTCGATCGAGCCGAGCTTGATGTTTTCACCGATCTTGAGTACGACGTCATTGATAAGTGCTGGAGCCTGTTCACGGGCAGCATCTGCGCCGCTTTCCCATGCGATATCTGCGAGTTTGTTTGCAACTGCCACGAAGTCATCGTTTTTGGCAACGAAGTCTGTTTCGCAGTTCAAAATAAGAGTAAGTGCACGTGTGCCATCAGTGCGTACGACGACGAGACCATCGCTTGCATCGCGATCAGCTTTTTTGTCGGCGATCTCTGAGCCCTTCTTGCGGAGGATAATGAGCGCCTTTTCCATGTCGCCCTCTGATTCTTCGAGCGCCTTGCGACACTGCATGACAGAGACGCCAGTTTGATCACGCAATTCTTTTACCTGTTCTGTAGTTATAGTGGACATGTTTTGTGGTGAATTATTTTTGATAAATGTACAGAGTCTTTAGTCTATAGTAGATAGTCTTTAGAAAAGCTCATGCGCTTTCTTGCTAAAGACTATAGACTAACAACTAATCACTAGCTTACTGCTGAAAAGCAGAAGAGAGTATACCAAGGATTGCGTTGATACTGGAAGTCGAACCATCGTTTGCAACGATTGGGTATTCGATGGCGCGGATAGAACAGTCAGTGTTGCCGATGGCGATTACTGGAATGTTCATTTTGCGTGCTTCTGCAACGGCGATGTGCTCTTTCTTAGAGTCCACGACGACAACTGCGTCAGGCATCTTGTGCATGCCGATGAGGCCACTGAAGTATTTACTAAGGCGTTCCATTTCACGATTCAGAAGTAGCTGCTCTTTCTTGGTGTACTTTGCGTATTCACCAGAGACGCGTTCTTCTTTCATCTTTTCAAGCTTTTCAATACGCTGCTTGATCTGAGGAAAGTTGGTAAGGATGCCGCCGATCCATCGTTCCACCACGTATGGCTGGCGAAGTGCAGTTGCGGTCTCGATGATGGCATTGTGTGCCTCAGGCTTTACACCGACAAAGAGCACAACTTTGCCAGCTGCGCCGAGTTCTGAGACAAATGATGCTGCTTTCTGTAGCTGCGCCATGGTCTTGTCGATATCAATAAGGTCCGCACCGTTCTTGCTTCCAAAGAGGAATGGGGTAACGGTCGGGTGGCGGCGCGTACGGCTGTAGCCATAGTGCACACCGGCTTCCATGAGGGAAGCTGAAGAGATTTCTTTTTTCATAACAATCTGTAGCAGGCTTCGTCGCGCCAAAGCGTTAGCGCCGGCGGAGAGGAGAGCCTTAATTACTGAATAATTTCATCTATAAAGATGAGCCAAAACAATAGCATTTACAAGGCTTTTTGGCAAGGAAGATATATTGACAATAATATTAAATATGTTAGTATGAAAATTAGTAATCAATATTGTTCAAAATCTTAAAAAATCAATAATGAAAATAATTCAAAACGAGATCAAATTTGAAATCGGTCCACTCGACGGTAGAAATACTATTTCGGATAACATGAATGATATTTTTGTTCCGGGCTCTATCGATCCAGAATTTTTTGTGCTAGCCAAAACATTGGATTTTACAACTACAGCCACAGATAAAACAACTCCTCGTATGTGCACAATAACGAATGATGGGGAGACTGAGAGGAAAGATATCAAGGAAATTCTTGAGTTCCTCAATATAACAAATCCCGAGGATCATGCGTTAACGGAACATCAAATTGAAGTATTTGTTAAGGGTAACATTGAAATGATGAATCTGGAAGGAAGAACAGGGTTTCTGATGAAGCACAAACGTGTTGAATTCGACAGAACAGAAATTTACCTGACAGATGTTATCTTTCATAGCATTAAAAAAATATTGCAAATTGTTCCCTGGAAATATCCAAATACGAGAGCCGAGATTCGATTTGGAGAAAAACATCCTTATCGTTTGATTTACAAATAGGATTTCAAAATTTTTTATTTCAAAGCCACTATGACCTAATGGCTTTTTTTATTGCCTAAAATATGCGATTATAAAGGCACTATGCGGCAAAGCCAGCTGTTTACGAAAACGCGCAAGGAGGCACCCTCAGACGAGGTGGCAAAAAACGCGCAGCTCCTTATTCGTGCAGGATACGTCTACAAAGTAATGGCGGGAGTATATGCATACACACCGCTTGGATTGCGAGTTCTAGAAAAAATTAAGCAGATCGTTCGTGAAGAAATGGACGCGATTGGTGGACAAGAACTCATCATGTCGTCACTCCAAAAAAAGAGCACCTGGGAAGAGACTGGTCGCTGGGATGATGAGGTGGTAGATGTTTGGTTTAAATCACAACTCAAAGATGGCACTGAAGTCGGATTTGGGTGGTCGCACGAAGAAGCGATTATTGAAATGCTCAAACAGCATTTGTCGAGCTACAAAGATTTGCCGATCAATGTGTATCAGTTTCAGACAAAACTTCGCAATGAACTTCGTGCAAAGAGTGGGATTATTCGAGGGCGAGAATTTATTATGAAAGATCTGTACTCGTGTAGTCTCGATGCGAAGCAGCACGATGCGTTTTATCAATCATGTATTGATGCGTATAGAAAAGCATATGACCGATTTGGTATCGGCTCTGATACTTATATGACCTTCGCTTCAGGAAGTGCCTTTACAAAATTTAGTCATGAATTTCAAACAATCTGTGAAGCGGGTGAGGACAGTGTGTATATCAATCGTGAAAAAAACATTGCGATCAATGAAGAAGTACTCAATGATGAGACGCTTAAAGAACTTGGTGTTACCAGAGATGAGCTTGAAAAAGTGCCTACTGTAGAAGTTGGAAATATATTTAATTTTGGCATACAGAAGAGTGAGGATACGAACTTCACCTTTACCAACGAGGCAGGCGAGAAACAGTATGTGCACCTGGGTTCATATGGTCTTGGTATTACTCGTGTCATGGGTGTGATTGTAGAAAAGTTTGCAGATGATAAGGGTATTATCTGGCCAGAAAGTGTTGCGCCATTTGCAGTGCATTTGGTTTCTTTGGGATCTAATGAGGAAGCGGACAAGATTTATGCAGACTTGGTGAAGCAGGGAGTTGAGGTGCTCTATGATGATCGTGATGGAACTGCAGGAGAGAAATTTGCAGATGCGGATTTGATTGGTATCCCACATCGTATTGTAGTATCTGCACGAAGTTTGCAAAACGGCGGGGTCGAGTACAAACGCCGCAATGAAAGTGAATCCAAAATAATTAGCGCAACCGATATCGCTGCGCTCGTCGCACATGCTTAAGAAGATCTATCAAAGATTTTCCAACCAAATCGGTATCGATCTCGGTACTGCCAACACACTCGTGTATCTCGCAGGTCACGGCATCATCATCAACGAACCATCGATCGTTGCGGTAAATACCAAGACATCGCAGATCGTGGCGATCGGTCATGAAGCCAAGAAAATGTGGGGCAAGACGCCACAGCACCTTTCTATAGTCCGACCGCTTATCGAAGGAGTCGTATCTGACTTTGATATGACTGAAGAAATGCTCGGGTACTTCTTGCGCCGAGCGGAGAAGATCCACAAGAAATTTTTCCGTCCACGTGTCGTGATCGGTGTACCGTCAGGTATTACAAACGTCGAGATGCGTGCGGTCTATGATGCGGCGCTTGATGCTGGCGCGCGCGAAGTATTTCTGGTCGAAGAAGCGATGGCGGCTGCGATCGGCGTGCGTCTTCCGGTGCTTGAACCGCGCGCGACGTTTATCGTGGACATTGGTGGAGGTACGACAGACATCGCACTCATTGCACTTGGCGGTATCGTGCGATCGCTGAACCTGCGCATTGCGGGAGATCATTTCAATGAGCGCATTATCGAATATTTGCGAGATGAATTTAAACTGCTCGTGGGTGAGCCGACGGCAGAGTCAGTAAAGCTCGCACTCGGTTCTGCGATCGAGACTGACTATCAGGAAATCGAAGTACGTGGCCGTGACTTGGTAACCGGCCTTCCACGCGCACTCATGGTGACCGACGGAGACATTCGTGAAGCACTCATGCGACCAATCGGATTTCTCGTCGCAGGAATACGAGAAGTGCTCGAAACTGCGCCGCCTGAGATGATGGCAGATGTGCTCCAGAGCGGTATTATGCTGACAGGAGGTGGCGCGCTCTTGCCCGGACTTCCGGCACTACTTCAAGCTGAACTTTCAATCCCGATCAAGATTGCGGAGGATCCGCTTTCGGCAGTGGCACGTGGTACGGGCATTATTCTCGAGCAGTTTGAGACATATGAAAGCGTCATTTTGCCACTCGATGAACATGTCATCATTTAAATCCTACAAGCGAAGAAAGAGTGTTGGACCATACCTTGCGGTAGGTGTGCTTATCATTGCCGGTATACTTGTCGTCTGGCTCATCGCGCGCGCAGTCGTGAGTCGCACCGTTGCACACCAGTCGCTCATGTCTGCGTCGACGGTGTACAACACGATGCTTCCCAAGCGTATGCTAGTAAACAAAATCACTGAGCTTCAAACGACGCTCGAAAGTTACGATGCGCAACTCACCACCGCCAAACTTCTTGCAGCAGAAAATCAGGCACTCAAATCCCAACTAGGCCGTGCTACACACCCAGCCGGTGTGCTTGCGCATGTGCGCACACTTCCCAACAGAAGCTTTTATGACACGTTTGTGATTGATGCAGGCAGTGACAGCCATGTCGCAGTCGGACAAACTGCATACGCATTTGATAGTATCGCGCTCGGTATTGTCACTGATGTTGCAACAGATCATGCAACCGTCACGCTCTTTAGTGCACCAGGCAAAGAGACGTCTGGATCAGTTGGAGAAAGCAATGTAGCAGTGACACTTATCGGGCGTGGCGGTGGAGAATACGAAGTGCGCCTGCCACGGGATCTACAATTTAGTGAAGGTGATCTCGTCGCCTATCAATCCGTGCACACTGCAGTCCTTGCGGAAATAGAACGCATCATCACCGACCCCCGTGATCCATTCCAACGCCTCATCGCCAAAGCCCCGATCAACTTGCAAGCACTGAAGTGGGTGATTGTGCGGTAATTGACTTTATTTTTTGGGATAGGTAGTATGCAAAAAAAATCAAGGAAATGAATATTTTAAAATTATTCAGAAGGTTTCTTACGAAGAAAGCAAAAACCATTATTCAAGTAAAAAAACCGGGCGCACTCGGGTATATCCCGAATGAAGATACGATAAAAGAAATGAGCGATGAAGACCAGAAGTTGTATTTTGAAACAAAGCGGAAGATTGAATCGGCAAATGATGAGTATCATCTCGGTATCTTGCCCCTTACCGAATTTTTGAATAAATTTGACGGCATAGAAAATGATTACAGCTTTGCCCAGATGTGTGAATTGTGGAGCTTCTTAGCTTCTGTAGCGTATTTGGGAAAATATAAACTTAATCTTGAATTTAATGGTTAAAGTAAAACTCCTGCACAAGCAGGAGTTTTTTGATGCATGAAAATCAATGCTATAGTAGAGTACTCGCATGAAGTTTTCGATTGAGAAAAAACTCGATGGTACACTCGCACGGGCGGGGGAGATTGTGACACCGCATGGGTCGATCAAGACACCGGCATTTGTGACAGTAGGGACAAAGGCGACGGTGAAGGCGCTGACTGCCGAACAAATCAGAAGCCTTGGTGCACAAGTCGTGCTTGCCAATACGTATCACCTGTATCTGCAGCCGGGATCAGATGTCGTCGCGGCTGCTGGAGGATTTGGAAAGTTTATGGATTGGCATGGCCCGACGATGACGGACAGTGGTGGATTTCAGGCGTTTTCGCTCGGAGCTGCATTTGGAAATAACGTCTCAAAGGTTGCGACCGGAGATGAAGTTGAAGATGTATCTGCAACCCCCGGACAACTCGCACAAGTCACTGATGAGGGCGTGACATTTAAGTCTCACATCGATGGATCAAAGCACCTCTTTACTCCAGAGAGTTCAATGGATATCCAGTGGAAGCTCGGTGCAGATATGATCTTTGCATTTGATGAATGTACGAGCCCGACTGCGCCATATGAATATCAGAAAAAATCTTTGGCACGTACGTACGAATGGGCTAAGCGAAGTCTTGATGCGCATGAAAAGCTTGATACCCAAAAGAAGCAAGCACTCTTTGGAGTGATCCAGGGCGGACGATTTCAGGATTTGCGTGAGCAAGCAGCACGAGATCTTGGAGCGCTTCCGTTTGACGGGTATGGTATTGGTGGATCATTTACCAAAGATGACATCGGAACCGCAGTTGGATGGGTCAACGCAATACTCCCAGAAGAAAAGCCGAGACACTTGCTCGGCATCGGCGAACCGATTGATCTCTTTGAGGCAGTGCAAGCAGGATGTGATCTCTTTGATTGCATCGCTCCGACACGCATGGCGCGGCATGGGGGAGTACATACAGCAGATGGTCGACTCAATCTCAAAAACGCAAAATTTGTCGACGACTTCACACCTATAGAAAGAGATTGTACGTGTTATACCTGCACACACCACACTCGCGCATACCTCGCACATCTCTTTCGTGCAGATGAAATGACTGCTGCTACGCTTGCAAGTATTCACAACCTGCATTTCATACTGAGACTTGTAGAAAAGATTCGCGCATCCATCCTCGACGGTACGTTTTTGGAATATAAAAAGGGATTTGTTGAACGGTATTATAAATAGGGTATACTTACATTATGTTTACATTACGCAAAACGTTCACCTATCTATTTATTGTTACATTGGTCGGCTCGTTGTTTACCTACACGATCGTTGCAAAGGCATACGACGTCTATGATCAGGATTTTGTGAGGGTACAATAAAAAGATTGACAAATAACCCTCTTGTTATATAGTGCTCAAAAAACTATATAACTTATGGCAGTATCATATCAGACTCTTGAAGCTATTGCGGTTAAGATTACCGAAGCTTTTTCAAAAATCAATGAAGAGGAAATCGAATTCAAAAATGGGTATTCGGCAGCATATGAAAAAGGTTTTCCAAAAAAATGGGTCTTTTCTACTGGTTGGGGAGAGTACAAAGATTCAGAACCAGCAGGAGTAAATGCAGTACGTTTGTTAAACGCAAAACGATTGAAGGTTGTACTAGGTGAAACTCAGCTTCAAGTACATGTAAATAATCAAGGGCCGATTGAGTTTTATACTAAAGATGATCTATCCTATGCTTTTTCTCTCATCGAAAGTTTGGTTACCCAAATGATCAATGATGTAAAAATCCCTGAATAATGCAAACCGTTACCATTTTGGACCCCTCTAGTAGGGGGCTTTTTTATTTGTGTTACTATAGAAAAATGAAATTCAAACTCTCTGACCACTACAAGCCGGCTGGCGATCAACCTAAAGCGATAGAAGGACTGTTGAAAGGTCTAAAAGCTGGCAAAAAGATGCAGACACTGCTCGGTGCGACTGGTACCGGCAAGACATTTACAATGGCCAATATTATTGAGTCAGTGCAAAAACCGACGCTCGTGATCGCGCACAACAAAACTCTTGCTGCACAGCTTGCGAGTGAGTTCAAAGAATTTTTCCCTGAGAACGCAGTGCACTACTTTGTCTCATACTACGACTACTATCAGCCGGAAGCGTACATGCCGGTCACTGATACATTCATCGAAAAGGATGCGCAGATCAACAAAGAAATCGACCGACTTCGCCATGCGACGACGCAAAGTTTGCTCACGCGCAAAGATGTGATCATTGTTGCATCGGTGTCATGTATCTACGGTCTTGGATCGCCGGTCGAATACGAAAAGACCAACTTCAAAATCGAGAAAGGTATGAAAATGTCGCGCACCGAAGCGATGGAGCGACTCATCTCTATTCATTTTTCTCGTACAACCGCCGATCTCAGTAGTGGAACATTTCGCGCGCTTGGTAACAAGATCGACGTCATGCCAGTCAACGACACGGTGATGTATCAGATCGACTTTACGGGGAACGTCGTGCAGTCGATCATCAAGATTGATCCTGTGTCCTCGAAAATTCTCAAAGATGACGAACCATTTGTCTTCATCTTCCCAGCCAAGCACTTCATTACAAACAGTGAAGAAAAAGATCGCGCCGTGCGAGACATCCAGCACGAGCTTGAGCAGCAGCTCAAACATTTCGAAACAGAAGGTAAACTTCTCGAAGCAGAGCGTATCAAGCGTCGTACCAACTATGATCTCGCTATGATCAAGGAAATCGGCTACTGTTCGGGCATCGAAAATTATTCACGACACATGAGTGGCAAGATGCCGGGTGAACCACCAGAGACTCTGCTTTCATATTTCCCCCACTCCGCTCCCAAAAAGGGAGCTCCGCGGGGCGAGCCACAATTCCTTCTATTTATTGATGAAAGTCATGTTACCTTGCCACAACTCCAGGGTATGTACGCAGGTGATGCATCGCGCAAAAGTACGCTTGTGGAGTTTGGATTCCGATTGCCATCGGCCAAAGACAATCGCCCGCTTAAATTTGAAGAATTCAAGGAGCGCATTGGCGAGACGATCTTTGTGTCTGCTACTCCGGGAAAATATGAGCAAGAGCATGCGGAAAATGTCGTGGAACAAATCATCAGACCAACTGGACTTGTTGACCCGCTTGTAGAAGTGCGACCGATATTGGAGGCGTCAGGCATTAGGCGTCAGGCATTAGCAAAAAACGAATCTCCTAGCGCCTCAAGCCTAGAGCCTGGTGCCTACCCTGGCCAAGTGCAAGACTTCATCAATGAAGCAGAAAAAGAAATCAAAAGCGGTGGACGCGTGCTTGCAACGACACTCACCAAACGCATGGCAGAGGACTTGTCTACATATTTGAAAGACAGAAAAATCAAGGCAGAATACCTACATTCAGACATCAAGACGATCGAGCGCATTCAGATCATTACTAAGTTTCGAAAAGGCGAATTTGATATTTTGGTCGGGGTGAACCTGCTTCGAGAAGGACTTGATATGCCGGAAGTATCACTCATCGGTATCCTTGATGCTGACAAAGAAGGTTTTCTCCGAAGCGAAGTCTCGCTCATTCAAACGATCGGTCGTGCTGCGCGAAATGCAAACGGTCGTGTGATCCTCTATGCTGACAACATGACGGGCTCGATGGAACGTGCGATCGCTGAGACAAATCGTCGTCGCGAAATTCAACTTGCGTACAATAAGGAGCATGGCATTACTCCCAAGACTATTTCAAAGGCGATCAAAGACATCACGGAAGGTATGGAATCTGGGCACTCTAAGGCGGTCAATGCTGAACTTGCGCTCGATCTCGAACTCTTTGCACAGATCGAAAAGGATCAGAAAGGCAGAAAGACCAAAGGCAAAAATCCGATCGAGAAACTCATCAAGCTCAAAGAAGCTGAAATGAAAGAAGCGGTGAAGCTCCTCGACTTCGAAACGGCGGCAATACTACGGGATGAGATCGGAGTGCTCCGAGAGAAGACGTATATCAATCCATAAAAAAGAAACCCCTTGGATATACCAAGGGGTTTTGTTTTCATGATCAATTTCTTACTGGTGCCGGAAGAAGGCTATCGCTAATTAATCGATATGGACCTGGTACAAAGTTTTCAGGAGAAATGAGGTTGGATAAATTAACCGAAAGGTCAAAATAATTACCTCCGGTTGGCCTCTTTGTTCTGTAGTGGGGAAGGAATTTAATACGCACTTCACCTTTGGTTGGCTGATCGTTGTTTGGTGTAACAGACTGTACCCAAACATACTGAATAGGGGATCCATTTTTCATATGCAATTATTTAAGTTTTTATCACTATACCATCTCTATGTATTTTTTCAATGCTCCTTTTATTGCAAACAAACACAAGTGGCAGTGGTATACTCTACGTATGAAAAAAGGATATTTTGGAAATATTGAAGATCTTACAAAAGCCAATACTAGCTTTCGGCACGTTTTATATACCGGTACACATGTGCAACTCGTCCTTATGACGCTTGCTCCTGCAGAAGAAATTGGTATGGAGGTGCACGAAGAAAACGATCAATTTTTCCGTTTTGAAGAAGGGCTTGGTACGGTGATTGTCGGAGAAACTGAGTACAAAGTAGGTGATGGTGATGTGATTATTGTACCTGCAGGTACGCAGCACAATGTCATGAATACCGGAAGCGCGCCGCTCAAACTCTATACGCTCTATGCACCTGCACACCACAAAGACGGTATTGTTCGTACGAGTAAACAAGAGGCACTGGACAATGAGGCAGCATTTGATGGTGTTACGACTGAGTAGCTAGACGTCTTTTTCCAAACACTCTATCGAGACTCACTGGGCCGCCACCGGTGATCATAAGTACCGAAAGGATTCCAAAGAGTGTGACATGCGAGTAGACATCTTCTTTGAAGAAAAAGAATGTCACCACAAGCACCATAAATGCAATGATACTCACGAGTCGTGTCTGAAACCCGATCAAAAGGAATAGTCCGACCATAAGCTCGATCATGCCTACCGCAAACACCCACATAGAGGCACTGACGGGAATGTACTGTGTCAAATTAAATGTTTGTACGACGAGTTCTGAAACATGCGGATTGAGCACTTTTTCATATATCGCCAAAAAGGTGAGCGCACCCCCGATACCAATACGAAGAATAGTGGGGACATAGCGGACAAGACGACGAAGCGTAAGCTGTGGAATACCCACAAGGTCGTCGATACCTGGTCGGGCGCTGCCCAAAATCAAAAGCGAACACAATGCGCTGAGGAGTTCGAGATTTCCAAGTAGATACAGTTTATGAGAGAGGGCATATACATACAGGAGTATTCCTGCAAGTACTGCGGGCACTACAAGTCCACCAGTCAAGAGTGCAAATCCAATGCCAAGCTGCACCACCGCAAATCCTGCCTCGGGAAGTGTAGGAGAAATAAGTACCTGTGCGGCCGATGCCCCCATAAGTGCAATGCCTAGAGAAAGTCTCAGAATCCAGGGAATGAACTCTGTGTACGAATCAAGCGTTGTGCGCATTGTTTGTATCCACGTGCGAATTTTTGTAATGCGGTATGCCAAAAAATAGAGTACAAATATACCGATAATCGTTGCGCATATAAGCAGTATGTTGGTACTTTCCCGAAGCGGTGAGAAAAAATAAGTCGAATCCGTGCCGAGATGCTGTGCAAATGCTTCTTGTCCAACAACGTATCCGACATGAGCATGTGCAGTGCTAGTAAAAAGACGCAGAAGCAATATGGATATATGCATATACTCCAAAGTATACAACTTCTCTGTACTACTCGCACAGACTAGTTCGGTATGTTACAATCGTTTTACGTACCCCTATACGCAGCTGCGAGGGGCATTTCCTGTATGTCATCAAAAAAAGTGGAAAAGAAAACAGAAGAAGGCCAGATCATCGTTAAGGGTGCTCGTACACACAATCTCAAAAACGTGGATGTCACGATGCCGCGTGGTAAAATGATTGCGATCACGGGCCTTTCGGGGTCGGGCAAAAGTTCACTCGCATTCGATACGATATTTGCAGAAGGGCAGCGCCGCTATGTGGAGTCTCTTTCATCGTACGCGCGACAGTTTTTGAACCAAATGCCCAAACCTGACGTGGATGAGATCACGGGCCTTTCGCCTGCGATTTCGATCGATCAAAAGTCGCGTTCCAACAATCCGCGTTCGACAGTGGCTACCATCACTGAGATCTATGACTATCTCCGTGTGCTCTATGCACGCGTCGGGAAGGCATACTGTCCGGTCTGTGGCACGCTTATCACTAAGCTCTCTCCGGAAGAGATTAATTCGTTCATCCTTGCGAAAATAAAGGAAGTAGGCAGGACCACCAACAAAAAGGTAATGAATGTAGCGTTTAATGACACGCGTATTCAGCTCTATGCACCAGTGGTGCGTGGTCGCAAAGGTGAATACTACCAGCTTCTCTATGATTTGCTCGGCAAAGGATTTAGTACGGTGCGAGTCGATGGCAAGATCCACCAGCTCCGCGAACGCATTGAGCTCAAGAAAAATGACAAACACACAATCGAAGTACTCGTCGACGAACTTGCAGTGCATGAATTCAAAGATAATCCTCGCGACGCAGAGCTCAGACTTTCGGAAGCAGTAGAGCGTGCGCTCCTGGAAGCAGATGGGCTTGTGCAGGTCGTGATCGGTACGTCAGAAGACTTTGATATGCAGACCGAACCGATCCAGGAATTTTTGCTTTCGTCCAAATTTGCCTGCCCAAATGATGGCTATAGTTTCCCCGAGATCGAACCACGACTCTTCTCATTCAACTCACCGTACGGTGCATGTCCGGAATGTAATGGTATCGGCACGAAATTTTTTGGCGGCACAGAGCCGTGTCCTGTGTGTGAAGGAAAGCGTCTCCGTCCTGAAGCGCTCAATGTCTTTCTTGAAACCCCGAAGTCAAAGACCAATATCGTTGATCTCACGAGCTTTTCCGTAGAAGCGGCATTTGACTTCTTTGCGACGCTCAAACTTTCTGCCAAAGATCGCGAAGTGGGGAAAGCAGTGCTCAAAGAAATAGAAGATCGCCTTACGTTCCTTCTCAATGTCGGACTTGAATACCTTGCGTTGTCGCGTACCGCAAATACGCTCTCGGGTGGTGAGGCACAGCGTATCCGGCTTGCGTCCCAGCTTGGAAGCCGACTTGTGGGTGCAATGTACGTGCTTGATGAACCGACGATTGGACTGCATCAGCGCGACAATGAACGCTTGATCAAGACGCTCGAAGATTTGCGCGATATCGGCAACACAATCATTGTGGTGGAGCATGACGAGGACACGATCCTTGCATCGGACTATATGGTCGAGATTGGCCCCAAGGCGGGGATTCATGGTGGGCAGGTGATCATCGCGGATGATCTCCAGAAACTTTTGAATGCAAAGAAAAACGACAGCGGATCTCGCACGCTTGCGTACTTGCGCCAAGATGAAGCAATCGAAGTACCAGAGAAACGTCGCGATCAGGATAAGGGCATGATCAAAGTCGTCGGTGCAAACTTGCACAATATCAAAAATCAAAACATCGAACTTCCGCTCGGTCGTATGGTTGCGATCACGGGTGTGTCAGGAAGTGGTAAGAGTAGTTTTCTTTATGAGATTTTGTACAAAAACTTGCAGGCACGACTTGAACGCAAGCTTCGCTCTGCGCAGACGCACAATGCAGCATCATTTAGCGGCAGTGAGTATCTCTCTCGCGCAATCATGATCGACCAAAGTCCGATCGGGCGCACTCCTCGAAGTAACATTGCGACGTACACTGGCGCCTTTACCCATATTCGAGAACTATTTGCAGCGACCGAAGAGGCGCGGCTTCGCGGATGGAAGCTCAATAGATTCTCGTTCAACGTCAAAGGTGGTCGTTGTGAAGCGTGCGAAGGAAATGGGGAGATTGCAGTCGAAATGCACTTTTTGCCAACGGTGTATGTGACATGTGATGTGTGCAATGGCAAGCGATTTGACAAGGAAACACTCACCGTCAAATACAAGCGCAAGTCTATCTATGATGTACTCCAGCTTTCAGTCGAAGAAGGACTCGAATTTTTCCAAGACATCCCTGCGATCTCTGATCGTTTGAAGACATTGAATGATGTAGGTCTCGGCTATGTGAAGCTTGGCCAGTCTGCAACGACGCTTTCTGGTGGGGAAGCGCAGCGTGTCAAAATCGCGTCTGAACTCTATCGTCCGCATTTGGAAAAGACTATTTATTTGCTCGACGAACCGACCGTGGGACTGCACTATGACGATGTCAAAAATTTGATCGGAGTATTAAATCGTCTGGTTGCAAAAGGGAATACAGTCGTCGTGATCGAACACAACCTTGACCTCATCAAATGTGCCGACTATCTCATCGACTTCGGTCCTGAAGGTGGTATCCATGGCGGCCATATCGTGGCAAAGGGTACACCAGAAGATGTAGCGAATAATAAAAATTCGCATACAGGAAAATATCTCAAAAAATTACTCAAATAAAAAAGTCGCAATGTTATATTGCGACTTTTACATAATTACTTGCCTCCAAAAAAACTGTATACCGATGGCCAATTCTTTTTCCACCAGGGTCCACTAAAAAAACTTGGACCCACATCCTGATTTTCTGAAAAATTAACCACAGCAGCTCCTGCTGTTTGCACAGGGAAAATGAGTTTGAATAAATCAGCAGAACTTTCTTGTATGTCTTCTTTTGTTTCGTTCGAGACGTCAATCTCTCCTGAAAGCTTTAAAAACATGAAATTGTTTGCCTTCGCAAGACGCCGGTACATTAATGAATCAGATTCTTTAAGCATTGGTACGTTGATGATGACCAATTTAGATCCAGAATTTAATGCCTTGGTAAAGTGTTGATCCAGTCTGATTTGCTGCCCTATTTCATCCAATTCATGAAATTTTTTGAGGTGAGGTTTGTCAATGGGGATAAGTGTTGGGCCCGATAAAATAGTTGTTTTTGTAGGAATGAGTGATAAAAATTGTTCTAAATAACTACTCATTTCTCCTGTTAAAACTACCATTGTTTTAGGAACATTATCCGTGCTCAGTTTAAAGACTTCTTGTTCCGCCATAGTATTTTATTGTTTTTAAGTTTCCCTCGATACTACTGCGAAAATGGAAATTGTCAAGATGGAGGCTGTGGTATAAAAAGCCCCCTCGGTGAGGAGGAGGCTTCGTCATTTTGTTGCCAGTAGGGCGGCTTCTTTCGAATAAAACACTTTGGTTTTTCGCAGCACAACTACTTTTTTGGATGATTTCACAGAACCATCAAGTGTTTCGCGGAGTGTCACTGTTTCGTAGAGCACTTTTTCATATCCGTCGTCTTTCGGAAAAGCCTGATCTACAGCAGGAGATACGGCAACCATGCTTATGGATGCGAGTATCCCAACGGCGAGGGGAATCAGAATTTTTCTCATCGATTGTTTGTTTTCTTCATTCTACGCTCGTTTTCGTGCTATAACAAGCCCATGACTTCGAGGGAAATTGAGCGTAGTAAAAGCATTTGGGCAAAGATCGGACCGACGCTTTTGAAACGATACAAAAGAAATGAGACGTTCTTGGATTATCAGAATCCTTGGCAACTCACGGTTGCAGTCACGCTTTCTGCACAGACGACTGACGAAGGAGTAAATAAAGTCACACCGATACTTTTCAAAACATTTCCCACACCTGAGAAACTTGCCAAGGCGCCGATTGAAAAGATCGCACATGTAATTAAAAGTCTTGGGTACTATCGATCAAAGGCAAAATACATCAAAGCCGCAGCCGCTATCGTTGCCAAAGATTTCAAAGGCGTGATCCCACATGATCCTGTAGAGCTCCAAAAACTTCCCGGTATCGGTCGTAAAGGTGCGATTGCTGTGATTTCAAATGCATATCCCAAATACGCAAACATCGGCATTCCAGTCGACACGCATGTGATCAGGTTTGTAAAACGATTTAATCTTTCCAAAAACACTGACGCATCCAAGATCGAGCAAGACTTGCTCCAGATCATTCCACAAAAAGATTGGAAACGCGCCGGCTATGCGATCAAAGAATACGGCCGCAAAGAAGGAAAGGCGAGAGGGTATAAAAAAGAAGAGGATCCGTTGGTGCAAATTCTCAATAAATAAAAAAGTTCCCGCCGAAGCGGGAAAATCTAAACAAGTTTTTTAATCTCAGCCATGAGAGTACCTATATGCCATTGTTGTTCAATTGTCCTATCATAAACAATATTTTCTATTGTGACAGGATTAAGGACAAAATCTTTTG
>CAZRQQ010000005.1:0-3959 GCA_964602465.1 uncultured Candidatus Saccharibacteria bacterium
GTCAATTATAGAGGAATATCAGGAGTTTAGATACTATTGACAGAATAATTTAATAAGTGTTAAATAATCAAAAATTATTTCTTATGCCACAAACAGAACCAAAGAAAAATGTTCTTTACAAACAACTTCTTGAAAAAGAAAAAGAGATAAAAATACTAGGTCAGGTATTACATGTTGACAGAGTTGAACTAAGTGATGGTTCAACTGAAAAAAGATGGTTACACCTTGTGTTTAATCGGGTTCTTAAAAAAGAACAGTATGAAGTTTCGACCCATCGAACAGTACGGTATACTGAAACTCTCGAGCTAGCCCTCGGCATTTTTCGTTTAGATGTAACCTTAGATGCTGAAAAATAAATATCCTAAATCCTCATATTGTATAAACAATATGAGGATTTTTTTTATGCTACACTTTACCCATGAAAACCCTTCGGGAGTGTGTTGCGGAAGCACGGGAGAAAAAAGTGGCTGTCGGTCATTTCAACTTTTCCAACCTCGAAGGTCTCTATGCGATTGCTCGTGCTGCGCGGACGCTCAAAGTGCCAGTGATCGTCGGCCTTTCAGAAGGTGAACAAGAAGCGATCGGGACACATCAGGCGGTTGTGCTGGTACAAACTATTCGAGAAAATTGGAAGATCGATATCTTTCTCAATGCCGATCATCACTACTCATTTGCCACCGTCAAAGATGCGATCGATGCAGGGTTTGACAGTGTGATCTATGACGGAGCCGCGCACTCGATCGAAGAAAACATCGCCGTCTCCAAACAGTGCGTTGCGTATGCGCAAGAAGTCAAAGAAAAAACCGGCCGCGATGTGCTTGTCGAAGTTGAGCTCGGATACATTGGTGAAGGATCCAAACTTCGTGACAATATCCCAGAAGGTGTGGCAGTGACGACCAGTGTCGATGATGCGCGCAAATTCATCGGTGCAACAAATGCCGACATGCTTGCGCCTGCAGTGGGTAACTTTCATGGCATGCTCAAAGTGGGAGCAAAGCCGCGACTTGATATCGAATGCATCAAGCGACTTAGTGAGGGGGTAAACGTTCCGCTTGTGCTTCATGGTGGGAGTGGAGAGGATGCAGATTTTGCAGCGGCGATCGATGCAGGGATCGCCATTATTCATATCAATACCGAACTTCGTAAGGCGTATACTGTAGCGGTTAAAAGTTATATGGAGAAAAATCCTGACGACATTGCGCCATATAAATACGGCACGAACGCCGGGCTTGCAATGGAGCAGGTCGTGACTGAGAAGCTGAAAATTTTTAATAAGATTGCATAACCATGGAAACAGAAATTAAAAAATTTTTTAAAGGAGACGTAGCAACTGATACAGAGACACTTGATAAGGCATCTCGTGACGCAGGTTTATTTGAAATGCGACCACAGGTAGTAGTGTATCCGCGAGATAGTGCCGATGTGCAGGCACTTGTGAAGTGGGTTGCCGAAAAGAAGAACGATGATCCTACACTGTCTATCACTGCTCGTGCTGCGGGTACCTGTATGTCAGGTGGCGCAATCAACGAGTCGATCATTATGGATACGACGCGCTATATGACCGGTACACTTGAAGTCAATGCAACAGAGCGTTGGGCACGCGTACTTCCGGGTACGTACTATCGAGATTTTGATGTTGAAACCAAAAAGGTAGGACTTATCATGCCGGCATATACTGCATCCCGCGAACTCTGCGCAGTTGGAGGAATGGTCGGCAATAACGCCGGTGGCGAAAAGTCGATCCAGTACGGCAAGACCGAAAATTTCATTCGTGAGCTCAAGATGGTCTTTCGCGATGGGTATGAATACACCGTCAAACCTCTTACCCGTAAAGAGCTCATGCAAAAGATCGGCACCGTAGGCTTTGAAGGGGAAATGTACAAAGAGCTCTACAAACTCATTACAGAAAACTGGAAAACTATTAGTGTTGCGAAACCAAACGTAAGTAAAAACAGTGCCGGGTACTACCTCTGGAATGTATGGGATCCGACGACAGAAACCTTTGATCTATGTAAACTCATTGTGGGAAGTCAGGGTACACTCGGTATTGTTACTGAAATCATGTTTAATCTCGTACCGGTCAAGAAGTTTTCTACACTCTGTGTTGTCTTTTTGAAAAATATGAAAGATATCGGCCGCATCGTCAATGTCGCGCTTGCACAGCGTCCTGAGAGTGTTGAAAGTTATGATGACAATACACTCAAAGTTGCAGTGAAGTTCTTTGGAGATTTCCTCAAAAAGAAAAAACTCTGGGGGATGCTCAAGTTTATGTTCTCATTTATTCCGGAATTTGTGATGACGCTTCGTGGAGGTTTGCCCAAAATGGTACTGCTGATCGAGTTTGCCGGCGATAGTCATAGTGAGATTCAAACCAAGGCAACCAACCTTGCACAATCTCTTGCAAAAGAATTTGGAGTGCTCACCCATGTCACACAAAGCGAAGCTGAGGAAGGGAAGTATTGGGATGTGCGCCATGAGAGTTTCAATCTTTTGCGCAAGCATGTGAAGGGCAAGCATACTGCGCCGTTCATCGATGACTTTGTCGTGCGACCTGAATACTTGCCGGAATTTTTACCGAAGCTTGACACAGTGCTCAAAAAATACAATCTCACGTACACGATTGCAGGGCATCCAGGGGATGGGAACTTCCACATTATTCCACTCATGAATCTCAAGGACCTGAAGACGCGAGAAATCATTCTTTCACTCTCAGACGAAGTGTATGATCTTGTGCTTGAGTACAAAGGCTCGATAACCGCAGAGCACAACGACGGCATCATCCGCAGCCCATATCTCGAGAAGCAATACGGCTCTATCGTCACTGGACTCTTTGAAAAAACCAAAGAAATCTTTGATCCACTCTACATCTTCAACCCGCACAAAAAGGTAGGTGTGACCAAAGACGACATTGCGAAATATTTGAGTAAGGGGGATTACGGCGAAGCTACCAAAAAATAACATTTAATGCTTTAATCACGCTATGAATTATTGCAAGCCATTTTCTGAACTTAGCAAAAAGGATGCTGATATTGCAGGTGGGAAAGGAGCGTCACTTGGAGAAATGCTGAACGCCGGTATTCCTATACCAGATGGGTTTGTCATTCTTTCGACCACTTTTGATACCTTTATTCGTGAAGCAGGTCTGATCGAAGAAATCGATACCGTTCTGCATAGTATTAACCATGATGCAATTCATACAGTTGATGAGGCATCAGAAAAGATTCAATCACTCATCAAGAGCGCGGAGATTCCAAAGGGTATTGGTGATGAGATACTTTCACAATTCAAATCCCTTAATACTGCATTTGTCGCAGTACGCTCATCTGCAACTGCAGAAGATGGAGCAGATCATGCATGGGCGGGGCAACTTGAATCATATTTAAATACTACTGAAGCAACACTCCTTGAAAACGTACAGCACTGTTGGGCATCACTATTTACACCTCGCGCTATCTTTTATCGATTTGAAAAAGAACTCCATAAAACTAATATTTCCGTGGCAGTTGTGGTGCAGAACATGGTGAATTCTGAAAAGTCTGGTATCGCGTTCTCTGTTCATCCAGTCACCGAAGATAGAAATCAGCTCATTATTGAGGCGGGATTTGGTCTCGGTGAAGCAATTGTGTCAGGCGCAGTAACGCCCGATAGTTATGTTGTTGAAAAAGATCCACGACGAATTATTGATATCAATGTCTCACATCAAAATCGAGCTCTCTATCGAAAAGAAGGAGGTGGTAACGAATGGAAAGATCTCCAAGACGAAGGAGGAAAACAGGTGCTTACTGAAGACGAAATCCTTAAACTTTCAGGATTAATTCTCACTATTGAACATCACTATGGGTTCCCATGTGATATTGAATGGGCATATGAAGCAGGAAAGTTTTATATAACTCAGAGTAGACCTATTACGACTCTTTCTGTAGCAACAGATATCTCTGTGAATGAAGTTACTGCAGACA
>CAZRQQ010000005.1:3969-38779 GCA_964602465.1 uncultured Candidatus Saccharibacteria bacterium
AATTAAAGCCGATCAATACATCAAAACTTTTTCCACAACTGGATTAAATATTCTGCTAACCAATATTGTCATGGAACAATATAGTGATCTTGATGTTCTTTTGATAATTGACAAAGGTGAGTTTGCGCAGTTTGTGCCAAAAACTAAATTTGAAGACGCATCAAAAAAAGGAATTGCGTTGTACGGTAATCAACCTGCATTTGATTCTTACAAGAAAGAGCTTACGGACCACATTGCAGCATTTCAAGCATTTCTTATAAAACCAATCCCTAAAAATAGACTTGAGCTGTGTAAACATACAGAGGAATTTTTCAACTACGCTTCAAAATTCTTTATACTGTATCACTTCATGGATTTTCCATTTACCGATAGAGCGTTTACTGTCAGTAGTGAAAACAACATACTGACACAAAATTTAAAAGTCATTTCTACACTTAAAGATGAAACTCGTTTTGTAATAAATAAAACTTTTTTTGAACCAGATGCCTACTTTTATATCTTAAGAAATGAAATAGCAGCAGTTCTTAATCTTGAACCAGAAAAAATTGAATACCTTACTTGGACAGAACTTTTTGCACTATTTGAAAACCGAAATCCTGATTGGAGTCTAGTTATGAAACGTCAGGAGTATTTTGCAGGAAAACAAAACGGAAAAAAGAGAATGTATTATGAAGGTAAAGATGCACAATGTATAGCTGAAGAGTTTCGTGAAAAAATTCAATCAGCAGATAGTATCTATGGACAAACTGCACATAAAGGAAAAGCGACTGGTACAGTGAGAAAATTTTCTGTTGATTATAGTGATTTCTCCAAAGTCACTGCTGCAATGGAAGAAATGAAACAAGGAGAAATTTTAGTCTCAGAAACAACCGTTCCAGAACTAATAATGGCATGTAGAAAAGCAGGTGCAATTATAACAGACATTGGAGGACTCATGTCCCACGCAGCCATCGTTGCTCGAGAATTTGGTATTCCTTGTATTGTTGGTACGGGTAATGCAAGCAAAATTTTAAAAGATGGAGACGAGGTTGAGGTTGATGCTGATAATGGAACTATACGAATTTTAAAGTCTGCGTATAGTATTGATCTTAAACACTACACGAGACTATTTAGTTTTGCAGGATCAATCCCATATCTCTTTTCATATGAATTTGTGAAATCAGCCGATTGGCTCAATTATTTATCCATAGGGGACGCATCTTCATGGATATCCTATATGCACAACGATTCTATACCTCGAGCAAATGATGAAGGTCTTGATTTGTATAGTGATAAAGAAAAGTATAAAAAGTTTTTTGAAGGACTTCATGAGGCAAATGAATCTGTACGTCTTATTACAGAAACTATTCAAACAAAATCTATAGTAGATAAAAAAGACATTTCTGACTTTTTCGAGCAAGTGGGAAAATTCCGCTGGCACTATACGAGAACAGAATTCTTCTTTACAGACCTTGCATTTGAAAAAATGGAATCAAATCCTGTTATTAAGGAAAATTTCGAAACATTTGAGCAGCTTAAATTGGATGGTAGAAAGTATTTGAATGAGATTTTGTTAATCCCTGATTCTTGTTTAAGTAAAGTATTAAATAAAATAAGTACTCAGTTTAATTTGTCCCTTCAAATATTAAACACCTATTCGCCAACAGAAATCGGAGCGATATTTGACGGTATACAACTTTCTGAATCAGAAATAAAAGCTCGAGAGAACTACATTCACTTTATGTATGACGGTGTATTTCAAGATGTACATGGCTCTGCTGCAATAGATCAAATACATACTCTGCAAAAAATAGATATTGGAAATGTTATTAAGGGTAAGATTGCATATAAAGGAAAAGTTACCGCAAAAGCTCGAGTAATCAAAATTGATATTAAAGACTACGACAAGGTGCACCAGTTTGTAGACGAAATGCAGGAAGGGGAAGTCTTGGTTGCTGAGAGCACCGAGCCAAGTATCATCATGGCATGCAATAAGGCAGCCGCAATTATTACTAACCAAGGAGGTATGATGTCTCATGCTGCTATTACTGCAAGAGAATTAAAGATACCTTGTATTGTAGGAACATCTATAGCAACAACAGCGATTCAAACTGGAGATACTGTCGAGGTTAATGCTGATATCGGAGAGATAACAATAAAGGCCCGAGTCTAAACTCAGGCCTTAGTAATACGATTTGATTACTACGCAATTTTCTCAACGAAACCTTCCAATAATCCATCAATTGATTCTGCACATTTACGATACACGTCCACGTCGCCGCCATAGGGATTTGGTACACCACCATTTTCTTCATTTAAAATGATAATTTTTTCCACGGGCGTACCTTGCTCTATGACGGCATCTTTAGTCTTTTGATCTACCACCAGGATAGTATCAAAAGAAGAAAGATCTACTTCACGAACGTGTTTACTTGTGTGTTCATCAACTGACAATCCCATTTCCTGCATTGCTGTTTTCGCATTGTCGCTTGCAGGGGTAGGGATTTTTTCTGCGATACCGGCTGAATCAATTGTTGCTCCAATACCTTTATCGCTTAGTTTCTTTGTGAGAATTGCTTTCATCATCGGGCTCCGGCAACTGTTGCCGAAACACACGCATAGAATCTTTTTCAATATTGTTAATTTTAGTTCTTTTGAATTATATCATACTTAATTAAAAAAGTCAATAATCACTATTTTCAATTTACAAACCCACCATTTTTGTGTATAGTAGTGCCCTATGACGATCACATTAGCTGCAACCAAGCGAACAAACGAAAAGCCTGAAGCCCTTCGAGCCGCGGATCAAATCCCAGCGGTGTACTACGGCAACAACAAGGAAACGGTGTCTATTGCCATTCCCGCACGAGAATTTATGAAGGTATGGAAGGAAGCGGGGGAAACGACGACCGTGTCACTCGATATGGGCGATGAAAAGGTGACGACGCTCATCCACGACATGCAGCTTGATCCTATTACGAACACTCCGACCCATGTGGACTTCCTCGTCATCGACATGAAGAAGGAAATCGAAGTTGCAGTGCCGATCGAATTTACCGGTCTTGCAGAAGCGGAAAAGGGTGGACTTGGTACGCTTGTGAAAGTGCTCCACGAAGTACAGGTACGTGCACTTCCAAATGATTTGCCACACGGCTTTGAAATAGATGTGACTCCGCTTGCAACACTCGACATGCAAATCCACGTGAAGGATATCGCACTTCCAAAGGGTGTGACGATGGTGACCGATGGTGAAGAAGTTGTAGCGCTTGTTGCGGCATACAAAGAAGAAAAAGAAGAAACTGCAGCGCCGATCGATCTCGACTCTATCGAAGTCGAACAGAAGGGCAAGAAAGAGGAAGAAGGGGAAGCAGCTGCCGAATAACTTTTGGTTCGATGGGTATACTCGAATTGACTCCGCGGTACATGTGGGGTCAATTTATTTTTGACGTAAGGTTTTGGTATACTTATAGTCTTAGTTATGATGCACAAAAAGCTTTTTGTCGTGGTTTCAGCATTTCTCATTGCGTGGAATGTTGTCTTGCTCGTGCCACTCCCTACAACTGCCGCAGATACACAGCCGGCAGTTTGCGCAAATCCAACTTCAGAAGATATTGTCCAGGCCTGTAAAGATTATGCAGTGGAAACTGCGCGCCTCAAGGAGCTTCAGAATCAGCTCAGTCAGCAAAAGGCCAAGAGTGGTGCACTTCAGTCCAATGTCAACGCCATTATTAGTCAGATCAATTCTACGCAGTCCAAGATTCGTGACAAGATTTCAAGTATCGGCAAACTTTCCAAAGAAATAGGTGAAAAAACCAAAACAATCAACGATCTTGGTAATGAACTTGATCGTGAGCGTGCTTCGATGGAGCAGCTCATCAAACGCACCAATGAACTTGATCAAAAAGGTGCGGCGTACGTCGTCCTTTCGTCAGAATCCGTTACTGGCTTTTATCAAGACCTCGACGACTTTCTCTCTATCAAGCAGTCACTCTATGCGTCGCTCGACAACATAAAGAAAATTAGAAGTCTGACCGAAGACCAAAAGGAGCAACTGCAGGACAAGCAAGAGCAGGCAAAGGATGCCAAAAACGCGCTTGAAACAGAAAAGAGCAAACTGACCGTTTCGCAAAAGGAAGCAAAGGTGCTTCTCGACACGAGCAAGACCGAAGAGCAGCGTGTGGCTGCAACGGTGGCTGAACAGCAAAAGAAAGTCTCTGCGATCGAGTCCAAGCTCTTTAGCTTTGCGGGAGGCGCGACCAAGGCAATCCCGTTTAAGGAAGCATATGAATATGCAAAGGAAGCTCAGGCAGCGACTGGTGTGCGAGCGGCGTTCATTCTCGGTACGCTCAAACAAGAGTCAAACCTCGGTGCAAACGTTGGTACGTGCAACCGTGCAGGTGATCCGCCATCCAAGAGCTACACAGCCATGATGCATCCAACTCGCGACATCCCCCCGTTTTTACGCATTACCAAGGCGCTCGGTCTCAATCCTGATACCACACCCGTCTCATGCCGTATCGGAACGCTTGGTTGGGGTGGGGCAATGGGTCCTGCACAATTCATTCCTTCTACATGGGAAATGTATGAATCAAAAGTCGCTGCAGCGCTCGGCAAGAGCACGGCCAACCCCTGGATCGCACGTGATGCTATTATGGCTTCAGCACTCCTTCACAAGGCAAATGGCGCAGCTGGTGGTGAGGCAGCAGAGCGTAACGCCGCATGTCGCTACTACTCAGGCAAGAGCTGCTCGGCAAGCAAGGCGGGTGCAGGCTACGGCAACAGCGTAATGGCACAAACTCGACTGATTCAGGCCGATATTGACTACCTCATCCAGTACGGGGTTTCAAGACGATAAAGAATTTTGAAAATAAAAAACCTGTCGAAACAGGTTTTTGTTTGCCAGGTTGAAATTAATTGTTGAAGAATTGTAACTTTGTTGCCATTGCTACCATTGTTCCATAGCTTCCTTGTTTGTCTGAACAACCAACATATGGTCCACCATCGAGGTATATTGCATGTATACAACCCTCTTGAATAAATAGATCTGCAAATTGACGAAACGTTAGTGGTGTAAGAGATACGATAACTACAAGAGTCCCATCGTTGGTGTATCCGATACCTGATCTGGTATACACAGATGTCGATGTTCCTCTTGTGTTTACGCTATCCTTCACCAATAGTGGTCCATTTTGGAATGCCCACCTCATCTGAGGTAATGTTTCTTTTTCAGTGTATGGCTTCATGTACAGTTTGCCATCCATACCAAGACCAAATATACCGTTGTCGATAGCGAAATTTCCACCGCCATCTGTTGGATTGGTCCAGTTTTTTATCACCGTACCATTGTCGATATATCCACCAATAGGTATGTTATCGTTCCCAACAAGTGGTCCGTTGACACAGAAATCCATTTTGGGATTTGTTATAGAGTTGCTAACCTTTCCAAATCCTACGTTGGGATTTCGGGTTCGGTGATAGAGTATCTGAGCCGATAGGCTACCTATACTACATACAAAAGCCAAGATAAAAAGTAACCGCTTCATATTTTTAGTTTTATCGAATGTTGAGTATTAAAAAACTATTCAGTATTATAATAACATATAATAATGATATGGTCAATATATGTTTATATGCGCTCTCTTGAACTTCTCCAAAGCCTGTGCTATAGTGCTTGCCTATGAAAAAGGATATCCATCCCACCAATTTTCGCTCAGTTATTTTTGTCGACAATTCGTCAGGCAAGCAGTTTTTGATTGGGTCAACCGTCAAGACGTCTGAAACAGGCAAGCACGAAGGCAAAGAGTACGATCTCTATCGTGTGGAAATCTCAAGTGCATCACATCCGTTTTATACCGGTAACGAAAAGGTTATCGACACTGCAGGACGTGTGGATCGCTTCAAAAAGCGCGCAGCAGCTGCAAAGAAATAACTACACCAAAGGCCGCTCCTGGGGTACACTAGAGGGCGGTTTTTGTATTACCCAATTATGAACTTAGAAGAACTCAAAAAAAATCCCAAGACTCAATATCTCGCACAACAGTACGAGCAGCTTTTGGAACAGGAAGCTGAAGTGCAGAAATTGATCGAAAGTGATCCATCAATGGCCGAACTTGGTACTGACGATCTTGCATCGATCGCCACACAAAAATCCGCACTTGAAGAACAAATCACGGCGATCGAAGTAAGTGAAAAAGAGGAGGAAGAATTTCCAAATGAAATCATTCTCGAGGCGCGTGCAGGTGCGGGTGGAGATGAAGCTGCACTCTTTGCAACCGAACTCGTCGCGATGTACGAGCGCTTTGCAGAGAGTCGGGGATGGAATGCAAAGCATGTGGATGACTATACGCTTGAGATCCGTGGCAAGGACGTGTATCGACTTTTGCGCTATGAGACAGGGGTGCACCGCGTGCAGCGTGTGCCGGTGACAGAAAAGATGGGACGCATCCATACGTCGACTGCGTCTATTGCAGTGCTTCCGATCCGCAAGAAAGTGACGTTTGTCATCAATCCATCGGACTTGGAAATGGAATACTCACGCTCTGGCGGCGCGGGTGGTCAAAACGTGAACAAAGTCGAAACTGCCGTGCGTCTCATCCACAAGCCAACCGGTATCGATGTGCGCAGTACTGCAGAACGCAGTCAGCTTGCCAACCGCGAAAAGGCACTCGCCATCCTCACCGCCAAACTTCAGCAAATGCAAGAAGAAGAGGAAGCCAAGAAGTATTCAGGTGATCGCAAAAATCAGATCGGTACTGCTGATCGTTCCGAAAAAATCCGCACGTACAACTTCCCGCAAGACCGCGTGACTGATCATCGCATCCGCCAAAACTTCTCCAACATTCCCGGTATCATGGCAGGCAAACTCGACAAAATCATCGACGCCATGCAGGCAGGTGTCGTCGGGGAAGCGAGCGATGAGGAGTAAAAAGATCCCGAGCAAGCAGGAGTGCTTGCTCTACGCTTGAGAAATACTGAAAATTTGGTATAGTGTTTGCACTTCGAATGGCGTGCCTTGCATCGCCGTAGTCCGAAGGACGAAGGCGTGTATAGTTCAGTGGTAGAACGCTGTCCTGATAAGACAGAGGTCCATGGTTCGATTCCATGTACACGCACTATGTAAAAATCTCGAGCCTGCATGTTGCGACTATAAAAATAGAGCGTTTCGTGGAACAGAGGCGATTCCATGTACACGCACAATAGACATATATAGATTTATGTTGTAGTATCTCTCAAAAAAAGGAGGGAATATTGAAAACAAATATATCAAAAGAGCACGTATCAAAAATTGGTTTTTGGCAGCTGCATAGCTTGACGATTGAACGATTGACTCGTCTCACTGAATCATTATTTAAGCAACTGCAAGCAGAAGGGTACATTACTCACTACGAACAAACTCGTGAACTAAAGTTTGAGGTAGCAGATAGTATCTTTCGATTGTTTTATACATGCAGAGTTCCGTACACTGATGCGTTTACCTATGATTTTAGGATGCGGTACGCACTTGGTCAGTCAGGTCGCAAGATCAAAGAGGTTGATTCTTCGCGTCTCGCGACATTTCTCATCGATGCCAATGCATCAGAGTATTCTATCTACCAAATGCTTACCAACTGTATCAATGGTTGGAAAAAGGGTGTGACCAATGAACACGCATTCAATAATTTTCTTGTGCAAATCGCTACAAAATATTCTGATCGGATACTCCAAACCTTCGCTGCAAGCCAGCGAAGCGATATGCAGGAAGGGATTGATTTTGTAGTGCGCTACTTGAGCCGACCCGAATACGAGCAAATAGAAGTGTCGTTCAATTTGAAATCGTCCTCGACATTCATTGAGCAGCACAAAAAGCAGTATCCAGCAGTCAGCACGTTTATTTTCTCTGCATCGCAGTTGAAAGATTTCGGTAGACTCGAACGAAGATTTTTGAAATTTATCTTGGCCGCTGCCAAGAGCGTTGTACATTATTGAAACTATACAATACCTGCTAACACAGGTATTTTTTTGTTTTAATTCCATATACACGCACAAAAAAGTCGCAAAGAATTACCTTTGCGACTTATGTTTTTAGAAACGTCACTTTGTTGCTTTAACAAGATATTTTATAAGTGCACCAATGATTGGTTTAGCGGCCTTATAAAACTTTTTCTGTTGAGGTTTTTTCATATCTTTTTCACTGAGCGCACCAAATGCAAGAGCGCTTACTGGAATTCCAAAATATTTTGCAGCTTTTTTGCTAAACCCTTTTGGTATTTCCTCTAGTTTGAAATGTTCAATCGCTCTTAGTTCTTTGGTTTCCATTTCTAAATCGGCAGCCATTTTCTTTTGGCTAATGTTTTTCGTTTTACGGAGAAGTGCAATAAATTCTCCGAACTGTTTAAGGTGCTCCTTCTTCATGATAATTTGTTTATTTAAAAACAAATTATCACATTTTTACAAAAAGTCAACTTCGAGCTCGAACTCTTTCTACAATCCGTGCGCCGATGAGGCTTACTTCAAATATTGCCAAGCAGGGGACAAGGACGATGGCGAGGCTAAAGAGGTCGGTGGTAGGCGTAATGACAGCAAGTCCGATGATTGCGCCGAGGTAGATGTAGCGACGCTTGTTTTTGATAAATGCTGTACGAAGAATGCGCAGATATGTCCCGCCGATGATGAGAATGGGGATTTGAAAGATGCCCGCGATGATAAGGGCTTGCGATATGAAAAATCCGATATAGCTTTGCGCGGAGATTTGGTTGCGGATACCTTCGATGGTGATAGAAGAAAGGAATTTCAAACTAAGCGGAATCGTGACGAGAAATGCATAGAGGAGTCCAATGATGAGGAGGAGAAGTGAAAAGAGGCAAAATGTCACGAGGAGCTTCCGAGTCTTGTGTGCGATGGCGGGTGCGATAAATGAAAACAAGCACCAAATGATGATGGGAAAGGCGATGAGGACGCCGCCGATGACGTCGATCTTGAGGATGAAAAGAAGCGGCTCGAGCGGGGACAGGAAGACAAGCTCTTGAGAACCGATCGGCCTTAGGAGGAATGCGATTATCTGTGTATGAAAGTAGTGGGTGACTATAGCACCCGCGATGGCAGCACCAACTGCGATAAGTAATTTTGTTCGTAATTCACCAATATGTTCTGCGACACTTCGTGTCTCAGGTGCTTCCATGAGAGAGATACTCGAATTATTTCTTCGAGGTAGATTTTGAGTCTGTTGGTTCTTCGGCTACACCATCCTTGAACCCACTTTTGAGTTCTTTGAATGAGCGACCGATGCTTCGTGCAAGCTCAGGAAGCTTGTCTTTGCCGAAAAACAAGAGTAGGACGATGACTATTAAGATGATTTCAGGGGTTCCAAGTCCAAACATGGCAATAAATGGGGTTAATTACTATCTCCGAATTGTAGTATGGTGGTACATGGAATGCAAGTGTTGCACGTTTTAAATACGTTCTGGTATACTCAGTGCTACATATGGCAAGACTACCAACTGTTGGCGGAGATAATAATGATTGGGGAACAGTGCTCAATGAATTTTTGGGAGTAGGACACAACTCTGATGGCACGGTCAAAAACGCACCGTCACTTATCTGCAAAGGATTTCTCACCCAATCAGGATCAAGTGCTCCAGTCTTTACTGCAATCACTGATACACTTTCTGGTACCTGGGCTCGTACAACTACTGGAACGTATACCCTTACTAAGGCTGGCGCTTTTACTTCCAACAAAACCGTCCCACTCGATGATGTCTACGTCGATCAGTCCGGCAATCTTTTCAAAATCAATCGCACGAGTGCCGATGTGATCACGCTCCGCACGTATGCTGCAAGCGATACTACCACTCTTGCGGATGGTGTGCTCAGTAGTCGGTATATTAACATCGAAGTGTACTCCTAATTGGTATGGGAACGTTCGGGAATACGTTTAGCAATATGGACACCGGGAAGGCTGCGCTTACGACTATTCCTGGGGCGACGGATGCAATGGTCTGGCTTGATGGGACCATTCTCAACAGCTCAGGCACGTACTATTTTGTCGACAAGTCAGGCAACGGCCGCAATTTTCTTATTACCTCATATGACTTCCCAGGCTCATGGACTGGGGGCTTTCCGTATAAATCGCTTGCCACAATCAGTGCTCCTGCGGGAGATACCGCACTCATTGCAGCAGATGTAAACTCATTTCTCTATACGTCAGGCACGCCGAACCAAATTCCGGTGACCGCACTCTTCCAGGATATTGATTACGAACACAAGATTTTTACTAGACATGTTGCTCAGCAACTTGATGGGACTAACAAGGAGACACTCCAGCCTCACGTTAAAGATTTCGTTGTGTACAATACTGTCAAAAGCAGCACACTCCTTACGGCATGTCAAAGCTATTATGGAGTCCCTACCGAAAACACCTCTACCTGTGTCTGGCTCGCACCCACTGGGAACGACACCACTGGTGCAGGGACAAAGGTCAGTCCCTATCGATCGCTTGATAAGATTAAGGCGACCACTGCAACAACGGTGTATATGCGGACGGGTAGCTACGACTGCGGTTCGACACTATCAACGTTTACTGGATCAACAATCCTGCTTCAGGGAACAGGAAATACTACGTTCAACACCTCGTCTACTTCAAACGGTATGGTATTTCAACGCAACGCAACGATCTCCAACTGTCATATTACGTGCAATGCGACATCAACCGGCATCAGTTCAAACCAAAACATTGAACTCAACCGCTGCAAATTTAGTACAATCCAAGGGAGTTACTTCGTCGCATCCAACGGTGCAGGTAAATCGATTACGATACAAAGCTGTATCATTCCGACTACATTCAATCTCACATCACTCTTCCGGCAATCATCAGGTACGCAGAATGTATATATCCATGGGTGTTATGGAAAGATCGTTAACTCGCTTGCGAGCTCTCCAAGTATCTCGCTTATATCACTCAAGTATAATCGAGGTCTTTCAACATCATCAGGAACCTATTACACGCTCGGTGCGGTATGGAAAGATAATCTAAACATAGGTACATTTACTGCGGGAAGTATGACTACGGCGACAGTTTTTAGTAACGAAATCATAAATTCTGCACTCAACCTTGGAGGAAATCAGAATACTTCTATTGATTCGTGTACGATCACTGGCAACATAACTGGTGCGCTTACCTCACTCACCAACTCAACGATAACAGGAACAGTAACGCTTACTGGTATAAACAACTTACTGATACAAAACAATACCATTACTGCAGCAACGACAAACGCAAATGGTCTAGTAATCAATGGAACCAATGGGTCAAATATTACAGGAGTGGTTGTGGATAGAAACACAATCACAATCAACGGAACGTCTGGAGACCTCTTGTTTGTGGGTGGTGAGGGACAGAGTGGGTACTCTGCGATGGTGGCGCCGGTTATTACAAGAAATAAACTGGTAAATTTATCGACGGTAGGCAGTGGAAATGTCCACCATTGTTATATTGGTGGCGGTATCAATGCCAAATTTTGGTATAACGATGTCACGGTCAACAACGGTTCTGCACTCCTTTTCAAAAATACAGGTGCCCCGGGCGGTTCTGAAACATTTACAAGTACTAGTCCGTCGGCTGCATATAATGTCTTTAGATTTACCGGTACACCAAGTTACGGCAGCTTTGGGATCGCAACGTTCGGCCTTATATTTGCCAATAATACCTATCTAAACGTAAAGGTCGGGCAGGTGCTGTTTGAAAGTGACGACCTTGCGGGATCAAATGGTAGCCTACTCCTTATCAACAATGTCATTAGTCTCGCCGCAAATATACCCAACATGATAGCAGGGCCAGGCATGACGAGCCGCAACAATCTCATCAAGACCAACGGATTTACGTATGGAACAAAAGGAGCGGGGGACGCAGAAACGACCGTCACGATCAGTTCAAACGCTATCCCTGCAAGTCGTCTTGATAATGGAGAAACCACTGAGCTCGCAGACGGTCTCGATGTTGCATATGCCATCCCAACAAATGTCGTATACAAAACCCAAGATGCAACTTGGCAGAAGGGAGCGGTGGTACTATAATTGACGTATGATGGATAAAGAAGTTACCCGAAAACAGTTTTTGCTCAGCATCCTCTCTATCGGAGCGCTCATTGTGGCAAGTAGAATACCGAACGTATTGAAGAAAAAAGAATCAAAAGCTTCGTATGGCAACAATGCATATGGTGGAACTAATGAAAAGAGTGCGTAGTGTCGTACTTGCCATACTCTTGAGCATCTCCCTTCTACCGGGAGCTGTTTTTGCGGTGAATTATGGTGCAGGGAGCTATAACACCGGATTATACTCGGCGTCTTCTCCAGAATCAGAATCTACAACCCAGTCAACAGAAGGCACTGTAACCGGATCTGTTGCACCGGTCTTAATACTAACAAAAGGTTGTACGAAAACGACGCTCTATAGTCCACAAACGGGAGTCCGGTGCCCAATAGTTATTACAAATACCCCCACTACTCCCTCAGTATCCTCCCCAGTGGGTACCACTATGTTTACTATGACGCTTTCTGTTGGTAAAAAGCATACAGAAGTACTCAGGCTCCAGCAATACCTCAACACGCACGGATTCCCGGTGGCACTATCTGGTCCAGGATCCAAAGGCAAGGAGACAAACTATTTTGGACGCGCGACCAAGGCAGCACTGATCAAATTCCAAAATGCCAACAAAATCCTTCCTGCAACCGGTGCATTTGGTCCCAAGACAAAGGCACTCATAAATAGTAAATTATAATCCTTTTTACTACATCTTCACAAAAAGTCAACTGTGCGGTAGGATAGGGGGATTATGACACTTTCAGTCGTCGCAACACCTATTGGGAATTTGAAGGATATCTCTATCCGAGCCAAAGAAGTGCTTACTGAAGCGACACTGGTCGTTGCAGAAGACACACGCACGACAGGGCAACTTTTGAAATTACTTGGTATTGAAGGAAACCCTACTTCGCCAGACGGGCTTCGCGGGGCAAGGGAATTTGTTTCAAGTCATGCGCAAAGTAGTGACACTGCAGTTGCGAAAGCTATCGAGCGCTGTGCTGAACACGAACACATCGTCCTTGTCACCGATGCTGGTACACCTGCCATATCTGACCCAGGATCGTTTTTTATACATGCATTTCGAGAAGCGTATCCTGAAGCTGTTGTTATACCGATCCCTGGACCATCCGCTGCAATCGCCGCACTTTCTGTATCAGGATTTCCTTCATCGCATTTTGAATTTTTGGGCTTTGTACCTCACAAAAAGGGGAGACAGACACTCTTTGGAAAGATTGCAGACTCAGAACACACGATCGTACTCTACGAATCTCCGCACCGCATATTGAAAACCCTTGAGTCTCTTGCGCAGGTGCTTGGTGAGCGTCAGATCATGATCGGCAGGGAAATGACCAAGGCATTTGAAGAATATCCTACCGGCACCGCAAAGGAACTTTTGGAGTATTACAACACTCATGCTGACAAAGTGCGGGGTGAATTTGTCATTGTTATCGGCCCTCGCTAGTGTGCTATATCACGTACAAAATTGACGGCAAGATAAACAGTTGGTATTAGGTCTTGTTATATTTCGTACGTGATATACTGAAGTCTATGATTCGCAAACTCAAGCTTTTGCTTTGGATAGGGATTGTGCTGCTTTTTGTACCGTTTTTCGGTGTCCCTGATGGGGTACGAACGGCGCTCACGATCATGATAGGAGTACTCGTGATCTACCTTTCTATGAGAATTACATATGGATACAAGAAGCTTAAATTTGAATCACGTCCCCAGGTACAAGAACAAGCAACAGACATCATTCATGGATAATACTACCCTTCACAACACCAAGCACGTCAAACTCGGCATGAAAATGTTCGGAAGTATCGTCATTCTTGCCGCAGTATTCTTTGGTGGTGTATTTATCGGCTATGCCAATCGCCCTGCGGCTGAAAAAATTACCGCAGTTGTAAACAAAGAACCGCTTCTCGCAACGGCAAGTCCGACTGCGGATTTCAATACGTTTTGGAAAGTATGGTCAACGCTCGATCAAAAGTTTACTGATGCTGACAAAGTCACTGCACAAGAGCGACTCTATGGCGCAATCAAAGGCATGGTGGACTCATTTGGAGATCCCTACACGACATTTTTCCCACCAAGCGAAAATACTGCGTTTCAAACAGAGATCTCCGGAAGTTTTGACGGTATCGGCGTCGAGATCGGTCAAAAAGACAATGTCTTGGTCGTTATTGCACCACTCAAAAATACCCCTGCAGAACGAGTGGGGATACTTGCAGGCGACAAGATCATCGAGATCGGAGACAAGAGCACCAACGGCATGACGATTGACGAAGCGATCACGCTTATCCGTGGAAAGGCGGGTACCTCTGTGAAGCTCACTATTGTGCGTGAAGGTTTGGCGCAACCCAAGGTGTTTATGGTTGCACGCGATCGCATCGATCTTCCAACTGTACAAACTGAGACTCGTCCTGACAAAAAGGTGTTTATTATTCATCTGTACAACTTCTCTGCGAAGTCACCACAACTCTTTCGTCAGGCACTACAGGAATACGTAACGTCTGGATACCCAAACCTACTCCTTGATCTGCGTGGCAACCCAGGTGGGTATCTCGATGCATCTGTCACGATGGCAGGATGGTTTATTCCTGAAGGCAAGACGATTGTGAAAGAAATCGGCAAAGACGCAAGTGATACGACTGTGCTTACGAGCAAGGGGCCTGTACTTTTTCCCAAAACTTCCAAGCTCATCATTCTTGTGGACAAGGGTTCTGCATCCGCATCTGAAATCCTTGCAGGTGCACTTTCTGAGCACGGCATCGGGACGCTCGTAGGGGAGCAGACGTACGGCAAGGGCTCAGTGCAAGAACTCATCAAGCTCTCCAATGATACGTCGCTGAAGGTCACCGTTGCCAAGTGGTATACACCAAACGGTGTCTCGATATCAAAGAGTGGCCTTACCCCAAGTGTCAAAATTCCTGCAAGCGAAAAGAAAAACGGCACTGATACTCAGCTTGAGACCGCAGTCGGACTCTTCAAATAAATTATGGAAGTGATACTCCTCAAATCAGTCGCCAAAGTTGGCAGAAAGGACGAGATTGTCTCAGTAGCGGATGGCTACGCGCAGCACGCACTCTTTCCCAAAAAGCTTGCGATTCCTGCGACTGCACAAGCGATCGCAACACTCAAAAAGCGCCTCTCGGGTATTGTGGCTGAGCGTGATATGCAGCACGCACTTCTGGATAAGGCGATCGCAGCGATCGATGCACACGCGCTTGTCTACAACACCAAGGCGACCGCACAGGGCGGACTCTTTTCCAAAATCGATACCAAGGATATCGCGGAATTCATTATGAAGACCCACCGGATATCACTTGATCCCAAGCAGATGCGCATTGTCGAAGGTATGATCAAGCATGTCGGTGTCTACACGATCGAAGTGACCGATGGAGAATACAAGGCACGATTTTCACTTACCGTGCAGGCAGAATAAAACCCCGTGAGATGCTTATGCTAGTACTATCTCATGGGGTTTTATTTATTTGGACTCAACAATGTTTGCGGCTTTGCGTACTGAGGTCGTACCATCAAAGTTTTGCTTGCGCTTCTGAGAGAATTTTACCGTACCATCCTTGAGTGCGTAGAGCGTGTGATCCTTGCCGATACCGACTGAGGTACCAGGAAGGATTTTCGTGCCGCGCTGACGAACAATGATAGAACCAGCCGTTGCAAACTGACCATCGTAGAGCTTGGTACCGAGATATTGTGGATTTGAATCCGTGAGGTTTTTTGCCGCTCCTTGGGCTTTCTTATGTGCCATAGACCGATATAATAACCGACCCTAGGCTATTTGTAAAGGTCCCAAAACGACACAAAAGAGGGTAGGAGAGCGGGGTATCCATACGGTATAATTCCTGCATGGAATCCTTTCTAACACGACAGTATTGGGTGATATTTGGAGTGCTGATGGTGGGTCTTGTCGGATTGTCTTTTTATGTTGGAATGTTGGAAGGGAAACGGTCGGGAAGTAGTGCAGTCGTGCTCTCCTGTAGCGATGAACTCCTCTCCAAACGCGCACTGTCTTCGCTCCAAGCCGTTGCAAACCCAGAAAAGAACGGAGCGACTCCTGGTATGTCCACTGCTCCCCAAGGCGCATTTGCCGGTTCCAAAAATGGCACCAAATACTACACGCCTGGCTGTGCCGGACTTGAGCGGATTAAACCTGAAAATATCGTCTGGTTCCAAAGCGCCGAAGATGCTACCCTCCAAGGGTACACACCTGCATCGTGTTGAAGCTTATGTATAAAACTATCAATACCATTGGCATACTGATCGTCCTTGGCCTCCTGGTCTTTTTGGTCAGCAAGCCTGGGATTGTACGGGATACTGCTCGCGGTGCAATCGCGTCGATCAAAGAGGCGAGCGTGCTTCATGTACCCTCCGACTTCGTTAGCAACAGTGTCGAGCCGATTGTTTCTTCACCGCTTACCTCATATCTGCGCAAGCCCACATCTACCAAAGAGACTGAGCCGCTTGCGTCGGCAAGTATCATCGATGCCACCAACAACGAACGCATCAAAGCAGGCCTCGCACCACTTACGCTCAATCCAAAGCTCAGTTCTTCAGCGACCATCAAAATCGAAGACATGGTCAAACGACAATACTTCGAACATGTTTCGCCAAATGGCAAAGGTGTATCTGATCTCGGTACTGAAGTTGGGTACAACTACATCATCATGGGTGAAAATCTCGCACTCGGTAGTTTCGTCGACAGCGATGATGTGGTAGCTGCGTGGATGGAAAGTCCAGGTCATCGTGCAAATATTTTGAATGCGCAGTATCAGGAAATAGGTGTCGCAGTACAGAAGGCCGAGTACCAAGGCCGTGAAGTATGGTTTGCCGTGCAGCATTTTGGTACCAACAGAAGCGCATGTCCTGCGATTAGCAACGCATTAAAAAACGAAATCGATGCGATCAACAAAGATCTCAAAAATCGACAGGTGCATATCGCCGCAGAAAAAGCACTCCTCGAATCCCCCGACCATCCGCAAGGGGAGGAGTACAAGGAAGCCGTAGAGGCTTTCAACAAACTCGTCGCCGACTACAATGCCATCCTTATTATTTCTCAAGAAAAAATTCGCACGTACAACACGCAAGTCACTGTCTTTAATAGTTGTTTGGTCAGATACCAATCCAAGTAGTTTTATAGGAGGGAGAAGGGCTTCTGTATTCTATAGATAATGTCGCACAATATATCTTTACGACGTACCATATAGAGGGAGAAAGCTGCTACAGCTCCAAACCACTTCCCTCAGATATTTCAAAAAGATGGGCTGTGATCTATCAACTCAAATCATCAATTAATCTGATGGAAAATATATTCCCTGTTTCAAATATCTACAAAAATAAATGCACTCCAAAAAATACCTCAAAAATCGGCTCCCAAAAAATTCCAAATTATCAGGGGAGTACTTCCCTATTATATAAATTACAAAAGCACCCTTTGCTGGGCGCCGATGCTTTCGCTCAATATAAACCAAATTACGTCTACAGTCCCTTTCATTCAGCTCACTGGGCCTCTTTACTTAGAAAACAGGATATTCGTTTGCAAGACGTTTCTCCTTTTTGAATCAACTGTTCCGAAACTGAGTTACCTTGGAAACCCTCGAGTCTAGTTGCAGTGTACGACTAGTGGTTTGGGTTCGTAATCAAAAGTTTTGCCATAAGACAACTCCTCGATTAGGGGCATGGAACTAAAACTGCTGTCCATGCCTTGCTGCGATTATATACCCAACTCTTTTCTATGCTTATATTGTCATGTTTCATTAAATATTGTATTGTTTGATTATATAAAATAAAAATCTTGCAATGAAAAAGAAAAAATTATTTGCTGTATTTAAAATAATCGGAGTTTTATTCTTAGTCCTATTTGCGGTATATGGTGTTATATTTGTACTTCAATCCAAGAAGATTTATTTCTTCCCAAACAACCTAACTAATCGACTATCAATATATCCATCGTTGATTTGTGAATTAACATATATGTCTGGAGCAAGTAATCTATCATCTAGCACATTCGATACAATTAAAAAATACGAAATCAAGTTTAATAATTATGAAAAACAAAAAACTCCGCCTAGATATTCATTTCAAAACCTTGATACAGATCAGCCCAAGATTATACTTGCTGATAGTTTAGGTATTACTGACGGTACAGCTTATAAGATCCTTGATACAGAAAATGTTATTCATATAGTCGGTACATGGGGTTTAAATAAACAAGATCCTCAAGTGTTTTCAATCTATAAGAAAAGCGGATTCTTTACTTACGCGAGACTTGGTGAGCTACCCTTGTTGGGAACTGAGTCAATTGGTACGGGTTTTGGAAAGTGTAACTAGGTTTTTGATATATATGAGTGTTGTCGTCCAAGAAAAATTCTTCCATGAAGCGGCAAAGGTTGCTGGGAAGGCGCTGTGTTTGCGGGATAAGTGTGGGGCGGTGATTGTGGTCGGAGATCGGGTGATCGCAAGTGGGTACAATGCGCCGCCGGGTGATGATGTGGCAAATAGAAAATGTGAGATCGACCTCCCTACTTCAGGTCGCAAAAAGGCAAAGTCGGATTGTACATGTTGTATACATGCAGAGTGGCGTGCGATTGCAGATGCTCAGAAAACTGGTGAGGATTTATCCAGTGCAGTGTTGTACTTCACCCGTGTCGATGCTGATAGTCGGATTCTATACTCAGGTGAGCCATACTGCACCGTCTGCAGCCGTTTGGCGCTTGATGCGGGTATTGGATATTGGGCGCTATGGCATGAGGATGGTGTGAAGCTCTACGGCGCACAAGAGTACAATGATTTGTCATACAATTTTCATAAATAAAAATGTTCTCCCCGAGAACAGGGAGAACTTTCACACTTAGAAAATATCTTATTAAATAATTTCTAATAGGAATACTATCTCTGTTTAATAATATATGCAAGGCAAACCAGTAGTCGCACTATACGCAGTTGTGGCAGTGCAGCCGTCTGGATATACGACTGGTGGATAGTAGTAGGTATAGGTCGTCGTTGTCGTGTCGGTGGTATACGTCTGCTTGGGTACGTAGCGAGTGAAGGTAAACGTACCGACTTGTGATTGCGGTGCTGAGGGTCGGATATTGAGGTCGACTGTGCTTGCCCGGAGGCCATATGAACCGTTGTAGTAGCTTCCTACGCGCGACTGATTGGACGCCAAAAGCGCTACGATGATGATCCCGATAATGATCAGGATGATGAGAAGGGTGCGGTTGTTGTTTTCGTGCATATCGCGATACTACCACTTCCCTGTCTATATGCCTATATGTGGACAGTATATATAAAATATGGTTTAATTTTACTATGAAAAAGGATCCGACGACACTCCCTGCGGGCCATGAACGGCTTGAGAAAGTCATGGCACACCTCGGACTTGCCTCACGGCGTGAAGCCAAAGCACTTATCGCAGACGGCAAGGTCTCTGTAAATGGCAAGGTGGTGCACGAAGCTGGATATGGCGTAAATCCTAAGGACAAGATCGATCTTGCAGAAATGGGGCAAAAAAGTTCGTATCTCGTATATAAACCACGCGGTATTGAGACGAGCAAGACCTCTCCCCGATCAAAAGATTTGCACAATATATTTCCACAGTTTGCGCAGCTCTCGCCTATTGGCCGCCTCGACAAAGATTCTGAAGGGCTGATCATTATGAGCGATGATGGCACGCTCACCAAGGCGCTTACCAAAGAAAATGGAACTGTCGGCAAAACGTATCTTGTCACGGTGCGCGAAAATATTTCGGATACAGCACTTACAAAAATGGCAGCAGGTATTATCCTTGACAACGTCAAAACAAAACCTGCTGTTACAAAACGCGTATCACGCAATTCATTTACGATCATCCTTCACGAAGGTCGTAAACATCAAATCCGCCGCATGTGTGATGCGGTCAAACTCACGATCGAGTCACTTGTACGTATCGGCATCGGCCATCTATCTATCGAAAAAATGAAACCGGGTACTAGCAAAAAGCTTACTGACAAAGACATTGCACAGCTCAAGGCTTAGATCGCGCGGCTGTCGTATGCCCAGTGTAGAAGTGCTTGGCGCTGCTTGGGGCGACAGTTGATGTCTCCTGGTCTGCAATGCGCCTGTATTTGTCCTATATGGCGTCGTATCGCCTTCCAGCGCTTTATCTGGCGCTTATCTTCCTCCGGAATACGGCGACCCATATAGTACCGACAGTACCACTGAAACCATCCTCTCGGATCTTCCTTATAAATCCATCCTTTCTTTTGCCACACACTGAGCGGCTGACTTGCGTTTACACCGAAGTAATTCTTTGCTGGATCATGAAAATGTGGAGAAAGCAGTGACTGCTTGAACCAACTTTTGGGAAATTCCTTCTGACAATCCGTCATGTACTTGCCACCAAATGCTCCCAAGTGAAGTATTTCTTTGGGCGAAAGCATGGGCCGAAACTCGGGATCAAAATTTTTGCCCATCGGCTGCGAAAGTACATACGTGTACTTCTTTTGCATCTTGTCGTTTACTGTGATCTTTTTCATTTTTTGATTATACATTGTTATTATCTTCCAAACATCCTCCAACGTTCGGAGTAAAATTGCTATACTAAAGCATGTTTAATCTCTCAAAAGACGAAGAAAAGCTTTTCAAAAAACTGAGTACACCAGCCAAGATTCAGGATTGGTTGTGCGGTATTTCGTACAATTTTGAGAAAGGCGGTGAGACCTGCCGCAGCCCACGCGAAGTCATGAAGCACAACATGGCGCACTGTATTGAGGGTGCGTATCTGGCAGCTGCAGTGCTGTGGTATCACGGTGAAGAGCCGCTACTCCTTGATCTACGCAGTACCAAACATGATCTTGATCACGTGGTGGCAGTATTCAAGCGCAATGGTTGTTATGGTGCGATCTCCAAGACCAATCACGCAGTGCTCAGATATCGCGAACCGATTTATCGCACGATCAGGGAGCTCGCACTTTCGTATTTCCACGAATACTTCCTCAATGATGGGACCAAAACGATGCGCGACTATTCCAAACCCTTTTCTCTCAAAAAGTACGGCCAGTTGTGGATCACAGATACCGAAGATCTTTGGGAGATCGGCGCAGATCTCGATGACAGCCCACACTACGCTCTCCTTCCCAAAAATATGAGCACAAAAAGTCTCCGTAAAGCGGATATGGTTGAAATAGAAGCAGGTAAGCTTGTAGAATACAAATCGTCTGTATAGCTATATGAAAAAACGACATACAACTATCGCAACCATTGCGGCGCTCGGTGCGTTTGTCACCGGCGGGTATGTTGTCACGCACCAGGAGACTCAGCAGCCTGTCCCTGCTCCACAAGTACAACAAGAACAAGTCCCTGTTGCACCGGATCCAATCGTTCCTGCCATCGAAGAACCGACACCTGTTGGAGCATATCGCGCGATCACGGTGATAACTGATCAGCCTGGCGCCGAGATCGCAGATGCTGTCGGGCTATCCAATGTCCCGTTTGTACTTACCTTCAATCGCCTCGATGAAAAGCACATTCAGAAAAACCAAACCATCACGATCCCACCAACCCTCACTGACTGGGACGCACTTTCTCCATTCCCCAAGGATTTGCCTGCAGCTCGTGACATCCCCAAAATTCTTTTGGTCTCACAACGCATTCAGGCGATCGGTGCATATGAGAACGGCACACTGGTGCGCTGGATGGTGACGAGTACTGGCAAAAAGGAAACACCGACCCCAAACAAACTCTACTTCACCAACTGGAAGGGCAAGCTCGTCAAAAGCACCCTTGAAGGCGGGTATATGCTCCCGTGGGCGTTCAATCTCGAAAGTCAGGAAGGTATCGCGCTTCACCAGTTCGAACTCCCCGGCTTCCCGGCAAGTCATGCGTGTATCAGACTCCTCGAAGCTGATGCAATGTGGATTTATGACTGGGCGAAGCAGTGGATCCTCGACGCGAGCGGACAAAACGAACTTGCAAAAGGCACTCCTGTCATCGTCTTTGGTGACTATGCATTTGGCAAAAAGGCTCCATGGAAAAACCTCGCAACTGACCCCGATGCAACCACGCTCACTGTCGACGAACTCACCGAAGTCGTAAACAAGAATATCGATGAGATTCAGAAGGCTGCTGAGAAACGTGCTCAATTAGAAAATTCCTAAAACCTTCTTGTAAAAAATAAAAAACTGCTTTTAGCAGTTTTTTAATGTACGTACAGTACATTTGTTAGTTAAAAAATAAAGAATATGTCACGCTCTCTGCTGATCCCTCTATATTTCCTGGCGGTAACAGTGAACCATCTTTATCTGTAGCCCTAATAGCAGTAGTATCGAGGATAGTCTTGAAGGTAGATCCTTCAGGGTAATGTCCTTTACTCTTTACGAAAACACCAATGGTGAGGCGTTTTGTAGCACCGCTATCAATGGGGATATCGAGATTATCAAATGTTACTACAGAGTTTACTACTGACTGAATGCTGATATCAGTAACGCCTTCCCTTACAATTATACCGTACAGAATATCAGAAGGATTGAGTGCGCCAGAAACATCCACATGAATGGGAAATTTTTTAAGATTCACGGCGCCATCAACTGCAGTCAAATAACAAAAAGACATGGTAATAAATGATGAATCTACTACCTTAACTGTGGTTGGCAGAGTTCCGACAAAAGACTTAATCTGCAGCCTTGCCCTAATCGGTTTCTGAACGGGATCTTTTGTACATGAATAACACATTCCTATACAAACAACATAAGCTAGTATTTTTTTCATTTTTTAAGTTTTGTTTGATTTTATAATACACTGATTTAAAAATATGTCAAATATGTATAGCGGGCAATACAACCTGAAGCAAAATGAGATATAATTAAACTATGGAAAATGAAACTCGCTATGTCTTTTTCGCTGTAACTGGATTCATTGCATTATGTATTGTTACCTACCTTGTAAGACGAAAAAAAGATTCCTCAGATACTAAATCGTTTAAAACGTATATTGATATTGAAAAGAGGTTTAAACACAACAAGGTACTATTGATAGGTATTGGAATTTACCGATTACTAGAGATCACCTTTTTGGGCAACTTGAATGACTCCACAATCTATCATGGATTGTCGGTAGTAGGAGGGGTGCTTGCTGTACCATTTTTCATCGTCTGGCTTCTCGCGCTGATATCTTCAGTTGCGGGAATTATCATTTCACTTGTACACCTTAGAAAAGACGCAAAAGCCCCGAAACTTTTGCTTGTCTCCGCTTTACTTTTTGTTGTTACATTTTTGTGGAACTATTTGTTCTAATTTTTAGTTATCTAGCTACTTAGATAACTCTGAAATATCAATAATCGTAGAGCAACGAGAGACTGATCGATAGAATTTCAAGCCAGGCAATTAGTGAGAAAAGTATACCGAAAATGATCGGCTGAACAGCTCGTTTCTTTTGTCCAATCTTTCGTAATTTTTTAGCAAAGAAAAAGTTTAGAAAAATAAGTACTATAGTCCCGATAATATTTCTCTTTGAATATTCGGGCATACCATCTGCTGCTAAAATAATTGTATATATCTCTATCGTAGAAAATAAAAAAACAGGGACATTGAACCAGAGGAGGATTCTAATAAACCATACTGTTTTATCGCTTGCGAGTTGGCCGTATTCCATGAATCAATACTACCATAATCCAAACACCTTCCAACTTTGTCGGACGACGCTTAGTACTTCCGTATCACCCCCTTGATAAGCGCCACGATCTGCAAATCGTATTTGGGGTGCATAGGTTTGAATTTTTTGTTGGCGGGTTCGAGCCAGCGTTTAGTTCCCTGCTGTCGGAAATACTTCATGGTGAACTCTCCATCGATTTGTGCGATCACGATGTCGCCGTCTTTGGCCACACCGGTGCGTTCTGCGATCACGATATCACCGTCTGCGATATGTGCTTCGATCATGGAGTCTCCATCGACTTCCACCATATACGTCTGCTCTTTGTGTTTGATGAGATAGTCTTCGAGATTGATCGTGTCGAGTACTTCATCGACTGCTGATGGAAAGCCCGCTTTGACCGATCCGAGCAGTGGTACGCTATCAAAAAACGCAGTTGGCAAAAGTTTGCCGAGCTTGTCCTTGGTGACGAATCCTACCGCAAGTAGTTTGTCGACGATCTTTGCAACTGCGTTCTTGGATTTGAATCCAAAGAGCGAGAGCATTTCCGTGTATGTCGGCATGCGTCGGTGGGTTTCGTGAAATCGGATGAGTTTTTGGGTGTATTCCTGCATAGACAAAAGAATAATTAGAGAAGAAGAAATCTGGCTTTCCAGACAAAGGAGAGGAGACGGTCCGCATAGCCGCTCTTCTTCATTGTACGATATGTGCTGCCATGTGCATATCTGCGGAGCGGTGACGGATACAGCACCGCTGCTTCATTACTCGAAACAATTGTCTCGAGGCGTGCGAGTTCGTGGTCGATAAGGGTTTGGAAGTGTGTTTTGTGAGTCATAGGAGTTAGGCGAATGAAAATAGTCGAGTAAGGATGCCTCGCTTGGATTGGCTTGCGATCTGGCGAAGGAGTGCTTTGTGGCGAAGAGAATCTGCCGCGTAGCGCTGCCCATGCAATATCTTGTAATCAATGCGTTCATTGAGCATGCGAAGTTCTTTGCGAATGTTTTGGGTGTATTGATGTCGTGTCATAAAAAGTTTTTATTAATTACAAATGGGTAGTGTTACGTGATAATGGCGACCTGTAGTTAGTATAAGTGAACGATCGTTCACCAGTCAAGAAATATACTGTGGATAACTTTGTATGATGAAAAAAATCATATATAGCAACACAATTTGCTATACTTTCAGTAATGATTAGTTTGATTCGCGAAACAATCACGCACTGGAGAAGTCGCAACGCTCCGCGCATGGGAGCCGCACTCTCCTACTACGCAATGCTCTCATTTATTCCTCTCCTATTCCTTTTGGTATTGCTTGCAAGTGCACTCTTTAGTAAGGAACTCGTCCAAGGCACGCTTGTCACCGAGATCAGCAAGATCGTCGGAAGTGGCGCGGCAGAATACATCGACACCATCTTGCGTACAAAGGCTATCCAGGATGCGACGCTGGTCACCACCATCGTAAGTATCGGGGTCACACTCTTTGGTGCGGTGGGAGTATTCAACGAACTCGATCAGGACTTTGATGCACTCTGGGAAACGCCAAAGGTTCGCAAGCCGCACACGTCTGCGCTCGCAGCGATATGGGGGTTTGTACACAAAAAGCTCGTCGTGTTTTCGTTTGTGCCACTTCTCATGCTCCTGCTCGTTATTGTGATCAGTATAACGCTGTTTTTTGCAGTCCTCGAACAGAGTGCCGTCATGCCGGCAGGTCTCTCGCTTGTGGCACAAATCATCGCACCACTCGTGCTCGGCACGGTACTTTTTGCAGTCGTCTACCGGATACTCCCCAACAGAACCCTTCCATGGCGTATCATCTGGATCGGTGCAGGGGTAACAACTGTTCTCTTTATTATCGGCAATTTCCTCATCGTCGAATACATCGCGCTTATCGTACATACGGATGCGTTTGGCGCTGCTGCATCCCTCGTTGGTCTCCTTATATGGACATACTATTCTGCGCAGGTATTTTTCTTTGGAGTATCGTTTACGTACGTCTATGCGCGCCGCAAGGGCATTATCGCTGTTCGTGACTCATCCCTATCGCAATCGCCTCAGTTGCAATAATCCGCGCCGCATCGGGGTTGAAAAATTCGCGTGCATGCTTGCTCATTGCATCATACTTTTCTTTATCTTCCAAAATTGAGTTGATTTGTGTGAGGAGGACTGAGGGTGTCAAATTGGGCTCTTCGATCACAACACAGGCACCAGTACGCGCATAATGGTACGCATTTTTGCGCTGATGGTCGGCATGATACACCTCGGGACGTCCTGGAATAATGATCGACGGCTTGCCCCATGCGGCTATTTCAAAGATGGTGGAGCCTGCACGACCAATGACGATATCCACTGCGCCACCAAAGACCTTTGCTTGCACGTTGTTCAAATACTTAAATGGTTTGTACCGAGAACGCTTCGTGTCGTCCCCAAGTGCAATCCGGAGTTCGGTCGTCACGTCGTCGTAATCCGTTGCGCCGGTCTGGTGGATGATCTGATATTTCTTGATGAGTTCGGGGACGATACTTACCACAGCATCATTGATCGCCTTTGCGCCAAGCGATCCGGCATAGATACCGATCACGGGAAGCGTGGACGGGAGTTCAAAAAATTCTTTGGCACCTTCTCGAACGGGGTGTATGAGACTTTTGCGCACTGGCTGGCCGGTGATAGCGATCTTGCTTTTGTCAAAATACTCTCCCGCTTCTGAATACGAAAGTGCTACTTTCTTTGCAAACTTTCCAGACCATCTATTTACTCTGCCTGGCACTGTATCGCTCTCATGAATGATCAGTGGAATGCGCAAGAGCTTTGCAGCGACGAGTACTGGAAATGCAACACCTCCGCCTTTGGAAATGACAACATCCGGATAGAGTTTGAATACTTTGAACAACGCATCTACTGTCCCATACGCGACTTTGAAAATATCGACGAAGTTTTTCCATGAGAAATATACACGCAATTTGCCAGACGTGATCGGAATAAACGTGATGAACTGCTCCTCAAGTATCTGCGGATCAAATGGCTTGTCGGCCATGTAGTAGAGCTTGAGGTTTACAATCTTTTCTTCGTCGGCGATGTGGTTGAGCTCTTCAGCAATCGCAATAAGCGGATAGATATGCCCGCCCGTCCCTCCGCCTGTTAGTAGGATTTTCATAAGATACGTCTAGTATAGCGATTTTTAGTTTCTTATCCAATAAGGGTTGACTAAACAAGTATTTTTGGTATGGTTATAAAAATAATAAAAATGAAACATTATCTTTTTACCTACGGAAGTCTAATTTTGGAAAAATCTCCTGTCAAAGTGACTCCTATTGAAAGTGTTTTTATAACTGAGTATAAATTATTTCTCAAACCAAAACCGGACTCCTCTTATCTTTTTCTTATAGCTAAAAAAACAGGTAAAGCAAGCGATATAATATCTGGATACTTAGCTGAAGTAAATGATGATGAATTGAAAAAAATTGATAAATACGAAGGTGTTAATTACATAAGGATGAGTGTCATTGTACACAAAAGAGATAACACTCCAGTAAGAGCTTTCATTTATTTGGAAAAAAACTAGACAAATAAAATCCACTGTTTACTCAGTGGTTTTTTTATTTCCCTAATTTTTGATATTTGGATACGTTGAGGACGATGCCGACTGCGCAGAGTGCGATGAAGAGCGAGGTGCCGCCATGGGAGATAAAGACGAGTGGGACGCCGGTGAGTGGAAAGAGGCCGACGAGGGACGCAATATTGAGGAATGACTGCGCGATGAGGAGCGTCATAATCCCTACTACCAAATACCGTGAGAAATGATCTGGCGCGAGTATGGCGATCTTGTACCCACGAATCGCGAGGAATATATAGAGGACGACGAGTATTACAGATCCCACGAAACCAAACTCTTCGCCGATCACCGCAAACACTGAGTCGCCCTGCGGTTCTGGGAGATAGTTGAATTTTTGTACGCTCTGTCCGAGTCCTCGTCCAAAGATGCCGCCTGAACCAATGGCGATAAGTGATTGCTGAAGTTGGTAGGACGCGCCACGAGGATCGCTCGCTGGATTGAGGAAGGTCTTGGCGCGCTCCATGAGGTATGGCCGGACGTATGCGAGTGCGGCAAGGGCGACGATGCCGACGCCGATGATCATAAAAATCTTCTTCCAGCTCACGCCTGAGACAAAGAGCATGCCACACGCAGCCGCAGTGATGAGAATGAGGCTTTTGGTGTCAGGTTGCTTGAGAAGGAGTCCTGCGACGATGCCGAGGATGATAAAGAGTGGCACGATTTTGAATTTCACTTCCTGGGTTTTCTTTTGGGTCCAGCCAAGCCAGGTTGCAAAGTAAATGACGAAGCCGATTTTCAAAAGCTCTGCTGGCTGAAATGAAAGCGGGCCGATAGAGATCCAACGCTGTGCACCGCCGTGTGAGAATCCAAGTCCTGGCACAAAGACGAGTGCGGTCAGTACGAGTGTGGTGAGAAATATATAAAACGCGTGCTTCTTCCAAAAGAGGTACGGGATCTTCATCGTGAGCCACATCCCTGCAAAGCCGCCCACAAGTCCGAGTACTATTTGGTTGAACAGCACGCCGTAGAACTTGCTTTCGTTTTTGGCGAGTATACCGAGACTTGCAGAGACAAATGCGAGAAGTCCCACCGCCACGATGAGTACGACAATCGACAAAAAATATCGATCGAGCGGATGCGGCGCAGCCTTTTGTCTAAGTAGTGCCTTGATCGCCATACTATTTGCTCATGAGTGCGATCACGACGCCAAGGAGTGCGCAGATGATCGAGACGATCCAGTAGCGCATGACGACCTTTTCTTTGGACCAGCCAAGTGCGTGAAAGTGGTGGTGGAGCGGCGCGATCTTGAATACTCGGCGCTTGCCGCAGTATTTATAACTGCTGATTTGAATAATGTTTGAAAGCACAGTTGCGACAAGTGGAAGCCCGATGAGCGGAAGGATGAGCACGGTGTCAGTGAGAAATGCGATGACGGTAAGCACAACCGTGAGGCCGAGGATACCCGTTTCTCCCATATAAAAGCGCGCAGGTGGCACGTTGAACCAGAGAAATGCGAGGATACTGCCGGTGATTACACCAGAGAGTGCCGCGATGTCCATCTGATTTTGTCCAAAGGCGATGATCGAGTATGCGGCAAAGATCACCGCAAAGACACCGCCGGCAAGTCCATCCATACCATCAATCACCGATGACGAGAAAACGGCGATAAGGACGAGAATGAAAAATGGGATAAAGAATGCACCGAGGTACAGCGGTGTGGCGCTAAATGGCACGGCGATGCTGAGCACCCCGAGCTTTACATAAAACCATGCGCCGATGAGTACGCCGATCGCAAGCACGGTGAGGATTTTGATATAGCGATGCGAGATACGTTCGACGACACCTTTGATTTGGGCCGCGTCGTCGACAAGCCCTATCCCCGCCCCTACAAGAAGCCCTGCGAGTGGCACCAATGTCTGACTACGACTATAGAAGTCGAGCTTTGCAGTGAGATCTGATGGGACGAGTTTGGAGATAAGCCAGATCACGCCGATGCAGGCAATGGTCGAAAGCCAAATGATGATGCCGCCGACACGTGGGGTTGAGATTTCGGCTTCAGTGTTTTGAATCTTTTTGAAGTCGTCGTTGGTGATCTCTGCATCCTCTACGCGCTTCTTTTTGCGCCAGAGCTTGTGCTTGTACATAAATGTCGTGAGACTTGGTGTGAACAAAATGCCGAGCAAGAATGCAAGTGTAGTGGGCAAGAAAATTTTGATGACGTTGTCGATAATCATGATTGTGGTTCCTCAGTTTTCAAAAGTGCGTCGATCTTGGCCTTGGTCTCGGCGTACTGCGGCAAGCCTTCAATACTTGATACGCCAAAGTGCTGCAAGAGTTCGAGTGTTGGAAAGTATCCAATCCCTCTACCCTGCCCTTTGCTCTCCACTAGGCCACGCATCTGGAGTGCACGAAGTGAATACGAGACATTGACGCCGCGGATAAACTCAATCTGCGCCTTGGAGACCCCTGGAGTGTATGCGATGACTGCAAGTGTCTCGGCTGATGCTTTGGTGAGTTCTTTGGAGAGTTCTTCCTTTCGGATTTTTTCGATAAGCGTGCTGAAGTCGCTGTGGGTTGCAAGTCCGATCGTGTCGCCAACACTTGTAAGCACAATGCCACGACCTTCCAAACTTTTCTTGAGTTCTTCAGCGGCTGGCGCAATGTCTTCGGCAGCTACTTCGAGAAGTTTGGCAAGCTCTGCATAGCTATACGACTGCGCTGTCGCAAAGAGTACTGCTTCTATGGATTGTGAAAGGTTTTTACTCATACGCTTGAAGATTGACGCTGGAGCTCTATGTCTCCAAACTGATCGCTTTGATCAGCCTGCAGGAGCCCGCGCCTGACGAGCTCCAGCATACCAAGAAATGACACAATCGTATAGACTTTTTGGGCTTTTTCCTCGCCTTCTGGGGCATTCACTCGAATACTATTAAATGATCCACTTACCATCTTATTGATGCGTTCGATGAGGGTATCGATGACTTCGCCGATTGAGATACTTACCGTCACGCGAGCAACTGGTTTGGCTACTGCCGGTGGAGGCACACGACCAATAATATCTGCGATAAGGTGCGGAAGCTGCTCCACTGGAAGCGATGGGTCGGGTGCAAAGACTGGCCCAGTCTTTTGTGGCACACCTTCGAAGCAGACCTTCTTGCCGTATTGCTTGATGAGATCGTTTGATACATGCGAAATGATTTGGTACAGCGCAATGCGGCGTTCGAGGTCGGTGATGGATTCTGATTCCTCTTGCGTGAGTTCAAGGTTTGGGAGGAGGGATCGTGCCTTGATAAGGATCAGTGTGGCTGCAACTGCCAAGAAATTTGCAACCAGATCCGGGTGCATGCCTTTGGATTGTATAAAAGAGATGAAGTCGTCCGTGACAGACGCAAGTGAGACATCGTTTACAAACAACTTTCGTTTCTCGATCAATTCCAAAAGCACCTCAATCGGCCCCTCAAATGCTTCGTGCTTGATCTGAAATTGCTGTACATCAGTTTCCATATTATTTAAGCAATAAAAGAATAAGCCCGATAATCTGTTCTTTGTCGTTTGGATTACTTTCTGCAACGAGAAGCGTAAGTGCTGTAAGTGCTTCAGGGGTAAGTCGATTGGTATGTAATCTACCTGCTTTTTGGAGGTACCATACAAATGCAAAGGCACCAGAGCGTTTGTTGCCATCATTAAATGGGTGATCTTTGACGACGAAGTAGAGCAAGTGCGCAGCTTTTTCTTCTACTGTCAGGTACAAATCTTTGCCGTCAAATGATTGCATGATATTACCGACAATACCCCCAAGGCTCCCGACATGCTTTTCTGTTGCAAAAAGATCAGTTGCTTCTTTTTGTTTCAGGAGTGTATGTTTGAGTTTAGTAATTGCGTCTACAAGATCCTCTGCGACAAGACGCACCTGTTTTTTGGTTGCGCCATTTTTGGGGAGTTCGGATTTGTCATACGCATCAAGTGATATCCAAGTGCTTGCAAAGAGCTTGATCAGATCAAGCACACTTTTGGTATCGATTGAAGTTGTGGGAGCGAGTTTCTCAAGATGGTGAACTGCTTTTTCATATAGTTCATAATTTTTTGCAATTCGGGAGCGATTGATGGTGTAGCCGTCGACAATGTGCGAGCGGAGGGTTTTGGTTGCCCATTTTCGGAATTCGGTAGCTATTTTTGAATTAACCCTATAGCCAACAGATATTATTGCGTCCAAATTATAGTATTCAATAGTACGTTGTATGGTGCGATTTCCTTCGATTTGAACTGTTGCATTTTTTGCAACAGTTGCCTTTGGAATAAGTTCCTTCTCGGCATAAATATTTTTTAAGTGACGAGAAATAACAGATTTGTCACGGCCGAATACATGTGCAATTTGATCAAGTGTCGCCCATACGGTCTCATGCGAGAAATCACCCTTGAGTTCAATAGCCCCAGATTTACCCTGATAGATAACTACCTCTTTTTTTGGAGGAGTGCGCTTTTTCACGTATGTATTTTAGCATAAAAAGATTCCGGCCTTCACTTGGAAGGCCGTTGACGATTGGGGTTAAAAATATTGAGTTGTGGGGTAAGGAATGAACAGGGTTTGGAAAAGAAAGAACTGGAAAGAACAACAAAGAAATAAGGGCAAAAAGTGAGTACGAAATGCAATCGGTATGATGGGAAGGTATAGACAAATAATTTGTATATACCGGAAAAGAAAGCTTCGCTAGTGCTGGATGTATCAAAAGATACTCCAGGTAAGATTACATCTTATGAAGCACACCGGTTTGAGACGAGATAGTCGTTTGTGAGAAGTAATACAAAAGTATTGAAATCCTCACCCTCATAGTTTCAGTGTGTTCATATGCCCTTCTGGAATGAACAATTCGTAGATGGAGAATACTATCCTATCTACATCTTAGAGACGAAGTACTCCCCTTTTTATTACAGTTGACACCTGTTTTTCTGTAAGTATAGTTATGGAAACAAATACATTCTTTATGAAAAATTCAGAGATTCTTGAAGGATTCAAGAAAAAATGCGACTCGTTAAATATTGAGTACCAGGAGGATGAAAACGGTATTAGGGCCGAACATAAAAAACCCTCAGCCGAAGGAAGTGTACGGCTTAAGGTTGTATGTGAATTTGATAATTTGGCAACCATGATTCTTATAGTTGAAGCACCGGGTATCAAATTTTTTGGAACCGGAGAACATAGCTATGAAGAAGCATTGAGAAAACTTGAAGCCGGAAAAATAATGTACAATGCTTAAAACTTACTAAAATCCCCCGTTCAACACGGAGGATTTTTTTTTATTTCTTTTCTAATAGCCGTCCTCAGTCAATCGTTCGTCGATACGGTTCATATCTCGAGGGAACATGTTTGCTTCTCGGATGTTTTTGAGCTGCAAGATCTGCATGGTGATGCGCTCTGCGCCAAATGCAAATCCCCCTTCAGGTGGTACTCCGTACTTAAAGGCCTGCAAGAACATTTTGATTTTGTTTGGATCCATCCCCCATTCGTTCACATGATCCATGAGCTGTGAGTACTGATTGATGCGTCGTCCGCCAGAGAGCCATTCCACACCTCGGCAGATGAGATCCATACCTTCATTAAACTCTGGTTCGTCAGGATTGGGGTATACGTAAAACGGCTTCTTTTTGGTCGGATATCCATAAATAAACACAAAGTCAGATCCGGTTTCTTCTTTGATGATTTCACAGATATCGCGCTCGTCTTGAGGGTTGGTATCTTTGTCACCACGTACATCACGACCTGTTTTTTCAAAAATTTTTTGCTGTACTTCACGAAGAGAAAGTGTTGGGGTCTCACTGATCATTGTTGGAAGCTGTGCACCGAGGAGCTCAAGTTCAGCAGCATTTTTTTCTTTGACCTGCTCCAAAATATATCGTACGGTCTCTTCTGCCATATTGCGGACATCTTTCCATGAATCTATAAAGCTCATTTCGGCATCGAGTGATACGATTTCGGTCAAATGTCTTGTGGTTGAGGAAGGTTCTGCACGAAACACCTTGTTTACAGAAAAACATCGTTCAAATGCTGACATGACAATTTGTTTGTAAAGCTGCGGTGACTGCGTGAGGTATGCCTTTTTGCCAAAGTAGTCGATCTGGAACACTTCCGCGCCTCCTTCAGCTGTTGCTGGGGTTATTGCAGGTGCTTGAAATTCAAAGAATTTATTTTTCTTCATAAACTCTCGGAACGAATCAATAACCGTTTCTTGTACCTTAAATACGGCTCGCACCTTGGGATGACGAAGCACGAGCGCTCTGTTGTCGAGCTCGGTTGTAAGATCGAGATTGTATCCAGTAAGCGACATGTCAAACGGAAGCGGCTCAGCTTCGGCAAGGATGACAATGTTCGTTACTTCGAGTTCGATGTCCCCGTTTTGTTTGCCTGCTACAACGTTGCGTTCAGGGCGTTTGTTGACGATCCCCTCAATCTGTACCGCAAATTCAACTCGTGTGTTTTTTGCAATCTCGATCACGTCTGCGCGATTTGGAAGGACTACACCCTGGATGTAGCCGGTCATGTCGCGGAAGTCAAAAAAGACCATCTTGCCTTGGTCGCGACGTACGTCAATCCACCCTTTAATAAGCACTGTTTCTCCAGCCTTACTGCCCAAATCTCCAATATAGGTTCGGTCCATAGTTCACCTATTTTGCCACAAAATCCGCAATAAAAAAAGCCCTGCTATAGATCAGGGCCCAACAATTAGCAAGCTAACCATTTGTGAACTAGTTGATGACAGCAGGTTGGTCTGGTGTAGCCGAACTAACGAACAATTCCATCCAATTTTCCTTACCAGGAAATTGCGGCTTCACGTTTCTCTCCAAAGCTTTGAAGCTTAGGTCTGGCGGGAGACGCAATAGGTTCTGGTTAATAATTGAAGTGGCAAGCATAAAGGCATGTTGTTCAGGTGCAGAAATCGCCTCTTTGTTGTGATACAGTCGGTATCCTTCCGGGGTGTGTGCAATAAATAGGTTCATAATCGTTTTGGTTTAAAAGGTCAGAAGATTTAAAATATACTTTACTACTTCAAAAATTTTTGTCAAAAAAGCCCCGTGTGTAGTCGGGGCATACCCATTATGGGGAGGAATAATGGTTTTTTAATACGATTCTTGCAGTCTCTTTTCTGCTTTTTTCTCAGACGTAGGCCTTCCATCACAAAACTGTGTTGCAACAATCTTGCCATCAATACACTGCCATGCAGTTGCTTTGTGGCGTGTCGCAAGGTCAGTAAGTACTACTGGCCGAAGTGCTACCACACGGTTCTGTTTGTTGCATGTTTCGTACATGACTTCGCTCGGCCTGAGCGGAAACCGTTCTTCCACAAGGTGAATACCGAACGTTCGTTTTATATGTGAATACCTGCTCATGATTGCAGATACTTCATTAAATATATCAGCAAACATTTGTTGTTCCTCTGATGCTAACTGGAGCGAATGGTTCATAAAAACGTTATTTTAAATTATGCAAATAATTTTCTCCCCTCCATCTTTTCGTATTTGAAGCAGGAAGTCAAGTAACCGACCACCCGTCTAAGGACGGGTGGCTTTGTGTTTGCCTCCTAAACG
>CAZRQQ010000006.1:0-36620 GCA_964602465.1 uncultured Candidatus Saccharibacteria bacterium
AAATGGGCTATCTTCAAAACTTGAGACTTCTTTGAGTAGAAACATGCGGAGCGCATCGGTGCCGTATTCTTTTACAATTTCAAGCGGGTCGACGACGTTTCCCAATGTCTTGGACATACGTACACCACCGTCGGCAGTTATAAATCCGTTTACCACGATCTGGTATGAGTTCGGCAGATCAGCCGCCAAGAGCATTGCCTGCCAGGTCAGTGCCTGAAAACGTGTATTGTCTTTGCCACAGTACTGTGTCGGTGTTCCTTCTTTCCAATACCTTTCAAATGTTGTTGTGTTTTCTGGCCAACCAAGCGTTGAGATGTAGTTGGTAAGCGCATCAAACCATACATACATGACATGATTCTCATCTCCTGGCACCGGAATCCCCCACGCCATTTTGCTTTTGAGTCGCGAGATCGAAAAGTCTTCGAGGCCTCGTTCTACAAATGCTTTTACTTCATTGAATCGAAATACCGGCACGACAAAGTCTGTTCGTGAAGCATACAGTGCAAGGAGTTTGTCTTGAAGTGCAGAAAGTTTAAAAAAGTAATTTTCTTCATCAATCAGTTCAAGTTTCGTACCTGGATGAAGCGGACACTCTCCATTTATGAGATCACTATCAGTCTTTACTTCTTCACAACCGACGCAGTACCTCGCTTGGTAGATCTTTTTGTAAATATAGCCATTGTCGTTTACACGCTTCCAAAATTCCTGTGCAGCCTTGATATGATGAACATCAGTTGTGCGTACAAAATGTGCTTCAGGATCAATACCAAATGCAGCAACCTGTGTTTTGAACGTTTCAAAATTTGCATCGACAAAATCCTGAGGATCTTTCCCTACTTCTTGTGCCTTGGTGTAAATCTTTTGACCATGTTCATCAGTGCCGGTATTGAAAAAAACATCAAATCCTTGAAGTTTTTTGTACCGAGCAATTACATCGGTACGCACAAATTCAAGTGCGTGCCCCATATGAAGCGGCGCATTTACATACGGAAGTGTTGTAGTTATATAAAACGGTTTGGACATAGTTATTCGAGTGGGCTGTGGACGGGGTTCTTGGTCACGGGGACGATTTTTCGCTTTTCGACATCACTCATGTACTCGAGGATGAAGACTGCAACTGGCATCGCTACAAGCGCGCCCCAGAACCCGGCAAGTGTAATACCAATCAAGAGTGCAAGCAAGACCACAAGTGGTGGGATCCCAACGACACGCTTGGAGACGATTGGATTGAGTACGTAGTTTTCGATCTGCTGGATAATGACATAAAAGATGAGCACCTTGAGGCCGAGAAATGCACCCCCGTCAATGATGGCAAAGAGGATCGCTGGCACTGCGGCAAAGATAACCCCGAACGGAATGAGCTCTGCGATACCAGTGATGAGTCCGATGAGAAATGCATACTGCACACCAAGGAGTGCGAGTACGATGAACGTCACCGCGCCAATGATCGCACCAAGAAGGAGCTGGCCTTTAAACCAAAGTCCAATTTTCTTTTGTGTGCGCGTCCAGAGATCGAGGACGTACTTTTCATTTTTGGCAGGCGTGAGAAGCCGGAGAAATGAATCAATACCCTTCTCTTGGATGGAGAGATAAAATGACATGACGACGACGAGGATAAAGTTGAGGAGGCCGCCAAACGTCGAACCGATAAACGACGTCGCGCCTTGCGAAAGAAGTGTACCCGCGCGCTGGATACTTGAAAGGAAGTCAGTGCTCGAAGGGTCGGTTGCGATGGTGTTGACGAATTGCGTTGCGCCTTCGATGGACTGCTTGGTGATAGTCGACCCGCTTGGGAGGTACTTAAAGAGGAGCGTCAGCATGTCTGAGAGCTCACGGACTATGATCGGCACAAATGCGTAGAAGATCGCAAAGATGATCATGATCGTGATCGTGAAAATAATCGGCACGGCAAGTGAGCGATTGATCTTGTATTTAGCAAGCGCATTCACCCCTGCTTCGACAAACGATGCGATGACGATAGAGACAAGGATAAGGAGAAGCACATCACGGAGCTGAATGAGGACGTACGTACCCAATATAAAGAGAATGACTCGGATGATGGAGGAGTTGCCGATCCGAACGGTTTGAGTGTCTTTCATACTCTGCATCGTACCACTGCGCTCTCGAGCTTACAAGGTACGAAACGGTCCCGGATCGATATCGCGATCTTTGTATGGTCCCAGTACTGAAATAGCAGCTTTGTCAGAAATAAAAAGTGTCCGAGCAACACGGCGAATGTCGGCCGGCGTCACTGCACGGTAGTGCTTTTCAAGAATTGTCGGCGTGTTGGGCTTGTCGCGAAGAAGTACTTGTACTCCAAAAAATCCAGCAATCTCATCGCTTGATTCAAGCCCCAGTCGCTGCATGCCGATCGTGTATTCAACTGCTTTTTGGAGTTCATCTACAGATACAAGATCGGTTTTGATTTCTTTGAGAATCTGCGCAATGCGCGCAAGGATTTCATTGATACGTTTCGTATCGACTCCTGCAGTGATCTCAAAGACACCACGATCCTTATAGGTATCGATACTTGCATGCGTATAGTACGCCGCACCGAGTTCTTCGCGCAGCACATGCGTCAGTCGAGCGCTCAGCCCCCTTCCCAAGATCGTCGCAATAAGAGATGCAACAAATCGGTTCGGGTGATCCTGTGACATGCCGTGGAAACCGATTGCAATATGTGCTTGATCAATAGGTTTGTGTGTAATGACAACTGGCACTGTAGCCTTTTTGATGACGGTCTTTTTGGGTTTAGACAATTTCTTGTCAGGAAGTGTTTTGAAAAGCGCAGCGACTTTTGCACGGACCTTTTTTGGATCGATAGCACCAGTGATTGCAATTACAGTATTGCGTGCATGATAGTGTTTGTCTTTATAGGTAACGAGATCTGCACGCGTAAAGCTCGACACGGTCTGCTTTGTCCCCACAATCGACCACCCTGCCGGTTGATCGGCATACATAAGTTTGAGCAGACATTCAGTGACTTTGTACTGCGGCATGTCTTCATACATATTGATCTCTTCGATAATCACGCCCTTCTCTTTGCTAAGTTCAGATTCAGGAAACGTTGAGTTCTGGTACATATCACTCAGTACTTCGAGAAATGTGTCGAGGTGCGCAGGGCTCCCCTTTGCGTAGTACCCCGTGTACTCAGTCGAGGTAAATGCATTGGAAATAGCGCCGAGTCGTTCAAATGTTTCAGCGATTGCCTTTGTGTTTGGGAGTGTCGGCGTACCTTTGAAAGACATGTGTTCCAAAACGTGCGATATGCCGCTCGTCGCCTTTTCTTCAGTCGCAGACCCAGCGCCGACCAACACCAAAGCCGTGGCAGTAAGCGCATTCGACTGCTCTACCATGACGATCCGCACGCCATTTGGAAGGGTTGTAATGATGGGCTTCATAGCTTTCTATTACATAGGAAAACACAGAAAATAGCAACAATCTTTGACAAAATTTGAAAAAAGTTTAGATTACCTAAAAACTATTCATTATGAAAAAAATATTAGCTTCTGTAGAAACAGTGTTGTTCATAAGCATGATCATTCTGTTCATAGTTATGGCTGTACTAGTGGCCAATAATGCGCCCTATGAATTTAGTGGCCCATTCCCCTACACCATTCGACTATGGAGTTATATTACATGGATTGTAGGAATTGCGATTATCATTCTAAGTGCATACAACAATGGCTTTGTTCATCGAAAATTTATTGGATCAGGTATGTTGGTCTCCGATTATTTAATGTTATGTACCTTCTTGGTTATGTACAAAACCCAATCTACAGCGCCTTCAATTATTACCATTATTTTTATGATAGTAGTTAGTATTTTCTTTGCTGTAATTCTCTATGCTGCTTGTTATATGTTTTTTAAAACATCAAAAATTATCGTAACCGACAAAGGGAAACTAGTAGAAGAAATGTAATGATTCTTTGCCACACACATGTATGTGTGGTTTTTTATTTCAACTTCTCGTTGATATAGGTTTCAAGCTCTGCAATCTTTACACGCTCTTGCTCACCGGTATCACGATCGCGGATGGTGACGGTGTCGAGGAGTTCTGGGTGTTCGCCGAGTGTGTCGAAGTCGATCACGATGCACCATGGAGTGCCGATCTCGTCCTGTCGTCGGTAGCGCTTGCCGATATTGCCGTTGTCGTCCCATGTGATCGTACCAAATTTTTTCTTGAGCACTGTGAACACTTCGCGTGCTTTTGATACAAGTTCAGGCTTGTTTTTGAGAAGCGGAGAAACACATGCGGTATAAGGAGCAAGAATGGTTGGGAGTTTGAGTACTACACGTCGATCATCTCCCTCGCCTTCTTCATGATATGCACTTGCAAGCACTGCAAGGACTGTGCGATCAACACCAAAGGTTGGCTCGATGCAGTGCGGTACGATCTTGCCTTGTTCGTCGTCTTCGACATAGAGCGGAGTATTGCTTGCAGTTGCATGGTTGTTCAAATCAAAGTCGGTGCGGTACGCGATGCCGTAGAGTTCCTTTTTGCCAAAAGGAAAATCGAATTCAAAATCCACCGTACGCTTCGAGTAGTGCGCGCGATCTTCTGCGGGAACTTCGAGTTCATGAATTGCGTCTTTTGAAAGACCAATCGTTTCCATCCACCGATACATTTCTCCCATCCAGTATGCAAATCGCTCTTCCCAGTTTTTTTCTTCGGTGAAGTACTCGATTTCCATTTGCTCAAACTCTCGTGCACGAAAGACAAAGTCACGCGGTGCGATTTCATTTCTGAATGCCTTACCGATCTGTGCGAGACCAAACGGAAGCTTCGGATGAAAACTATCAACGACATTTTTGAAGTTTACAAACATACCCTGCGCGGTTTCTGGACGGAGATAAGAAACCGACTCTGATTCTTCACTTGCACCGATATTAGTTTTAAACATCATATTAAACTGTCTAGATTCTAACCATTCAGTACCACCACAGGAAGGGCATTTAAATTTCGTGTGATTAAAAATTGTTTGCGCTCTCTTTGAAGCAGAAGTATCTTTTTCTAACTGATCTATAAGCATCTTTCTTTGCTCAACAGTTGTTTTATTATTTGCAATCAAATCGAACAATTGTTCGTATTTTTGTTTCTTAAAACCGAGTACCATTTCTGCATATGCATTTTCTCCATAAACAGAATCGATTGAATTGTCAGCTCTCTGTGGGTTGCCGCATTTTTTACACTCAATCAAAGGATCAGAGAATCCCGCCACATGTCCACTCGCCTTCCAAACGTTTTGGTTCATAAGGATCGCGGCATCCACGCCGTACATATCTTCCCGGTCGGTGACGAACATTTTCCACCAGAGATTTTGGAGATTGCGCTTGAGGGCAACACCAAGTGGGCCGTAGTCCCAGGTACCCGCAAGGCCCCCATAAATCTCAGAGCCTTGATAGATAAAGCCCCGACGCTTGCAAAGGCTAATGATACTGTCCATGTCTGTCATATAGATATACGTTATAACTTTAAACTTAAAACTTTACAAATTGTTTACGGTAGCACACGATCGCGTCCCTGCGCGTAGATCGGATCGGTGTCAAACCTGGTCGTCAGCTGGCTTCGAGTGAGCGAGATGGGGGTATTGGTAACCGTGTCAGTCGCCGTGACCTTGGTCTCCCCGAGGAGCGTGAGCGGGGTGCCAGCCTGCGTTTTGGTTGGTTTGACCTTCACTTGAAATGCGACTGTCTTGCTTCGCTGCACTGAAGTCGCCTTGGGAAGCGCACCGATATTCCACGTCACGGTACTGGTATCAGGACTAAAGCTGATCGCCTCACCAGTGGGTACGATAGTGCCCGTCCACGATACTCCTTGCGGAAGGACGGCAGTTGCAACGGCATTCGTGATGGCGTTTTGACTTGGAAGTATTGTCCACGTGATGGTGTAGGTCGTATCAGCATTTGCCTTGGGTGGATAGGGACCCGTGTTTTTGATTGGACCGATGGAGTACAGCGACTGTGCGGCAAACTGCAGACTTGATGCGAAGCGCACAACTTTCTGATCAATCGTATCGATCGACTGCTCAGCACCTCCTTGATCTGGAAGCGTGCCTTTGACTGAAAGTGCGAGCGTTACGTCATGCGTCCCCGCTGCACCGTTTACGGTCTTGAATGAAAATGGAAATGTGCCACGTTCTCCTGGCGCGATACTGCCAAGTGAGCTGCTTGTGTCTCCATTCCATGTGATCGTGCGCTCAAGCGGATCAAAGTAACTATCGCGCGCTTCTATGGTATCGAGATCGATGCCGTCACCACCCAGTGTGAGTGTAAACGTTGGACGTACAACAGAAGTAGATGCGTTGTTGATCCATGTTACTTCACCTTCGATATCACTTCCTATCGAAAGCGCGACGACATCATCATCTTTATCATCGATCATGATCGCACCTGCAATGAAAGGCTGGATGAGTTTGAGTGTTGCAAGCGCTGAATTGTATGCAACGGCAATCTTGCCGCTCATTTCATTCTCCGGTGTGCCCACATAAATACGAAACGCTTTCTCATCGCTCACCTCTCCGACCAATCTCCCCGTGATCGCGATTGCACGTTCATCGCCCGTTTGCATGTCGCCGAGGCTCCACACATTGTTGCCGGATGTCGGCTTGGGAGTTGCAGATCCAAAGACGAAGCCGTTGGGATACTCGACACGCGCGACAACATTGGGAAGCATTTTGTCACCCGAGAAATTATTGCGGAGTGTGAGCGTAAACGGCTGGTTGGGCACGACTCCGGTTGGCGCGTCAACAGTAAGTCCGACCGGGCTTGAACTCACCATCACCGAGAACGTCGCATCTTTGGTAAACACTGCGCTCGAACCTTTGAGCTGATACGTCAGTGTTGCGGTGATGTCGCGACTGATGCCCTGTTCACCGTAGAGCACCACGATAAATTCTTCACTCTTGGTCTTGCCCGAACCGATCGATCCAAGCTCACGCTCCAGCCGCACGATATCACTTCCTGTCTCATCCGTTGCACCTTTGGGATAATTGATCGTGAGCTCTGCGTCGACAAGGTCGGCAGAATTTTTGTTGGCAATCTCGATCTGCACCGGAAGCTCTTCTCCACCTGCGACAAATGAGTTGCCGAGAATGGTGACTTCGACGTTCTTGCTCGAAAGCGTCACCGCGCCGCGATAGTACGCAAAGAGTGCAACGGCAAGTGCTCCAAAGAAGAACAGGAGTGCGATCACAAAAAATCGCTTGTACCCCGCCGCACTCTGATGCACTTTGAGCTTGCTTTCGGGAAGCTTTGTCTCACCCCATGTGGACTTGGTCTGATCTTTGACTGGATGCAAAATGCCAAACTTGCGCTTGGGCATGTTGTCAGGATCGCGCGTATAAAGCTTCTTTTGAAGCTCCGCGATGTGATCGAACTCCTGTTGTGACATGCAAAAAGTATACCATTTAGAGATGTGTTTCTTTGATCGTGTTGTTCACTTCAGCAACAAGACGCTTCACCCCTTCATCACTGAGCGCTCGTACTGCATCAGCAAGCGGTTGCTCAAAGAGTGCGTGGTCACCATTGTGCACCGCAATGTAGCCGAGATGTACGAGTATGCGCCAGATCGCAAGCGTATCGAACTTCTTGGGGCCTATCCCTTCCTCCTTGAGAAGCGCCGCGCAGTCTTCGATGTGTGCAAAGAGTTCGGGATGTGCCCCTTCTCCGATGAGAAACCGCTCAAGTGTTGCAAGTGCTCGCACATACCCGCGCGCGAGCGGATGCGTTGTATTTCCCAAAAGCGGATCGTTCACAAGTGTCGCGCTCACGAGTCGCCAGATCTCCCTTCCTTGTACGAGATCAGCGTCGATAAAGGCATAATCCACGAGCTGTCCTTTGAGCTTGGCATGAGACTTGCGCACGCCGGTGGCAGTGGCGATCACGAGCCCCAATTCCTTCGTAAAGAGCCAATACGCCTTGTCCGCGTCTCTCGACGGCTCACTTTTGACGATCACCGCCCGCGTGTGGTGGATGGTATGCATAGCCTATATTGTACACTCTTGACTTTTAATGCTTTGGAAGTAGAGTGAAAGAAAAAATAATATGGGAACAGTAACGACTAAACAAGCACCCGCAGTTGTAAATTTTTTGGATATTGGTCAAAAAAAGATCGATTGGAGGTACCTGATTTCGGACAGTATGTCCAACAAAGATACGCCTGGCCAGACAACGATTTATTGGATAGGCATTATTGAACTTAAAGGTATTGATGAAAACCAGAAACGGTATCCGCTTCATTTCATAACGTACCATCATGATTGTAAGGAAGACCGTGAATTCACGCGTGACCCGGACGGATCACAAAGAGGTATCGCCACAGTACTGTACGATCTTAGCGAGATCCTTCCCCCACTCCTTAGTGCAAAGCGAATGGGTTCTCAGTATGTACACATACTCATCGAAGAGTCTGTGGATGCAGCCGGAAGACTTACTGTAAATGCGCTTGTCAAAAAACAAAAAACAGGGGTAAACATACTGGGAGGAACAGGATTCCAATCACATAAACCCTGGATTGAACTAGAGACAACGTATACTCTTCATCTTTCCAAGATAGAGATAACCTCTCTCAGGCGGATATGTATCCGATCAACATGTGTTTACAATTGGCTAAAATGATTTTACAACTTCCCCTAACTGGGAAGTTTTTTACTTCAAAACTTCTTCTAATAATTCTGGGAACTCTGTCACGCCATCCCCTGCTGTAAAGTGGCCTTTGTTAGAAAATTCTCTAAAGGTACAGGATGGAAGTTCTGCTTTTATTCGTGCAACACTTTCTAGTATTCCCTCTTCATCATCGGTAGAATAAAACACTGTTACTCCTTGTGTCTTGGAAACAAAATTTGGATCAATAGTAAATTCTGAAAAACCGTGTTCAACGGGATGATTTGGTGTAATTGATGGGGCCACGAGAATCACTTTCCCGACATGCACATCATGCTCAGAAAGCCAGTGTAAGATAAACGCCCCGCCGCGGCTATGCCCGATCAGTACCGTTTCGTTATCGACAGTGTGTTGCTCAAACACTTTTTTCCATTCTTCATACACTGACTCATACGGCACCGGCATTGCGGGAATGTGCACAACAAATCCTTTTACCTCCAATCCTTTTTTTAGCCACGGCAACCAGTGCGCTTCTGTGGGTTTGGGCTGTTTCGGGTCGAAATATTCTTCCTTGTCAGGCCGACCGTGAACAATGATCGCGGTTTTCATATTAGCCATTTAACACCTTCTCAATTGTTTCTTCAAGCACTACAGGGTCACCGATGATTATTTCGGGATTGCCGCGCGCAAGGGTTTCTTGGTCGTGGAGTCCCCATAACACCCCGATGCTTTTGATTCCGGCCTCATGCGCTTCCAGTACATCTCCTAATGTATCAGTAATATAGACCATATCATTCTTGGCATATTTCTCTGACAGTGTAGTTAGCTTAACTACTTTACTTTTATCAGTTTCCACGCCCAACACGCTAAAGAAGAAGTTGAATATACCTTCTTTTTCAAGAAAATTCTTTATAGTTGCTTCTACACCTGAACTCACAATAGCCAAGTCATATTTCTTATTAATTTTTTCTAACACACTCTTTAATGGACTAGGTAGGACTTGAATTCCAGCAAAATATCTTTCTCTATAATCAGCTGGGCGATTATACCCTTTTGATTGGGCTTCAACCATTCCTTCATGGAAATTGCCGTATGACATTTCTTGATAATCGCGATACGACATCATTGGATTAACTTCCTTGTACAAACCAAATCCAAGAGGAAGCGTATCAACAATCACTCCATCGAAATCGAATATAACAAGTTTCTTTTTCATAATTTATGACTATAGCACAATTTGACATAAGAATTAAATATGGTAATGTAAAATAAATTTCATTAAAACAATTTGCTATGGACTTACAGCTCGTTGGCGGGGTGATTGGATTTCTCATTCACATCCCTCTTCTCATTGGTATTTGGAAAGGTTCTATAAAACAAAGTTTTGCTTCCTACGGTCTTTGGTCAGTACTCGATTTTATTGCAGCATATGCCATTTACCGGCAAGGAGGAAACTTTTGGCTCTCCTTTTTGTTTGCCGTTGGTGCAGGACTTGCCTCCTTAAGCCTTGTTATAAAAAAATGTTTTAGATGGGGCTACATGGAATGGACTGTATTGGGTTTGGTAATTATATGTATATACATCCAATACACTTCTGGTGAATTTTATGCAATGATTGCAAGTGTTTGTTCGCTTACTCTTGCCTCTATTCCTCAGATTATCGATACATATCGAAAACCAGAAGAGACGCCAACATATGTATATGTTGTGTTCACTATCGCAAGCCTGTTTTCATTGGTTGGTGCAAAAAGTTTTGCCTTGGAACAGATATTATACCCAGCATCTGCTTCCTCAATGTGTATTACAATTATGGTGCTTTCAATGAGAAGAACTGCCTGAAAAGCGCAAAGCGTTACAATATTAAAATTGTAACGCTTTTTTCTTTATCGTAGTTTCTAAATGATTACTACTTCTTCCCCGCTCACGACAACCTCCTTCGCTCCCACGACTTTCTTCAGCTCTTCACCAAACTTTTCAATAATCTCTTTGGTTGAATCAGGAAGTGTAAGCGAGACCATATCTTGCGGCATAAGTCCCTTTTCTTTGCGGAGATCTTGGATCTGTCGAACGAGTTCGCGATAGTCACCTTCGAGTTTGAGCTCGGGAGTGATGGTGGTATCAAGCTTCGTCTCGCTTCCCTTCACCACGCCTTTGACATTCAATTCGTCTTTAATTAATTCGATATAGTCATTATTGAGACCTTCGATGTCTATAATTTCCAGTGTACTAAGCGGTTGGCGTACTGGAACATTTTCCTTTTTGCGAAGCGCATTTCCCTCCGTACAGATATCTCGTACTACCTGCATATCACCAATTATTTTTTCATCTACACTTCCCGCTTTTGGCCATTCTGAAAGATGTACACTTTCCTGGTCGTTTTCATTTTTCAATTTCTGCCACAAATCTTCTGCAAAAAACGGTGCGAATGGTGCAAGGAGCTTCGCGGTGGTTTTGAGGACTACATAAAGTGTTTGCTTGGCACTAGTATCGCCGTCTTTCAAACGATCACGTGAGCGGCGCAGGTACCAGGTCGATAAATCATCGATGAAGTCTCTGATCGTGCGTGTGGGCGCAAAGAGGTCATATGCATCGAGTCCTTTTGTTACTTCTCCTATTGTTTGACTCAAACGCGCGATGATCCACCGGTCGAGTACATTGGGGCTTTCTCTATACTCACCTTCTAGACTCGTATCACGATACTGTTGATAAAAGGTATACACGTTGCCGAGGAGGTTGAATACTTTGTTGTTGATTTCAGCAACTGATTTCTCGTCATAGTTTTTGCTCTCCCCTGGTGCGTTCACTGAGTACATCCAGTAGCGGACGGCATCCACACCAAATTTCTCCATTTGCTCAAACGGCTCGACGATGTTACCGATCGACTTCGACATTTTCTTGCCATCCCTATCCAAGAGGTGTCCAAGACAAATGACGTTTTTGTACGGCGTACCGCGACCCATAAGTACACCGACTGCAAGGAGTGTATAAAACCACCCGCGTGTCTGATCGATCGCTTCTGAGATAAAGTCTGCCGGATACGCGAGATGTTGCTTCCCACCAAAGATACCGAGGACTTTCTCTCCTTTTTCAAATGGATAATGATCCTGCGCAAATGGCATGGAGCCCGAGTCAAACCACACATCCATCACTTCTTTGATGCGCTTGTATTCTTTGCCATCTTTTTCCAAAACCACTTCATCGATATACGGACGATGAAGATCGATTTCAAAACTTTCGTTGTGCGGCAGTGGGACGAAGTCGATCGTGCGTACTTCTGCATTTGCAAAGTTGCGATAGTCACGCGTCGTCTCAAAGAGTGTGTCGTACGCAAATCCACGCGCCACAAGCTCAAGCGCTCGTGCTGATCCACCATGTGTCACGATGAGAATATTTTTTCCTTGATACTTTTCTTCAAGCTCGTACAAGAATTGCCCGGTTCGAGTAAAGACATCTGCATAGGATTCTCCATCAGCTGTTTTGAATTGGTAGCGATCTGGTGCTGCTGCGCGTAGTGCGAAGTAGGTATCCATATTCTTGCCATTGTACTCGCTTCCCACATTCCATTCCCCAATCCGAGCATCGGTCTCGATAGCAGCAATACCTACCGCATCCGCAATGATGCGTGCAGTTTCTTGAGCGCGTATAAATGGTGAAGCGATGATCAGATCAATCTTGCCTTTCAATGTCTCTGCGCTTGCGCGTACTTGTTCCTTCCCTTTCTCAGTGAGCGCATCGTTGGTACCTGGCACAATACTCCACACCTCATCCAAGTTGTGCACCGCCTCTCCGTGACGCACGGCAGTGTACGTATTGCCCGATGTCTTGCTGTACTTCTTGAGTGTATCAATACTATCGACGACAATCTTTTCACCTGTATCATGTACCCAAATCGGGAGTGGTGTCCCCCAATATCGCTCGCGCGAGATCGCCCAATCTTTGTCTCCGCGAAGCCATTCACCAAATCGCCCTTCCTTGATGTGTGCCGGCTCCCAGTTCACTTTCTCATTTTCTGCGATGAGTTCTTTACGCACCTCTTCCATACGGAAGTACCAACTATCGCGCGCGTAGTAAATAAGCGGCGTCTTGCATCGCCAGCAGTGTGGATAGGAGTGTTCGTACTTTTCTTTCTTAAAGAGGAGTCCGCGATGCGCAAGATCCTTGATGATATCAACAGCAACTTCTTCGTCTTTCACAAATCGCCCTTCAAGGAATTCTACCCCTGCAATAAACTTCCCTTCGTCACTTACCGTATGCACCTTGGGCAAATTATTTTTTGTTGCCAAAGTAAAGTCATCCGCACCATACATTGGTGCAATATGTACGATGCCCGTACCGTCAGTCGTTGTGACAAAGTCTGCAACGTACACTTTGTGTGCAGTATCTGATTTCAAACTCGGGACATCATAAAGAGATATATATTGCATGCCAGCCATCTCACTTCCCTTGTGCTCTGCAATAATTTCATAGCTTTCAGAAAGAAGACTCAGTCGCTCCTTTGCAAGCACAAGTATTTCATCCCCTACTTTTGCTTCGACGTAGTCGATATCTGCTCCTACTGCGAGCGCGACGTTTCCTGGCAACGTCCACGGTGTCGTCGTCCATGCGACAAAGTACGCTTTATCAAATCCTACAATCGGAAATTTTGCATACACAGACAAATCCTTATCGAGCTGATACTCCTGTGCGAGCTCATGCGTCGAAAGACCGGTGCCGCAGCGAGGGCACCATGGCACGACACGATAGTCTTTGTAGAGCAGACCCTTCTTGTCGACTTCTGCAACGATATTCCAAAGGCTCTCCATGTACGGAGCATTGAATGTGTAGTACGCGTTTGCTTTGTCGACCCAGTAGCCGATGCGGTCGGTAAACGTTTCCCAGTCTTTGATATATGTAAACACTGAGTCCTTGCACTCTTTGTTGAACTTCGCGATCCCATACTGTTCAATCTCTTTCTTGGACTGAAGGCCGAGTTTCTTTTCTATTTGCAACTCTACTGGAAGTCCGTGTGTGTCCCACCCTGCACGGCGTGGTACATAAAACCCTTGCATCGTCTTGTATCTTGGGATCACATCCTTGAATGCACGAGCTTCAAGATGGTGAAGTGCCGGCTTTGCGTTTGCGGTCGGCGGTCCTTCAAAAAAGACGAACTCTTTTCGCCCCTCATTCTTTTGTACAGTCTTTTCAAAAATCCCCTTCTCTTTCCAGAATGCCAAAACTGCTTCTTCACGAAGCGCTGCGTTTGATTTGATTGTGTTTGTTTGTTCCATATAAAAATAAAACTCGTCCACAGAATATGAATAATCACATTCTAAGGACGAGTTTTCTCGTGGTACCACCTTAGTTACTTCTCGTTTAGCGGGTTCTACTCCTTCTCAAAGGTTTCTTCCCGGAAGCTTGGGATTGATAGTCCCTCAAACGCTTATGTTTCTATCCTACCACAAGAGCACTTGAGGAGCTAGATCGTGCGACCTTCACCGATCTTTTTCTTGTCGTCTTCTACCATCTTGATCACTTTCTCAACGAGTCGCTTGGGGTCGTCATCAAAGATCACGCGATCCCCCGGACGATTGGATTTCTCGATCATGTCTTTGATCTGATCTGCCATTGTCCATGGACCTTGGAGCACCCCCATCGGCTTGCCATCTTCGAAGGCAATGGTGAACTCATGAATAGTACCAATACGTCCGCAGCCAATGATGATCGCGTCACAACTTCGCGTGAACAAGAGATCTCGTCCAGGGAATCCAAAGCCGGTGTAGATGATGAGATCCATATAGTCGACGGGCAGTCGCCATGCTTCCACATGATCCTTTTGATTTTGTGCAGGAGAAAGTCCGATTGAGATGCCGTGCGCTTCTTTGGCACCCATCGCAGCCCAGAGCGGAAAGCCAGTCGTTGCGCCTGTAATAAGTATTCCTCCTTGCCTGACTACTTCTCGGCCGAGCTCTTTGGCCTTGTCGAGCGCATTGAGCCCACAGTGTCCCGTTTCTGCAGCGCCACTGACACCAATTTTCAATTTGATATGGCCATGCTTGTCATCGTTTCCAAGTGGAGCGTTGTAACAGACGTATTTGTTTGAAGTTGTTTGTGATTCTTCCATGTGATTCCTACTAACTACTATCTGATTTCTACTAACTGACTTAGTTGCAGTCCAATTCTACCACGTCACCCTCTTCTGGCGCGTATGCAGTGATGCCAAGATAGTCGCGAAGACGCTGTGTGAGATAGAGCGATGACTTTGGTTCTCCCATCGCGACATATACTGCCTTGAGCGAGTCGGCAGTACTTTCGACAAATTCTACAAGATGGTCTGAGTCCTTGTGACCGGAGTATCCATCGATAAAGACGACATTTGCGCGCACGGGGATCTCCTGACCGTTGATGCGCACTTCCTTTGCGCCGTCTTGGATCGCGCGCCCCATGGTGCCAAGCGATTGATAGCCAGTGAGGAGAAGTGTATTGTTTGCTTCAGGTAGATAGTTTGCTTCGTGGTGCAAAATACGACCACCGTTGGACATGCCACTTCCTGCAATCACAATTTTTGGATTTACCGAATGCACTATCTCTTTGGATTCTTCGGTGCGAAGTGTCGACTTGAGTCCTGGAAAATTGAAAATGTCATTGCCCTCTCCCACCAGCTTGCGTGCGAAATCATTGAAGTAGCGTGAGTATTTGGCATAGACTTTAGTAAGTTTGATACCAAGTGGTGAGTCAAAATAGATCGGCATGTGCGGGATCCGATCATGTTCGACGAGTTGATCGATTTCAAACAAAAGCTCTTGGCTGCGCTCAAGCGAGAACGTCGGGATCACGAGCGTCCCCCCTTTTTTGAAATTGTCTTCGATGGTTGCCTCAAGCTTTTCACGGCGCACACTTCGCTCGGAATGATTGCGGTCGCCATAGACACTTTCCATAAGGAGATAGTCTACCTTTTGAAGCGGTTCAGTATCGCGAAGGAGTGGCGAAGGGCTGTTGCCGAGATCGCCCGTAAAAACGATCTTTTTATTATTGTAGATGAGTTCGAGCATGCCGGAACCAAGCACATGTCCGGAGTCGCGATACCTAAAGACAAATGGTCCGACAGTGAGGTCCTGGTGGTAGTCGATCACCTTCCATTGGTTGAAAATCTGCGCGAGGATCTTTTCATTGTATATTTCTTTCAATGCTTCGTTTTCGCCATGACCGAGGATGTTTGCCGTGTCTTCGAGCATGAGCTCGGTGATATCCTTGGTCGGAATTGTCGAATAAATCTCACCCTTGAAGCCATCGTACACGAGTTTGGGGATGCGGCCGATATGGTCGATATGTGCATGTGTAATAAAAAGATAGTCGACCGTTGCCGGATCGTAGGGAAAGGGATCCCAGTTCTTGTCGTCGGCCATCTTGGTACCCTGATTGAGTCCGCAATCGATCAGAAATTTGATACCTTCGCCTTCAACCAAAAAGTTTGCACCGGTCACACTTCCCGTGCCGCCAGCAAAAGTGAGTTTCAATTTCTTTGAACCGTTCATATTATGAATGATTGTACCGTTTTTTGAGCAGTATGACAAAAAGCGCGCCGACACTTCCGCCAATCATGTCGCAGATAAGGTCTGAAATAGAATCAGATACATGTGCAAGCTGTACACCTTTGACATAGTACTGCACGATATACTCATAGTATTCCCACCCAAGCCCGATGATAAATACGAGAAGCAAGATGACGATGAGCGACTCACGCCCCGTAAGCACACGAAGCTGTCGCACCACAAGTGATCCGCCAAGGAGTGCGACAAAGACCCCACCAAGCGCATGCATGCCCATATCAAACCACCAGATGGCGTCGTACCAATACAGTGCACTTGCCAAAGTGTTGATCGCGAGAAGAGTGATTCCTGCAACTGCGGTACATATAATAAGTCGGCGATACATATCCATAGTATACATAAAGGGAGCAGCCCCCCACTACAAGAGTGAGGGGCTTCTTACGGCTATTTGGAAAATAGTACCTTAGCTTGTAGGCCAAGTGGGCCACGCGAAGTGCAACGATACTTCGATGCTCATAAAAAACGGCACCTATAGTCTCGAGACACCTACAACGGTTGCCCATAAAAGTCTGTTCTAAGTACTATTTTTAAATAGCCGTATATTCAGTATACCTATTCCACAAAACGCAACAAGATAGACAGTGGACAAATCCAGTGTGTTGTTTCCTCATAAGCACACAACAAGAATCTTGAGAAGTAAATAATTATTTTTTGAGATGAGATTGTTTGCGCTGCGTAAATTTCTCGTGCACGGTCTCATAGGTATAGAGTTCAGTTTCCGCAAACCAGTGTGCGATTTCAGCTTTTGCCTCTTCTACATCCCCTGATGCATGGATGATATTTGCAACCGCAAGCTTTTGCGCATCTGAGTGGCTATAACTCATGTGTGCATAATCTCCACGAATAGTGCCTGGAAGTGCGGCTTTGGGTTCAGTTGCACCTACCATTTTGCGCACAAGAGAAGCTGCTTCTACTCCTTCGAGTACGACCGCTATCACTGGACCAGTGCTCATAAGTTCAATGAGTGCATCAAACGTCTTTTGTCCCCGACGAGAAACCACTCTGCCGATCGTTTCGTAATGATGAAAATAGTGATCTTGGTCTGGCTTAATCATTTTCATGCCGACGATTTTGAGTCCTGTTTTTTCAAAGCGAGATAATATTTCACCTACCACGCCGCGTTGTACCGCATCTGGCTTAAAGAGAATAAGTGTTCGTTCTTCTTGTGTGTGTGTCATACCGACGTATCTTATCGACTCTTGAGAATCTTGTCTACCATCTCAATTTCTTCGAGAATGCCATCGATCAGATCATATGATTTCAATTCTTCAAGTGTTGCCCACTTCGCATCGATTGTGTCTCCATTGTCTTTGTCGATCGCAACATCTCCGCTTTTGTATTTGCACATGTAGCTCAGCACCAGTACTGGTACGTTGTCAGGTCTAATGAAGGTGAGGTCGAGCAAATATTCAGGCTTTTCGATTTCGAGGTTTACCTCTTCTTTGATTTCTCGGCGAAGAGTCATTTCGACAACGTTGTACCATTGGCCGTTTGCATGCGTTGGCGGAAGGTTTGTGTAGTCGTCAGTATTGATTCCCCCGCCTGGCACCGTCCACATTCCAGGAAATGCTTTTTTCTCAAGGCTTCGTCTTGTCACGAGATACTTGCCTTCCTCATTATAAATAATTCCTGTGATCGCGATTCGGTGTAATTCTTTGTCCAATATATCTGCCATATGCGCCTACTATACTACATCTTTGTGGGCACTTCTATCCCAAGCACATGCAAACCATTTACAAGTGTCTGTCGCACAGCTTTGACGACTGCAAGTCTGTACGCAGTCGCTTCTTTGTCTTCATCAATGATCTTGCCTTGGCCGTACCATGAGTTGAAGGATTGGGCGAGGTCGAGGAGATAGCCGACGATCGTGTGTGGTGCCCATTCTCGTTGTGCTTCGGTCATGATCTCTGGAAATCGTGCGACGAGTTTTTCGATGGTTTCCGTACCTTGTACAGGTCCGACCTGTACATCAGGAGCAATACCAGCTTGTTTTCCTTTCTCAAGAAGTGACCCCGCGCGCACGGCTGTGTACTGCAGATACGGTCCACTATCCCCTTCAAATGAAAGCGACGTGTCAGGATCAAAGTCAATGTTTTTGCCAGCTGCTGCGCGAAGGATGGCAAACTTAATCGCCGCAATACCAATCTGTTGTGCGGCAGTATCAGACACATCAGCATTTTTTGTCTTTACTTCTTCAATCACTGTATTCAAAATGTCTTCGACAATTGGCACCCCACCAAGACGACTCGACATCTTTTGCCCCTTAAATGACATGCGCCCATGATATCGATGGAGTGACTTTTCTTTCCACGCAGGATTGATTTTTGCCCCTGCATCAAGCACGATTTGGAAGTGTGAGACTTGCTGCGCGTCAGTAATAAAGATCGATTGATCAGGAGCGTAGCCTTTAAACTTGAGATCCAGAAGGCCGATATCCTTTGCTTCGTACGTCGGGTTTCCCTGGGAATTGATAAAGACTGCGGTGTGCAATTTCGGATCTTCGGGCATGTATACGATCGCGCCTTCACTTTGGGTAAATATCTTTGGCGTGTTATCGAGCACAATCTTTTTACCATCGACACCCGCTTCGCTTTCATATATGTATGCATCGAAATGCGAACCAAGTTTGGCAACAGTGTGCTCAAAATAATCGATATTGAATTGTTTACATACATTGAAAATTTTTAATTCTACACTATCGATTCCCGCGTAAAGATTATCAGCAATCTCTTTGACTCTCCCGTGGATCGACTCATCTTCGTCGTAAAGTTTTACGCCTTTTGTATAAGCTTCACCTAAAATAACGATATCTTTTGGATTAAATATATGATCTTCTGTTAAGTGATCGCGAATAATTATAAAAATTGCCTTCGCAACACCAAGAGAGATATCTGAAGGAAATGAAACAGTCGTTACCTGTGCACCACTATACTTTGCAAGGCGCGTGATGGCTTCACCTATCGTGTTGTTCATCAAGTGCCCAATGTGAAATGGCTTGAACAAATTTGGCGAAGAATGCTCTATAAGAATGTTCTTGCCAGTATAGACATTGGTATGGCCATAGGTATCGACATGTGCTGCTTCTCTGATCCCATCCACTTGATGTGCGCGACTGATAGTGAAGTTTATAAACCCAGGACCTGCAACAGCGACCGATGCAACAAATGATTCTTTGTGTTTATCGAGGTATGCCGCAAGCTCGGTCGCAATCTCAAGCGCGCCTTTGCCGAGCTGTTTTGCAAGGACTAGTGCCACACTCGTCGCATAGTCTCCATGAGAGAGATCTTTTGTTCGGTCGACCTGGGCCTCGACCGTAACACCAAAAAGCTCTTGGACAGCTTTTTCGACAAGCTTCTGGAAGAATTCGCTTTTCATCCCAAAACTATACCAGAAAATCTCCTATTTCCCAGAACTGCCAAATCCGGTGTGCCCTCGCTCAGTTTCCGAGAGTTCGTCGACGATCTCAAACGTCACATGCTCCACCTTTTGGATCAATACCTGCGCAACCTTATCGCCTTTTTCAAAAATGTATTCTTTGTCAGAGAGATTGATCATGCCGACCATATATTCGCCGCGATACTCTGCATCAATCACTCCGCCGAGCACCTTGAGGCCATGCCTGATCGCAAGCCCACTCTTGTCCCACACGAGCGACACGTAGCCCACTGGAAGCTCGATCGATATCCCTGTTGGCACCGCCGTCTGCACCCCAGGCACAAGCACCGTCCGCTCCCGCGCATACACATCAAACCCCGCATCCCCAGGCTTTGCATACCCCAAATCCGGCATCGTAGAATCCAACTTTTTCACCCGAATTTGCATAGCAAGATTGTAACAGAAAAAAATCACCTGTATTAGAGGTGATTGTAATGACTTAATTCAGATTTTTGATATAGACTTTTCCTGATTTTCCAACAACATAATCAATCATAATTTCTGGCTCCGATACTTTTTCTCCAGAAATTACTTGAGTAAAAGTTTGATTATTGATACTAAATTTTGCAAAATAGATTTTTGGTGAAATCTCAAACTCATATGCACCCGCAAATCCTATAAGCGGACTGGAGGAAACCGAGTAAGGAGTTTTGATTGATTGAATTTGCATTCCTTGCCTATCCACAACGGCTTTTATCCTTTTATACAAAACCAAGAAAGGTGCACTAAAAAGCAGTACTAGAATCGATATTGTCATAATGTGTTTTTATTAAATTAAACCATATTATAAATTTTGTCAATATCTAGTTGACTTCCATTTATTTATCAGTAGTATTTGGAAAAAATCAGAAAATGGAAAAACAAATTGTTATTTACAAACCTTACACAGAAAGAGTTCCTGATAGCCAATACGATACTCTACTCCGTGATCTTCTGTATAGTGAAACTCGGGAGAAAAAAACCAGTTATCATTCACAGGCAAAAGAAAACAAAGGTTCTGGTCATGAATATTGTTTCGAACTTCCCTGTCGAACACTGCAGTTTCAAGTTTCAAACGGAGCACCAATCACAACATTGCGCAATTTGGGCAAGTTCGGAATACTTGGCTCAATTGGTGAGATGCTTGGTTTTATCAACGGGGCGCGCACCCTGAAAGAATTAGTATCTCACGGATGTCCTGAAGTATTTTGGGCACCATCAGTGACCAAAGAAAAGTGTGCGGTATGGGGGCTAAAAGAGGGCGATCTCGGCCCAGGATCATATGGTGAGACTCTTACAAGACTACATGTACCAACACCATGGTGGATGTTTTGGAAAAAATACAAAACATTCAACCAGATTACTGCATTGAACAATCAGATACAGAACAACCCAAAGGCTCGTACAAACCTTATTGGCTCATGGTATGCTCCGCTCGCTATGGGTGACAAAACACAAGGGTTCCCCAGAAGGGTTGTGGTAGCCCCCTGTCATGCAAACCTGTTGCAATTCGACACGATGGACAATAAAAATATGCACATGACTGTCTATCAACGATCTGCGGATTCACCTGTTGGTCTAGCTTACAATCCTATCGAATGGTTTGCATTCGGCATGATGGTTGCCTATATCGGGAACTTGAATTTCACTTGGTACACTCACGTGCTACCCAATCCACAGATATATGACATCCAATTTGAAGTGGTAGAAAAGTTACTTCAAAGATCGCCTGGTCGCCTCCCAAGTTTATACTTGAGACCCAAAGGAGAACGTAAGCAGTTAACTGATTTCAGGGTAGAAGATTTCGAACTTCAGGACTACCATCCTCACGAAAAAGAAAGGGTTCCTTCTGTTGTGTAACCTCAAATGTCCATCAATTAGAGTTGATGGACATTTTTTATTTATATGGTAATGTGATGGAAATTTATAAGTATGAATACAGACAAGTACGTTGATATCAACAACACAAGAGGCGAGGAAATGTACCAAAAATGGTTAAAAATCATTGAAGCCGGAGTTGATCCATTTGATCCAGATCAAGTAGAAAAATGGATCGGAGGCAAAATAATCTTACAAACAGATCATTGCTATGCGTTTGAAAACGACCACACCTATGACAATATCGAACATCAGATTGTTATCGTTACCAAACAATTCTTTGATGACAGTTATGACCTTCCTGATGAAGTTTGGCTTGATTTAAAAAATATCAAGAACCTACTTCGTGGAAAATACGGTATCACTGGTGGCGGGTTTGTCATGCGCTTTGGTGATACCTCCCTTTCAGGCGGCTCAGTGGTGCATTTACACGCACAACTCATTGTTCCGAAAGAAGGAGAACAAACTACTGTGTGGCTTGGCTCAAAAAAGAAGAATGAAAAAAATCCGTAACATATGTTACGGATTTTATTATTTCACCTGGATAATTTCTATCCCCGCTTTCCGAAGGACTTCGGCTGCGTTTTGATTTGAATACCCTTCTCTAAAGAACATTTTTTTGAAACCAATTTCAGCCATCATCTGGGCACACTGTAAACATGGGTATGTCGTCGTGTAAATACTTTTCCCTTCAAGAGGGATGCCATGACGCAGTGCTTGCGCAAAGATTGATCGTTCTGCATGAATTGCATTGCAAATTTCCGGCTGCTCTCCTGGCTTCATAATAAGTCGCATGTCTCCATGTACGTATATTTCCATAGGAGTTGGCAGATGCTTATTGAATGCAGCGAGAAAGGTGTCCCCGATCGGAACTACCGCCCCAACACTTCGCCAAAAATCAGAGCTTTTTTGTGCTTCGATTTCAGCAATCTTCATAAAATCTCTATCGAGATCATCGGTCGAGATTACACAGTCGGCAACGACTTCTTTGGCGACCATAGTACTCCCCCAATCCCACCTGAGAAATGCATTGTCGAATACAATCTCGGCATCGGGCAACTTTTTTTTCAGTGCCTGCGAAATATCTTCATCGGGCATAACAAGCGTTTTGAACTCCTGTAAAGATTTAAGCCTTTCAAATGCCCGAATCCGGAGTGCTGGAAACTTATAATGAAGATAGGCCGCAACCTCTTCCGCAGGTATTGCTCTGATGTCTCTACTGAGCTGATCCGCAATAACTGCGTCGATAGGTTTCAACCTTTCCCATGTAATAAGGATTACATCGGCTGGCTGGTGCCGCTCGATGAGCGCAACATATCCCCGATGAATAACGGGTATATAGAGAACAATTGCTTTTTCTCTCATGATTCACCTCCTTTCTTTTCTCCATCCCTGAAGTAGTCATTAATAAATGCAGTGATTTTTGCACCTAGTTCCTTTGAAGCATCAAGGGTAAGTGTTCGAATTCTTGCAGTAGTTGATGTTTCTGCCTGTGGCGGAAGAACAATAATATCTCCCACATCATCTTTGTAAGCATCCTTCATTTCATTAACAAAGTTCGGCCGACGATCCTGTGTGCTCTCAGAAAATACAACCAGATCGGGTTTTATTTTCTTGATCAACATAAATGGATCATCTTCAGCGTTTCGGACAGTGATAATATCTACGGACCTATTTCTAACTAAAATATCGATGCGCTCCTCAAGTTCTACAATCGGCCTCTTTGGACCCTTATCTTTTTTAACCAATTCATCAGAATCTATGGCAACGATAAGTACATCGCAGGCCTGTTTTGCTTTTTCGAGATATTTTGCATGACCAACATGGAACATATCATAGACCCCGCTGGTATAGCCGACTTTTTTACCTTCACCTTTTAATACGATAATTACTTCCTGTAATTTATCGTAATCGGTGATAAGCCGCTCATCTTTATTTACTCCTCCGTCAAGAATTTGGAGTATTCTTACTTTTCTTTCCATTTTCAAAGATTTTTTAATTTAAGAATGTTGTTTATTTTCCCAAACATTACTGTTTTTGTAGGATAAGTCAAAATTGACAAAATCTGAGAAGTTGGTAATGTGAAAGAAAATTTAAAAACTATGCACAACATGACAATTGTAGTTGCCTACGGTACGAATTTCGTAATCGGCAATAACGGAAAGCTCCCTGCTTGGAAACTTCCTGCAGATATGGCTCATTTCAAAGAATTGACTATGGATGACAATAAAGGCAGCGTCGTCATAATGGGTAGAAAAACATATGAGTCATTTCCTATAAAATTCAGACCATTACCCGACCGGTTTAACTACATTCTTTCCCGCCAACAACCACCGTACGAACCTACACCTCAACACTTTCATACATTTGTATGTAAATCTTTTGATGATGTATATGAGCTGTACGATTTCGACGGTATAACTAATACAAAAAAGATTTTTGTTATTGGTGGTGCAGAAATTTACAAACTAGCTCTTGATTTAGAAAAAGGTAATTCATCAGATTTATTTGTAAATGAAATCATAGCGACTGAAATTTATGGTGATTTTGAAGGCGATACATTCTTCCCTGCCCCTGATTATTCTCAATGGAAAAGAGAGGTATTAAAAGAAGTACGCAAGGATGAAAAAAATTCACACAGTTTCAAAATAGTACGCTACAGCAGATAAGATATTTGCGTAATGCAAAAAGCCACCCCTTTCGGGAACGGCTTTTTTATTTTTGTATGGAGAGTTTTGGGATTATCCAACCACTTCGATACCTGCACTTCGTGCGGAGCCTTCGACGATTTTCATCGCAGCTTCGATGTCGTTTGCATTGAGGTCGGGCATCTTGCGTTCTGCGATCGCGCGAACCTGATCCTTTGTAAGCTTGCCTGCCTTTGAGGTGCGAGGTTTTTGTGAACCTTTCTCAATACCTGCGGCTTTGAAGATAAGAGAGGTCACCGTCGGCTGGGTCACAACGAAGTCGTATGAGCGATCGTCGTACACAGCGATTTTGACACCAACCTTTTCGCCACGCTGGTCAGCGGTTGCAGCGTTGAACTTTTGCACGAAGTCACCGATGTTGACACCCGCCTGACCGAGTGCAGGACCAAGTGGTGGAGCTGGGGTCGCCATACCACCCATCGCCTGGATTTTGATCTTTTTTGTAATGTTTTTGGCCATCTGAGTAGTACGTAGAAATTAATTAGTAGTAAGTAGAAGCTGCAGCGTAACAGGAGGATTGTAACAGAGTTTACAGTTTTGTAAACTAGCCTATTTCCTTACTCCTTACTCTAATTTAGAGCTTTTTAATCTGGAGAAAGTCGAGTTCGACGGGGGTTTCTCGGCCGAAGAGTGAAACCATGACTTTGACCTTGCCGCGCTCTGAGTCCACTTCTGAGACCTTGCCTTCAAGTTCCTTAAACGGACCATCGTTGATGATAACCGTCTCGCCTACTTCGAGGTCGATCGCGTGCGCTGCGACACTCGTGTCATCCATCTTGCCGAGGAGATAGTCGATTTCTTTCTGCGTAAGCGGGACTGGCGTCACCCCTGCGCCGACAAAGCCGGTCACACGCGGTGTGTTGCGCACGACAAACCATGAGTCGTCATCCACGATCATGTCGACGAGCACGTAGCCGGGGTAGACCTTTTCTTCTACTTCGACGCGCTTACCTGCCTTGATCTTGATTTTCTTTTCGAGTGGTACGACCACGTTGAAAATCTTTTCTTGCATACCAAGAGAGTCAATACGCTGACGGAGGTTGCGGAGGACGGCATTTTCGTAGCCGGAGTACGTATGAATGGCATACCAGTGACGGATGCCGGTGTGTTCTTGTTTAGACATAGTTAGTTGGCGAGCACGTTCTTCAAGATGTCGCGGAAAAGTGCATCAAATCCGAACAGCATGTAGCCGAGTGCAAGTGAAAAAACAATGATAATAATGGTGTACGTAATCACACGTGCGCGCGTCGGCCAAATGACATGGCGAAGTTCGGCACGAGTTTCTTTGAGGAATTGTACTGGTTTCATACTTATACTTTGTTTGTATTAAAAAAACGCCCGCAGGCATTTACAAAAACCATCTTCTCAGAAAAGATGGTTTTTGTCAAGTAAGTAGTTTACAGCTAGTAGTTAGTAGAAATCACAGTGTGATTCCCTACTATCTACTTACTAACTTCTACTAACTGACTTACTGGATCTCGTACACCACCGTCACATTGGACTGGATGTTTTGTTCGCCTACTGGGAGGCTTGGTGCAGCACCAGCTTTGGACTCGTTCATGACCGCGTCACGTGCATACATGGGGACTGGGTAGCCACCACCATTTTCAGAGAATGACACGATGCGTACAAGTCGGACGTTGAGTGACTTCGCAAGTTTTTCTGCTTCAGTGCGGGCATCTGCAATTGCAAGGTCACGCGCTTCTCGAGCAACTGCCTTGTCATCATCAAAGCCAAAGTTTGGTCCGGAGATATTGGTCACTTTTGCATCAGCAAGTGCACCGAGTACATCTGGCACCTTGTCGAGCGCCTTGATACTTACAGTCACTGAATGCGAGACTTGATAGCCGCGGAGTACTGGTGTGTTGTTGCCTGGACACGGGGTCGTGATGCAGCGAATCGTATTTACATAATCATACTGTGGATATGAGTTGTATGAATCAGTAACGATATATTTTTCTTCGATGCCGAGCGCTTTGAGTGCTGCCGTTACTGCATCGATTTTCTTACTGACATTTTCTTGTGCAACTTTCACATCTTTTTGCTCATCCTGCACAGTAAATGAAACCTTTGCTGTGTCCGGTGCCCGGTTTACTTTGCCCGCACCGGTGACCGTGATCGTGTTGGTCGCATTCAGCCCGGAGCCGACATACCGAAGCTGTTTGAACTGGACGAGTGCTGCTCCTATAAGAAAGAGTGCTGCGAAAATAATAAGTGCTCTGATAAAGCTTTGATTTTTTTCAATAAAGGTATTCATAGTTGTAGTATATCAGACGACCTATTACTCTATTTCTTACTTTCGATTCATCTCATCACTCACCAGTTTGCCGTCTGCAAGAGTAATGATGCGATCCGTGAGCGCCGCGTACTCTGGTTCGTGAGTGACCATGATGATGGTTTGACCCTCTTTATTGAGATCAAGGAATGCGTCGAGCACGGTACGGGACGTCTCGGAATCGAGGTTCGCAGTCGGCTCATCCGCAAAGACAATCTTGGGATTGTGCCCGATGGCGCGCGCGATGGAAACACGCTGCTGCTGACCTCCAGAGAGCTGGCCGGGTAAGTTGTGCATACGATCTCCGAGGCCGACACGTTTGAGTGCAATCTCTGCCTTGTGCTTCGCCTGAGACTGTGATGCTCCCTGCATGAGGAGCGGCACCATGACATTTTCAAGTGCGGTGAGTGATGGCAAGATCGCATAGTCTTGAAAAATGTAGCCAAGTGCGTGCAGTCGCAGAAGTGTCTGATCGTGATCAGAGAGATTGGTAACCTCTATACCATCAATTTCTACAGTACCCGATGTCGGACGATCAAGGAGACCGAGTTGGTACAGCAGTGTGGACTTTCCTGATCCAGATCGCCCTGTCACTGCCAAAAACTGCCCTTGCGGCACACTAAACGACACACTATCAACCGCGCGGATTTCCGCGTCACCTGATTTGAATATTTTGGAAAGTTGTTTGATGGTTATCATATATGTGCGAAATAAAAAACAGTGTTCCGAGAAAAGCATTGCGCAACACGACTGGTGTGAGCATAGCAAAAATTCAGCAGAATTTTATGCGTGGTTTTCGAGGAATTCTGTTTTTTGTTGAGTACATTCATAAATATTATCTTCCGAGAATTGCTGACAAGGTATTTTGCTTAATGACGATGCGGGCTGGGATATAGCCGGCAACGACTGTTGCGATGAGCAGGATGAACATGCGGATAAATGTCCCCGGCACGGTCGCAACGAGGATACCGTCAGAAAATGGAAAGTCGATCGGATGCGCGACAAAGAGTGGCTTAAGGAGTGCAAAGACGACAACCATGCCGATAAGCGACCCTGCGAGCGCGTAGAAAATAGACTGCACCATATACGACACGGCGATCGCACGCGGTGTGATACCAATCCCCTTTAGGATACCGATATAGCGACGACGTGTGATGGCGTTTACAAAGATGACAATAAAGATTGTGATCGCTGCAACGACGAGACCAATACTCGAGATCGCATTACCCAAGATCCCAAACGTCGCCTGGATGTCTTTGAGAAATTTCGGAAGCGCCTCGTCATGTGTCTGCACACGCCCCCACTCGCCGACGCCACTTGCCAGGAGTTGCGCCTTTGCAACCGTTGGATCGGACCCCGGTACAAGCTGAATGGCGATTTGATTTGCATTGTAGTCTGAACGACCGATAAGTTTGCGCGCTTCGGAGTCGAGCATGATGACGGAGGTGTCAAAGTTGTCGACCTTGCTCGACATGATGCCTTTCAAGTAATACTCCTTCTTCACATCCCCGATCGAGATCAGGATGCGCGATCCGATCGAGACATCTTTGAGTGTTTGAAATCCCGGTGCTTCAATCGGCGTATATTTGTACAGCAAGTTTTTGCCAATCACGATCGAGTCACTGTCCCCTGGTTCGATAAATGATCCTTCAACAACAAATTTGTCGATACCTGAAAAGGCATGCTCCGCAGTGGGATCAATGCCCAGAAGTGTGCCGCCTGCGCCGTCACGAAGCTCATCTGGTTTGATCGTCGTGCGATAGTTGCTCTCCACGCGGGCACTTCCCGTATATCTAACTGCAGAAGCCACATACCCGGGCAAGGTTTTTGCGATTGCGACTGTTTCAGGCGTGTGCTCAATGTATGCCTTATTGAGAAATGGCGAGATGAGGATATCCCCCGATGAGTAGCGCTTGTCGGCACTTACTGATCCTTCGATAAGTCCGACAAGGATGCCTGAGACGACGACCAGATTGAGGAAGGTCAAGAGCATGACAAAGACGATCAGTGTCGTCGTCCATGGGTTGGCGCGCTTCAGATCGCGCTTGGCAAGAAAGAGGCCGACGGTCGCATCGATTTTGAATCTATCCCAAAAATGCTTCTGGCGAGGCATGCTAGTTGGACATCCACAAGACGCGGTCGCCTTCATTGATGCCAGATACGATCTCGACCAAGTTACCATCACCTTTCAACCCCGTTTCAATCTGATGTACGACGGTCTTTTTGCGGCGTTCGTCAGTCACAAGCTGTACCGTACTTTTGCCGTCAATGATCGTGATAGTTCGTGCAGGAAGCACAAGCACGTTTGGAACTTCTGCAGTCTTGATAGTGAGATTTGCCGTCATGCCAGGCTTGATTGTCTGGATGTCTGCAAGAAGCGCCTTGATTTTGTAGTTGACAACATTGTCATCGATCGTTGCTGCAGGATCCACTGAAGAAACAGTTGCTTGATAGGTGTCACCAGGAAATGCGTCAAATGTCACGGTCACTGGCTGATCAAGCGCCACACTCTTGATGTCGCTTTCGTTGATGTTTGCTTCGAGATACAAATTTGAAACGTCTTGGAGTGCAACTGCTCGTTTGCCAACTTCAGCGATCTCGCCGATCTTGATATCGACTGCCGTGATCGTGCCATCAGCGGGTGCACGAAGGATTGTTTTCTCAAGCGCTGCAACAGCAGTATCTACTCCTGCTTGCGCAACGACGACATCAGCAAGTGCCGCATCGACATCTGCTTCCCTTGCACTTGCGCGCGTGAGATCAAGCTGAGCCTGCTTTTCATCGAGTGAGGATTTGTTGGCAATATATGCACTTCCCTCAATGTTTGGGATCGTAATGGTCCAGACTGCATTACTGAGCTGCTCGATCGATCCGCTTGGAAACTTCACAAAGAGCCCCTTGGTACCAAGCGGCTGCGGCACGAGATCGCTTGCGCGGAAGCTGCCGCGTTCAAGCCCGCTGTAACGAACGAGGTTTTGCGCGATTGTATCAAGCTCAAGCCGATAGGTCCCCTCAGTGCCAGTGTAAGTGCCAGAGATCGTCGGTGTGATTGCTGCAGTTGCAGTATCGTTTGCGTCTTCTGGTTTTGCAATGAGATCTTCTGAAAGAAGCGTGCGTCGGGCATTTTCGAGCTGTACCTGCGCGAGTTTGACCTGCTCATTTGACGATCCTTCTACTACCTTTTTGTATCGAGCCTGCGCCGCAAGAAGTGATCCTCGTGCAGAAGAAACTGCCGCACGTTCAGTACCGTTTGAAAGATTTGCAAGAATATCGCCTTTCTTTACAGGCGCACCTACCCACACACGAATACTCGATACCATCTTGCTCTGTTCAAATCCAAGCGAGAGATCAGTCGAACTGACGACGGTACCAGACGCTGCAACACTTCTGACAAGGTTTTGTCGCTTCACAGTTTCGATCGTCGTGCCAGTTGTATCGTTGCCATTCTTAAGCACGATCAAAAGTATGATCGCGACGAGAACCCCGTATACAATTTTGCGTCGTCGTGACTGACGGCCCCACCAAGCTTTGATGGAGGTCCAGATGCGTGTGACTGTATCTTTCATATAGGCTCGATACTACCACACTTACTTGATTGCCAGTAATGTCACTTCAAAGATGAGTGTTGCGTTTGGTGGGATCACCCCTGGGACACCTTGTGCGCCATACCCAAGCTCAGCCGGGATTGTAAGCTTGCGGGTTTCTCCGACACGCATGCCGAGCACGCCCTCATCCCATCCTTTGATCACGCGGCCTCCGCCAAGTGGAAATGAAAATGATCCGTCACCATGGTTCTTGCTTGCATCAAACACGGTACCGTCTTCGAGCATGCCCACATATGAGACAACTGCCACATTTCCATTGCTAATCTTTTCTCCTGTCGTACTTTCTTTGATGATGTCGATAGTCATACCGCTTTTTGTTGTAGTTTTATTTTTTGATAATGGGACCGTCAATCCGTATGCTGGTGAAACCGTCGTCTCAGGCTCAACGAGCATGGCATCTGCAGGTGGAAGCTCAGGAGCAGGCTTGTAATATTTGCTTGCAACGATAAGCGCAACGATAAGGACTGCGCCAAAAGTGATCCAAAGTGCCGTATGTTTCATAGGTACCCAGTATACCCCGTCCGCAGCACTCGCGCACGCATGGCGGGCAGGCCCGATTTTCGGTATTGAAAAAACTATCGTATCGTAAAGCCCTGTGCCTCTATAGCATCCGTGAGAATCTTCATCCAAGCACGTACTTCATCATCCGTAAGTGTCTTTTCGTACGATTGAAAGACCAAGCGATACGCAACACTCACCTTCCCCTCTTTTGTAAACTGATCAAAGAGCGTTGCAGGTCGTACGCAGTGTTTTTCTGCAAATGCGTCGACAATACCTTTGAGTTTTTCTTCAGAACCTTCCGGTATCCACACGGCGATGTCGCGCGTGACAAATGGATACACAGACCATGGTTTAAACAACTCATTTGAAGGAGTTGTTTCAAGTGTAGTATTGTCGACGACAACTTTATGCTCTCTGATATATTCTTCGACAGTCATTTCTTTAATGCCATTTTTGTCTGCAGTTGCGACATGGATTTCTTCTTTGTCTTTGGTAAATACTGTACCTATCTCAAAGAGCTTCACTTCAGTAAGTCCAAGGAGTGGTGCGTTTAGTTTATTGAGGTCATACGCTTCCTTGAGACCATCAGAAAGATTGGTGCGAAGCGCTGTTTTACCTTTTGCGCCATACGCAACCTCAACTTCGCCTTTGGGTCGGAAGGTATAGGTCATCACTTCACGATAGCCGTCATGCACAAGCCACGCTTTGACTGCACGGATCGCTTGATAGATATCTGAATGCGACACTGGAAATACTTCGGGAAGCGGTTTTGCTTCGATTGATTCATAGCCGAGTACGCGACCAACTTCTTCTGCGATATCATACGCACCCGCGATGTCTGCACGCCAATACGGAATGGTGAGTGTAAAAGTATCACCATCTTTTTTGTATACATACTTATACTGATCAAATACTCGCGCAATGTCATCTACACTTGCCTTGCCCAAGAGTCGTGCGATATCAGCTGTAGTAAATGAAAGCGTTCGCACTTCTTGCTTGGTCGGATATATATCTTTGACCCCTGTTACTTCCCCACCTGCAATGTCTTTGATCAAAGTGATAAGTTGAGCTGCCGATTGATAGACTACTTCGGGTGAAAGATTGTTTTCAAATCGCTTTGCCGCATCGGTCGGAAGCGCGAGAGAGCGTGCAGTTTTGCGCACACTTGCCGGATCAAAGTTTGCAACCTCCAGGATCACTGATGTCGTCCCATCATGCACTTCTGCACTCTTCCCCCCTTTTACTCCCGCAATACCGAGCGCGCCGACGTAGTCGGCAATCACGACATTTTCTGGTTGCAATACTTTTTCTTCGCCTGAGAGCGTGATAATCTTTTCGTTTTCTTTGGCATCGCGCACGACGATCCCTCCATCTATCTTGGATGCATCAAATGCATGCGTTGGTTGACCTGTATCAAGCAGTATGAAATTGGTTGCATCGACAATGTTGTTGATGGATCGCTGTCCCACTGATTCGAGTGCATCTTTGAGCCACTGTGGTGACGGCATGACTTTCACGCCATCCATACGGATCGCCATATACCGACGTACCAAATCACTTTTGACCTCCACAGGAAGAAGAAGATCAATGCTCGGGAGTGTACGCTCAGTGGTCTTGAGGGTAAGTCCGAGCAGTCCCGCAATTTCTCGCGCCATACCATAGTGAGACAAACAATCCCCTGCACGATCAGGAAGTACCTTGATATCAAAGATCGTATCGCCCGCCTGCTCCCGAACCTTCGTGAGGGCGGGCAGGTCTCCGACTTGTTCGGCAGATTCAACCTCAAACGCACCAAAGATAATTTTTTCTTTCAAGACCTCTGGTTTCGGAAGCGATTCCTCGATATGTGATTGGAGCCATGTGTATGAGTATTTCATGATTTTCTAATAGGAACTCGTCGCTTACCAGTTTCTGGTCTTTCCTCTATGTTTGGAAATTCGATGAGCTTGTTTTCGGCAAGGAGAGTAAGTGCTTCGTTTTTGATTTTTGGTGAGCACTCACGTGTTTCAAGAAGATCATCCTTTTTATTGTAAAGCTCTTTGAGAGTTTGAATATTGTGTGAATTCAAAAATGATTGGAGCTGCAAACTCATTGGACGATCTTCCAATTTAATTTCTTTCGAATCGTTCTGTTCAAACTGATTGTTGAATAGTTTTTCACTCATAATTAAAATTGATTTAATCTCAAATCTCCTTGGTAAAAGTTTCTAATATCAGTAATACCGTATTTAATCATTGCGAGTCGATCAATACCCATACCAAACGCAAAACCTGTCACCTTGTTTGGGTCATACCCGACATTGGTGAGCACATTGGGATGCACCATACCCGCGCCACACACCTCAAGCCACTTCTCACCGATCTTCACATCCACTTCAAACCCTGGTTCTACAAATGGAAAGAAGCTTGGACGCAAACGGATCTCGGTCGCTGCTCCAAAGAGTTCTCTGAAAAATGAAAGGAGTGTCCCCTTCAAATGCTCCACGGTGATGTTTTCTCCCACCACCAACCCTTCGAGCTGATGAAACTGCATTTCGTGCGTCGCATCAGTTGCTTCATTTCTGAAGACTTTGCCGGGCACCACGATTGCAAACGGTGGCTGGTGCGTTTCCATATAGCGGATCTGAACTGGTGAGGTATGTGTGCGGAGCACTTTGCCCTCCTGCCCCTTTATCCAAAACGTATCTTGCATGTCGCGAGCTGGGTGATCCTTGGGTACATTCAAGGCATCAAAGTTGTGCCATTCACCCTCAAGCTCTGGCCCAAGCGCGACACTGAAGCCTTGTTTCGCAAGGATATTGACGGCTTCTTCGGTGATGAGAGTAAGCGGGTGCAGTGCACCTTTTGGGATTTGCATTGTGCTCCCACTATAGCGAAAATAGATGGTTTTTACAATTTATACAAAAAACCATCCCTTGAGAAGGATGGCTGTTGAACAAGAATTTATTCGCATACCGTGTACAATGCTATCTGTGAGTCCTCTGGATAAATTCTTTTGATTTTCCTCTCAAATGTAAGATTATCAATACATTCGTGTAATTCGGATTTATCAAAATCTTCACCACAAAACGCTTTTCGTAAAACAGTATCACTTACATTCTTATTTCTTTTGATGTAAAAAAGTATGTCGTTCTCTTGCTTGAGGATTTTTTCTAGCGTACTCATATAAATTTTTTTTACACCTTACCATTCAAACAAAAGAATGTAAATTTAAACCCTATTTCAAGATTCTTTTCACCCTATCCAAAATCTTCCCAAACGGACTTTTCACTTTCCCTGGACACCCCTTCGGACAATGCGTGATTCCCTTTTTCTCGATTTGCTTTTTCTCACACTCTTCACAAATGATGAATTGGCCGTTGCATGCACCACTTCGGCAGTCGACGATGTTTTCAGATTGCGCGCCGCAGCTTTCGCATTTGCCGACGATCACATGCTTGGGATCATCAGTGTAGAATCCCATCGCAACACGTCCATCAAAGACATAGAGCTTGCCGTGGAAGTCTTCGTTGGGATATTTCTCCATATACGAGACGATCCCGCCATCGAGCTGGTACACATCGGTGAATCCTTGAGTGATGAGGTAGCCGCTTGCTTTCTCACATCGCACGCCGCCGGTACACACTGTGAGCACGGTCTTGTTTTTGAGATGTGCGAGGCTCTTGATGAATTTTGGGAGATCGCGAAAGTTGTCCATCGGAGGACAGATTGAATCCTTGAAATGACCAATCGCGTGTTCATAGGCATTGCGCATATCGACGATGTAGAATTCTTTGCCATCCTTAATCCACTGGTGAAGTTCTTCGGGCTTGAGGTGAATACCGGTAGTTGTGTTTGGATCTACGTCGCATACACCAAGCCCGAGCGTCACGATCTCGTTTCGCGTCTTTACTGAAAGCCGTGGAAACGCGTTCCCTGTCCCTACCGATCGCTTCATATGAATATTGAGAAACCGCGGATCGGTTTCCATTTCCTTGATAAAGGTTTCAGTGTTTTCTTTGGTGCCTTCGAGCGTGATATTGATACCTTCAGTGGCAACAATCAGACGTCCTTTGAGATCGAGTTTTTGACACAGCGCACGAAACCACTCCCGAGTAGCTTCCGGGTTATCGATGTGGACGTATTTATAGAAGAGAAGGATTTGCCAGTTATGTTCTTTTGCCATGCGAAGTACTGTAGCAGAAAAGGTAAATTGTTTCAAAAGAGAAATTGACAGCCCCTATATAAACTCTTATACTGAGTGTACAAGTGCCTTCGGGCTTGCCCTCTCTCGAGGGAGAAAAGAAGAAACGCCGTTAGAATAACCTTCTGACGGCGTTTCGTATTTCTTGAAATAAGGCAGCATCAACAACCGCAATTTTGTTGACCAATCGACGAGTATCAATAAGTCTGAGCTGCGAAATAATTGCAGATGCGTGTTTCCCATCAACTATACCAACTGGTATTCTATTTTTGTTTTGAGAAAGTGAAGTCGTAAGCGGAAGTACAAAACACACATCTTTACTTATACCTTTTATGACAAGGACTGGTCGCTGATATTCTCTCCCGGTACCATCTTGTTCAAATCCAACATTGAGTCCGAGCGAACACCACCACACATCGCGTTCGTGATAGCGTTTGGTGGTGAGCGTATCTACAATTTTCTTTTGAATATTCCAGGTATCGAATTCCTTGCGGTGCATTCATACACTCTACCGCGAACCACTTAACAGAATTCTAAATACTACCAATTGTGTTCCCCTTCCTCGTCATCACGCGCTTCCGTATCAGACTTCTGGAGATCAAGACAAATACCATTCATACAGTATCTATTGCCCGTACTTGTTGGACCATCATTGAACACGTGTCCGAGGTGTGAACCACAACGTGCACATACGACTTCGGTCCGGTGCATACCATGACTATCATCTGCTACTTCTTCGACTGACCCGGGGATTGCCTGATCAAAACTTGGCCATCCAGTACCCGAGTCAAACTTCGCATCGCTTGCAAACAAAGGATTCCCACACGCAGCACACATATACGTACCTTTTGCCTTCTCGTGCACAAGCGCACTACTCATCCGCGCCTCCGTCCCCTTTCCACGAAGTACTTCATACTGCTCTGGCGTAAGCTCTTCTTTCCATTGCTTGTCTGTTTTAATTATTTTGTCTGACATATAATTACTCTAGCATAGATAAAAAACTCACTGTACAAAAAAGTACCGTGAGTTTAAAAATTTTTCAGTTCTAATGAGGATTTGAAAAAATGACTTCTGAAGCAGCAAAAGCAAATCCATCAGACTGAAGCCATCCGATACCCGGATCCGGATGAGACCATGTAAGCGTACAATAATCATCCTTACTCTCCAAAGTGAGCAGTTGCATTTCATACTCGAAATCACTAATCGGTTCATGCATTACTACAACAGACTTAAGACCCATCGCTTCAATTTCTTCATCAGTAAGTTTCTCCCGAATTAAGCAGGCAATTTCTGCATTGAGTGTTTGAAACTTACGATCTTTGGCTGCATTGCGAATAAGTTCTGTACTACGATGGTTTTCTTCGAACAATCCTCCTTTCAAAATGGCCACCTCACTTATTACACCGGAAGTGGGTTTGAAATCCCTAGAAAGAAGTATCTGTTTTGCTATTGGATGAATGTGGTACCCCTTCTTTTCAAGACGAGTAATCCAATCAGGACCAGTAGTGCCATCAGAAGTTATCCGGAGGTAAATTACTCCATCTTGTTCACGCCATTCCCTATTTGGTTGAGCAAGAACAAGTTCTCCACGAAGGAATTTCTCTACTCCGTCAGTACCACCTTGTTTTCTCATTCGCTTTACAATAGCGTTGAGTTTGCCAACGGTATAGTCGGCTGATGCAAATTTTTCCATGTCATTATGGTTTTTGTTTTCCCTCATCCGGGACAGAACTATAACCAGAAGTGGTCATAGCCATAAAATTCCGATCAATTCAGAATCTCGTGGCTACGACCACTTAATAGAATGACTTTCCTTAAAGAGCATTATTAGCGATATTTATACTATTTTTATATTAAAAGTCAAATC
>CAZRQQ010000007.1:0-31443 GCA_964602465.1 uncultured Candidatus Saccharibacteria bacterium
TACATACACTTTGTAACTCTTCTCAATAAATTGACATCACTGCCTTACAACCCCGAGACAGCACGCTACACGCGTGCAATAACCAAATTCCAAATATCAATAAACAAGAAATCGTGCGACTTCATTTGATTATTGGTGCTTGATGATTGATTATTGCAGCACATGCAATGTGCTGCCTCGGTTTGGGCTGTTCCCTTTTCGCTCGCCGCTACTTGGGGAATGTCGTCACATACGTGACATTGTTTTCTTTTCCTCTCGGTACTGAGATGTTTCACTTCCCGAGGTGCGCTCCGATACCACTTATGTGTATCGATACACGAGGTCTGCTCGTGTGGGTTTCCCCATTCAGAAATCTCCGGATCGAAGGTTAGTAGGCACCTCCCCGAAGCGTATCGCCGCCTCTCACGTCTTTCATCGCCATGTAGAACCTAGGCATCCACCATATGCTCTTGATTTCCTATTAGGAAATCTAGAAATCATCAGGCATTGCTCTCGCAATGCCAGTCTTTAGTAACTAGTACATAGTCGTTAGAAAACTAAAGACTATAGACTAAGAACTATCGACTTGAGCTCGCCGCATTTTCACCGCTGAAAATGCGGCGAGCTCGTCTGTCTCCTCTCCTGCAGTTATGTTTGAAGATAACTCAGAGGGACAGGATTGTGTTGTTAAACAACGCTACTATATGTTTTGGACGAAAAATGCCACCCGGGTGGGCGGCGCAACATGTCTGTGGCAATGCCCTAGATATTGGTTGCTGTTTTCGTAGTATTCATACAGTGGGCACATTGTAGTCGAAGCCTCTTATACTGTCAAGCGCGATGCCTGGGGACTAAAAAAGCCCCGTTTTAGGGGGCTTTTGAGGTGTACCAAAATTGCTTTTTTAGGCAATACGCTGTAGGTTTGATAAAAATACATCACCTTAAAAACAATTCTATAATATGAAGATACTTGTTCCTGCTCTCAAGCAATTACTTATACAAAGTAAAATGGCATCCTTAAAGATAAGCAATATCTATGTTGGGCCATACCAGATCTACGTAAAGATTGAACGGCTGACCGACCTTCCGACTACCAACTCGTCTGACTACGAAGTTACCATTGGAATATTCAATACATTGACGGCGCCTCCGTTCAAACTACCGAAACTTACTCCTGAAGAAATGATGTTATTCCCTATTTCCAAGTTATTTGATGGTGCAAAGCGACGTGTCACTGAATCAGAGGTTCTTCTTGAAAACGTACGTGAAGCAATTATACAAAAAGTTAAATATTTCACTACGCTCAACTTAGAAAAAGATGCGACACTTCTGTATAGTACCGCAAATACACCCGAGGAGAATGCCGCTCTTGCAAAAAACAATCCCAACAATCAAGAAGCTCGGGAAGAATGGTATAGAACTACTTATGGACTTACCAAAGATCAGATCGCTGATTTGCATATGTTCCATAGTCCGTATCAGGTGCCAGCTGGATATACGTACGAAGAATTAAAGCTTTGCATTATGCTGCTTCCCTTTCGAAGACAACATATGGAACTTTCACGCAATATCATGCCGGAAACCTTGAAAGAGGAGCTTTTTGTACAGATGAATGAACCCATATCAAGAACCACACTCCTCAGAGATGCAATTTTTGACATGTTTATTGATCTAAACAGACAGCCACCACCAATGTGTGAATCGTAAAACAAAACACCGCATTACTACTAAATTATAGTATGCGGCTTTTTTATTCATACTTATCTTTTATAAACACAAAAGCCCCCGAAGGGACTTTTTGCAATAACACTTCCTAAAGAAGAAATTATTCGTGTCTTCGAGCTGAAAGGTCGTCTGACACTCGAGAGAGCCAGCGTCCAGCAACTTCCTTTCCACCAAGACCAAATGCGAGACCGAGCGCAAGCGCGATCATGACGACAAGTCCAGTAAAGAGGATCTGGCCAAAGTAGCCAAAGATGCCGAGCTTATCAAGTGCAGTCACTACTGCGAGGATCCAGATTGCGTAGTACGCGATAGATCCGATCATCTTTGCAGAGCGAACATTTGCGATCGCTGCAGAACCAGTAACGAGCTTGCGCACGAAGTCTGCGAGGATCGTACCTGCAACGAGTACGAGTACTGCGATGAAGACTTGTGGGATGTAGTACCAGATAGCACTGAGGAATCCTGACACACCGACGAGACCAACAAGATCAAGAGATGCCTTGAGGAATGCGAGCACGATGAACCACTTCACGAGCCATCCGATGACTGCGCCGATGTGGAGCTTCCAGCCTGCACGACTGAGCGCTTCATCAGCACCAGTGTTCTTGAATGCACGATCGAGTCTGAGTGCATCGACGCCCATCATGACGAGCTTGCCGATTGTTGTTGCTACAATCCATCCGATAATGAAAATAATGATTGCCAAGAGTATCTTTGGGAAGACTTCGATAAAGCCGTACCAAAGGCCCTGGAGTGAGAGCAAGAATACCTGGCTCCATGATTGTATAAGCATAAAGAAAAATGATATTGATAATAGGCTACTGTGTCCGACTCGGCCGTTCGGCCTCGCTGGATGAACCTTCTCCTGTAGGAGAAGAACCACCTACAGTATGGATATAGTATACCTCCCCACCTGTTTTTTATAAAGTGAATAAAATACCGAAACTACCACTTTTTGGTGGGGGGTATACCACTATCTCGTCGCGCTTGGTAAAGTGAAAACAGAGAATTCCTTGGAGGCAATGAGGGGCTCGTGCGGGAAGTCAAAGACGTCTCGGAGGAGTTTGTCATACATAGAGATACGGTACTTGAAGTCGGCGGTCTCAAAGACTGCGTACGAGAGTTCCTTGCCAAGCTCACTTTCGAGCACACTCACAGTCTTTTGGATCATGTTTTTCTTGAGGTTGTCTCCTACAATGAGAAGATCGAGACGGCTTTCGCTATTTTGGATAAAGAGTCCTGAGACGACGAGTAAATGGATGCGACCTGCAGGTTTGAAGCGCTTTGCAAGATCAGAATGCTTGAAGAATTCTCCTTCAACAAGAAGCTGGCGGAGTTCGCTGATATACGGAAACGCGGGATTAAGAAACCACCCTTGCACACGCTTCTTACGAACTTTGCCCGTGCGAGCACTGGTGAGTTCCTTGGTGAAAGACTTTTTGGAAACAAAATCCATCGCGGAGAGTTGCGCGACTGCCTTGCGTGACTGGGCAGCACTGATACGGCAGCGTCCGGTAATATCCGGCGTTTCAAAGCCTTCTTCTGGGTTGAGAAGAAAAAGGCGCATGATTTTGACTCGGGGTATTCCACCCAATAATTTTGCTAATTGTTCCATATGTCTCTTTCCCCGCCTGCTCCCTCCTCGGGAGGGCGGGCAGGCACTTAATTACCTTTCATAAGTATATCGCCCCGCTTCCCTTGCGTTCAAGTAGCTTGTGGGGTCTAACACAAAAAATCGCCCCGTAGCTGAGGCGATTTCAAAGTAGTTATTCTTCTTTTTTGATGTACACCACACATGATTGTGGCGGTTTACTCCACGGCATCGAAAGGTGTAGTTTAATGCCGCCCATCACCGAGTCCACACTATCGAGGCGACCAAAGTAGGTGCAGACTTTTTCATAGTCAGATGAGACACGAAAGACTTGCGTCTCAAAGCCCTCTTTGGCTTTTTTGGAGAAACTAATTACTTCCAGATCTCCGATTCTCACCGTCGTATCTTTATACGCAGTTTGTGCGGTAAGTGTCGCTGACAACACCATAGCACCCATAAGGCAACAGATTTTTTTCATAAAGTGTGTTTTCTTTTAGTATACCGCGTATAAACATACAAAAAGCACCCCGTATAGGGAGTGCTTTTTGTGAAGAGGAATGAATTATTAAGCTCAACCTTACCTCCTTGCACCCTGGTTTGCCTTATGAAGGGTAAACCGAGTACTTCCGGAAAAATTTCGTTAAAGTTTTACTTCAACTCAACTTTTCCTCCCGCTTCCTCAATAGCTTTCTTGAGGGCTTCTGCTTCTTCTTTCTTCATGCCGTCTTTGAGTTTGCTTGGAGCAGCATCTACGAGATCCTTAGCTTCTTTGAGGCCAAGTCCGAGTGCTTCCTTTACAACCTTCATGACTGCAATCTTCTGTTCACCTGCATCAGCAAGCATCACAGTGAAGTCAGTCTTTTCTTCAGCGCCTCCTGCAGAACCAGCACCAGCTGCTGGAGCTGCTGCAACCGCTGCTGCGGACACGCCAAACTTTTCTTCGATCGCCTTTACGAGATCGTTGAGTTCAATCACAGATGCTCCTTCGAGTTCGGTGAGAAATGAATCAAATTTTGCCATATAAATAAATGAGTTAAGTAATAAGTTATTTCGTCTTTGCAACTTCGTTTACGGCGATAGCCAAACGCTGCATAGGGCTCTTGAGGAGATATGCGATCTGCGAAAGGAGTACTTCGCGTGATGGGATCGTTGCGATCATCGTCATACTTTCTTTGTCCTTGTATGCTCCTTCAAAGATACCACCGACAAGTGTAATCATGTCTTTGTGGGTCTTTTGAAATTCGTATACGACACGTGCAGGTGCGAGCTGGTCAGTACTTGCTGCTACCGCGATTTCTCCTTCGAGAGCTGGAAGGTCTCCAGCAATCCCGAGATCAGAAAGCACGCGCTTGAGCAATGTCTTCTTGCCAACCTTGTAGGTGACGCCTTCTGCGCGAAGTGCGCGGCGAAGTGCGTTTGCCTCCTTTACGGTGAGCTTACTAAATTTCACGAATGCAACTGACTGAGCGTCAGAAAGCATGTCTTTGAATGAGGCAACAATAGACACCTTTTTGTCTTTTGTAATTGCCATTTTTTAAAGTCGTTAGTTGGTAGTTGTTAGTCTTTAGAAGGACCAACAAATGTAGAAAAGAGTTTCCGACCTCGGCAGGATTTATGGAGTAATGAGTAACGAATAAGGAGTATGTAACATGGGCACAGTGCGCTTCGGTTACTTACTTATTACTTGTTATTCCTTACTAGACCACCTGCTGTCTTTGATCTACACAGGGAGTACTATAGCAGGAAATGACGATTCGTCAATTTAGCCCTTAGAACCCCATCGCCACCGTGCCGGTTCGCCCTTAGCGACGCAGATGATGATGAGAAATGTCGTGAGTACTGCAATACGAATAAGAAATGAAAGTGGATTCCCGTCTATTTCTCTATATGTTTGAAATACACCTACCACGTACAACACAAGCACTCCCCACCCCTGCCAAGTCACCGGGTACCAGCCGTACCCATATCGCTTTGCCTTAAACCAAAGTTTCTTTTCGTTCATATACACAGTATACAAAAACACCCTCCTTAGTTGAAGGTGTTTTTTATTTTTAAATTTAGAGCTCTACAGTCACTGCAGACTGGGTTGGAATGCCATCACAGGTGACGAGGTATCGTGCGCCGCGAGCATCAGCTTCGAGTTTGACGGTACGGTAGTGAAGCGGACTGATCGTGTAGGTCTCACCTGCAAAGCCGATTGTCTTGGTAGTATCACTCGCATTTGAGAGAAGTACCATCGTGCCCTTCTTCTGTTTCTGTTCTTCTGGACTTACTTTACAACTATTGCTGATAGTTACGGTGCGTCCCATATAAATCTTTTGCATCTGTGCAAATGAAAGCGTGTTCTTTGAGTCATCTGCAGTATCGCTTGACCCTGAAGTTTCTCCTCCAGCTGGGATGACGGTTTCCGGAGCGGTTGGAGCACTCGTTGGCTTACTTGCAAAAAGTGCGATTGCGATCACGACCACTACTGCGACGACTGCTCCGATCCATTGCTTACGTGAAAAACGACTTGTTGTTTGATTATTATTTTCTGCCATATATCAGTAGTGTACTCCTCCCATGAAAGCCTGCAAGCGAGTTTTACACTATGCCAGTAGTTTACAAAATCAGAAAAAATTATATAATATGTCGATGCTCAAGAACCGCCAGACACTTCTTTTGATTGGCGACATACTCGCCCTTCTCCTCTCCTTTGCCCTCATGGTGCTCATTCGCTTTGATACTGTTACGCAGCATGCCTTCATCGTGGCACAGGCGCAACTGTTCATACCACTCTTCTTTGTCTGGCTCATTATCTTTTTCGTCTTTGATCTGTATGACGTACGCCGCGTCAATCCCAACCCTCGCAACATCGGCCTCCTCATCGGTGCGATGGCGCTCAGTGGCGCAGTGAGCATTCTCGTCTTTTATATATCACCTACGACAGGTATCACTCCCAAAACAAATCTCGCCATCATCGCCGGTATTGCGTTTGTGCTCCTCGTCATGTGGCGACGGTTTTTCTATCACCTTTTCACTGCACGCATCAGACAGCGCATCGGCATCATCGGCACGCATCCACTACTTGAAGACTTGAAGACTGAACTCGGACGACATCGACAACTCGGTATAGTCGTCGGACACTGGACTACTGAATCTGAGGTGCCTCGTAATATCGGACGGATCGATCTCTTTATTAGTGAATCCACTGATCCACAGGCCTCACTTGTACTCACACGAAACTTCAATGCCGCACTTCTCTCGCTTCCCCAAGCCTACGAAACGCTTCTTGCAAAGATTCCGCTCGAACTCGTCACCAACGAACGGGCAGTGCAGCTCATGAGTGGTGACCGCAACCAAGGACTCGAGCTGTTGTACCGAGTCCTTGAAATCGTTGTCGCAGTGTTTGTACTCGTCATCACGTCGCCTTTTATGCTTATCGCCAGTATCGCAATACTTATTGAAGATGGATCGCCAGTAGTTCTACGACAAACACGAGTAGGAAAGCACGGGAAACTTTTTACGATGTTCAAACTTCGCAGCATGAAAGCACTTGCGCCTGACGGCTCAGCTGAAACTAGCGGCGCACAGTGGGCTGACAAAAACGATACTCGACGTACCCGTGTCGGCAAAGTACTCGTCAAAACACACCTCGACGAAGTACCTCAGATGTGGAACATCATTCGCGGCGATATCGCACTCATCGGCCCGCGCGCAGAACGCCCGCAGTTTGTCGCAACACTTGAAGAGCAAATCCCGTACTACTATTTGCGTCACACCATCAAACCCGGATTTACTGGCTGGGCACAAATCAAGTACCGGTATGCACGCTCCATAGAGGATTCCAAAGAAAAGTTTGAGTACGATCTGTACTATCTCAAAAATAAATCCCCACTCCTTGATATCGGGATTGTCCTCAAAACACTGCAGATTATTTTCACTCATTAATATAAGTGCTATTGTATGACAGTGACGACGACTACTATCCGCCCCAAGAAACTTGTCAGTTTCAAAGATCTCCGAGAACTCTGGCAATACCGTGAGCTTCTCTATTTTTTCACCTGGAAGGATTTTAAGGTGCGCTACAAGCAGACCTCGATCGGCGTACTCTGGGCAGTATTTCAACCATTTCTCACCATGGTGGTCTTTAGTGTATTTTTTGGCGGACTACTGAATGTGCCCTCTGATGGCGTACCCTATCCAATCTTTGTCTATGTCGGACTTCTCTTCTGGCAATTCTTTTCAAATGCGCTTGCTGATACGAGCAATGTACTGATCACAAACCAACCGATCATTACCAAAGTCTATTTTCCTCGACTTCTTCTTCCGCTTTCCTCAGTTGCCACAAAGTTTGTCGACTTCTTTATCGCTGCACTCATTCTTGTCGGCATGATGATCTATTATCAGTACACACCACACCTTTGGGGCCTCCTCATTATTCCCCTCCTCCTTCTCATTACCTTTATGGCCTCCGTCGGACTCGGCCTTACACTTGCAGCGATCAATGTGAAGTACCGTGACGTGCGGTATGCGCTTCCATTCTTTATTCAAATCTTGCTCTTTGTAACACCAGTGATTTATCCCGCAGGCATCGCCGGCAAGTATTCATACCTCTTGGCATTCAACCCTATGATGGGTGTGATCCAAAGCGCACGCGCCGCACTCCTTGGCACCACCGTGCTCAACTGGACACTCATCGGCATTTCGTTTGCTGCAACGTTTGTACTCCTCGTCGTTGGTGTGTATATATTCAAAAAAACAGAGCGCTACTTTGCAGATATTATTTAATATGAAACCAATTATCGAAGTTCACAACATCGGCAAGAAATACAAGATCGCACATCAGCGCGGGAGCTATATCGCGCTCCGTGATGTGCTTACCAATGCATTCAAGCATCCTTTTCGGTACCTCAAGCGCCGCGCGAAAGAAACATTTGGCATCGACACCGAAGTATTTTGGGCGCTCAAAGACGTGAGCTTCAGCGTTGAGAAAGGCGAAGTCGTCGGCATCGTTGGCCACAACGGCGCGGGTAAATCAACACTCTTGAAAATTCTTTCACAAATCACACCACCCACCACTGGCGAGATCAAACTCCATGGTACCGTCGGATCACTGCTCGAAGTTGGTACTGGTTTTCACCCTGAACTCACGGGTCGAGAAAACATTATGCTCAACGGCGCAATCCTCGGCATGACCAAAAAGGAAATCATCCGCAAGTTTGATGAAATTGTTGCATTTGCTGGTATTGAACAGTTTCTCGATACACCAGTGAAATATTATTCGAGTGGTATGTATGTGCGCCTTGCGTTTTCTGTGGCCGCGCACCTCGAACCAGACATATTGATAGTTGATGAAGTACTCGCGGTTGGTGACGCAGAGTTCCAAAAGAAGTGTTTGGGCAAGATGCAGGAGCTCACCCAAACTGACGGCCGCACGATCCTCTTCGTCAGCCACAACATGGATGCAGTCAGACGCCTCTGTACTAAAACACTCCTACTTGAAAAAGGTCACGTCGTTGCCTTTGGTGATACTGAAACAGTGATCAAGCAATACACCGATCGTACGACACATGAAGGATCACATCGCTGGACTCGAAATCCATCTACTCGCTACCCTACACCGCTCCAACCAGATGTATTTGAGGTGGCGCACACTAAAGACAAGTACATTGTTCATATCGAGGCAACACTTTTAGAAGACATTGCAGATATCACACTGGGCTACGCGCTCTATACCGAAGACGGCGAGCTTGTGTACTGGTCATATCAGACTGACAGCGACGCAACACGTTCACTTCAGAAAGGGGAAAATATTCTCACCTCCACGATCCCGACCGACATACTCAACAGTGGCACGTATTCGCTCGAACTTATCGGCGGCATCCACGGTAAGCAGTGGTTCTTTGAACCAGGCAAAGGAAATCCGACTGTTATGTTTACCTTGAGCCGAGTATTCGGCGATCACCCCTACTGGAACCAGAAGCGCCCCGGCATTCTCGCTCCCAAACTCCCATGGAAAAACTAACGCGACTTTTCAAAAATCTTTTCATATCTCCTGGTCAAAAAACATACGCACAGTATGGTGAAGACATCATCATTGATGGCTTGTGCAAGACTATTGGACTGACGAATCCTCGATATATCGACATTGGTACGCACCATGCCACAAACTTGAGTAATACGTATTTCTTTTATGAAAAAGGGTCAAACGGTGTATGTATCGAACCAAGCCCTCTTCTTGCAGAGGCAATTCAAGCAAAGCGCCCAAGAGATGTTGTAAAAGCAGTAGGTGTTGGAGCAAGTACGAGCAATGCCCCACTTCCATACTACGTACTCACCGCACAAACTATGAACACCTTTTCCAAAGAAGATGCCGAACAAACGATCCATGCACTACATATGTACGGCCCCCAAAAAATCGAACGCGTAGAACACATTCCAGTCGTTAGCATCAACGATCTTTTTACAGAATACCCAACATACCTCGACATTGTGTCTATTGATACCGAAGGAATGGATGAAGAAATAATTCGCGCCATCGACTTTAGCAAGTATCGCCCAAAGATTTTTTGTATAGAAACTATTACTCAGACAACTACTGGAACATTTGAAAAAAATATGAACATCATTACATTTCTGAAAGAACACAACTACGTCGTGTACGCTGATACCTATGTCAACACAATATTTGTAGACGACACACTTTGGAAAGAAGGATCTACTGTTATATGAACAAGCTCACTACTCTATTTCAAAAACTCTATCGACACTTCTTCCCTCCCCAAAAAACGGAGCGCGAACTCGTCGTTGCATCATGGGAAGCTGATCGTGGCGACAAGACACTCCGCCTCACGTATGACCTCACTCCAGAAGATCTTGTATGGGACGTGGGTGGATTTGAAGGACAGTGGGCAAGCGATCTCTTTGCAAAGTACCAACCAACGATTCACATCTTTGAACCAGTAAAGTCATTTGCGAATGAGATCACGCAGCGTTTCGCAAAAAACCCAAAACTACAAGTACACCAGTATGGCCTTTCAGATCGTGACGCAACTGAATCAATTTCACTTATTGGCGATCGAGCATCGACATTTGCACACGGCACACAGAGCGAGCAAGCATCGTTTCGCAAAGCAAGTACTGTCGCAGCAGAGCTCGGCACACCCACACTCATCAAACTCAACATCGAAGGTGGTGAGTACCCACTTCTCGAAGATCTCATTGCGGCAAACATGCTCAAAGACATCACACACATTCAGGTGCAGTTTCATGATTTTGTCCCAGACGCAACAAATCGCATGACAAAGATTCAAGAAGCACTTGCACGCACTCATACTCGCACCTATCACTATCCCTTTGTGTGGGAAAGCTGGACTCGCAATGAAGAAAATTAAACTCTCAACGGCAGGAGGTGGATCACCTTTCATCAAACAAGCTCCCGGTATGCGCCCGGTGTGGGGCAATTGCGAGTTTTATATCAATCAGGATATCAAGGAGTGCGATCTATGGGTCGTCTATGGCGGACTCGGAAAAATAGAAACGACACGCACAAGTGCAACACTCCTCATCACCAACGAGCCACCAAGCGTGAAGACGTACAACAAAGCATTTACCGATCAATTCGATGCAGTACTTACCTGCCATCATCTCAATCATCCACACGTCATTCACTCACAACAAGCACTTCCCTGGTGGGTCGGGCACAAAATGAAAGCTGACGGAAGCGATGATACGACGTATGAAAAAACATATGACGAACTCATGGCGCTCCCTACACCGACCAAAACGAAATTGCTTTCAATTATTGTTTCAAACAAACGCTTTACCAAAGGCCATCGCGAGCGATATGACTTTGCAGAATTTTTGAAAAAAGAGCTTGGTGACCAAATCGATATCTTTGGCATAGACAAACCCCTTGAGGATAAATGGGACGCAATCGCGCCATACAAGTACCATATCGTGATCGAAAACGCAGCACTCGATGACTACTGGACCGAAAAGCTTGCAGATGCATTTCTGGGAGAGTCGTACCCGATCTATTATGGTGCGCCCAATATTGAGAACTATTTTTCTCCACATACGCTCAGCACGATTGATATTACGAAGCCCCAAGAAGCACTCGGGATTATCAAAAAGGTCATTGCGAACGACGCCTATGAGCGCTCTGTATCTGCACTTGCCGAGGCAAAGCAACTCATTCTCAATACATACCAACTTTTTCCTATGCTTGCCGCATATGCTAATTCCCTACCAGCAAACAGCACAAAGCTACCTATCGCCCTTGCTCCAGAATCTGAATCGAGTATAGTGAAGGATATCAAACGAGTATGCAGGAAGCTCAAGTCTTTATTTTCACTGAGATCGTAGGCTGCGGTAAGATTGGCCGTATTGCGCTCGACTCATTTCACAAGTACCACGACTATAAGGTGTACGTGTACGGCACTGCAGACGACTTCGCACACCTTGTGCCACATGAGAACAACGTACTCATAGAAGTGCCTACAAACATTCTCCCGGCATACAAACACGGCCATGTCGGTACGGCGCTCCTGTGGGAACATATCATCAAGCACTGTCCCACGAAGTATATGCTGCACTTCGATAGTGACGTGATCTTCAGACAAAACATCATGGACGACATGATTGCGCTGACTCCTGAGTACGATCTCATCGGCCCCTTTCGCAATTACCACCACAATCCGCACAAGAATCCTGAGATCAGACACCTCGCTGACATCTGCCAGACCAACTGCACACTCTGGAACAAGGATCGTATTTCATCAGAATATTTGCATGGCAAAACTTCAATTGGTTCATGGGTACGAAATCTCGCAACACTTTCACCACTTCAGGTTGCACGCCGCATGAAATGGCAGATCAAACACCTGCTGGGACCATATAAGATGAGCAAATTTGCACAGATGATCCATGGCACCTACAATCCGTTTCCATTTCCAACTATCGACTTCTTTGATCCGGTCATGTTTGATATGGTGCGAAATGGCGCAAGCATCTATCACCTCGATTTCGATGACGTCGGCGGCTGCAATTATTTCGGTAAACGAAACAATATACATGCGGATATCAATGACTTCCCTACGAAATACAAACTCGACTTCGGTAACAAACTCGTGCACTTCTCTTGTGTCGGCAGCGGCATGAACTTTTATCACAATCCCGATGCAGCAGCCAATGTTCCCAGAAGCTACGTTGATGCCGCACTTGATCGCTACGCACTCTTTTGCAAGATTTTTTACAATGAAACATTGCCAAATATTTCTACTGATCAATACAAGTCAATTCTGGAAATTAAAGAGTGGTACTAGGTATGCAGCCGACTATTTCGACAATCATCCCGACCTACAACAACGCATCGTTTATTGCCGAAGCGATTAGTTCAGTACTCGCACAAACATACCCTGTTCATGAAATTATTGTCGTAGATGATGGATCAATCGATGATACCGAAACTATAGTCCAAAAACTTCAGAGCGCTTCATCAATTCGGATTCACTACATCAAAAAAGAAAACGGTGGTCCCAACAGTGCACGCAATCTTGGGTTATCAAAAGCAACTGGCGAATTTGTGGCATTTCTCGATGCTGACGATCGATGGGGACCGGCAAAGCTTGCACAACAGATAGAACTTTTCACCAAAAACCCTGAACTCGGACTTGTGTACGGCAATTACAAAATCATCGGTACCGATGGAACTGATCGCCCCGATATTCCAACTGTTCCACTTAATCCCGAAGTGCAAGGATATGCATTTGAAAAACTTCTTCCAGGTAATTTGATCCTCGGAAGTGCGAGTAATGTACTTATCAAAAAATCAGTGTTTGATACAGTGGGACTTTTTGATGAATCACTTCGCGTAGGTGAAGACTGGGATATGTGGCTTCGTATTGCCGAGAAGTTTCAGATCGAATATGTAGACGCAGTACTTGTCGCCATCCGTCGCCACGAGCGCAATCAGACCAATAATATCGAAACACTCATCAAGGGAGACGCTGCATTTATCGCGAAATGGATCCCGCTTATTATTGAGCAATACCCTATTCCTTTGATTTGGGGGGATCGGATTATATTCAATATAGTGCGCGGACTCCCAAAACTTCGATTCTTCCGCATTGCTCAGAAATCACTTCCTTACAACATTCGCAAAAAACTGTTTCCTCATAGTTCAGGATCATTATTTCTTGCATGTCTCCTTTTTGTACTGCGTGCATTTATAAATAAAGACATGCGCCGTCGTATGACAGCTAGCCTCAAACGATATGGAAAAAAATAATCCAACAATCAGCATCATTATGCCTGTCTACAACGGCGAGCAGTATCTTGCCGAGTCGATCGACAGCATCATGGCACAAACGTTTACCGACTGGGAACTCATCGTCGTCGATGACTCTTCTACTGACGGAAGCCGTGCGATTGCCGAAGACTACGCGTCACGCGATAGTCGCATTCGAGTGTTTCCAAATACTCATGAAAAAGGTCTTGCAGGTGCACTCAATTGCTGCCTTTCACATGTGTGCGGCAGCTATATCGCGCGAGCGGATGCAGATGATATCAACGCCCCAGAGCGACTGCAGATTGAATACGATTATTTACAAACAAACCCACAGATAGATATAGTCGGTTCTTGGTACGAAACATTTGGAAATAACAAACAGCAGAAAGTCCGCGAGCACCCTTCACAAAACATCGTGATTGCATGGAAGTACTTGAGTAATACCTATTTCTGCCATCCGACCGTACTCTTTCGAAAAAAAGTGCTCGAAACGATTGCACAGTATCCACTTGTTGTGTGCGAAGACTTCGCATTTCTCTCAGAAATAATTCACAAACATCAAGGTCACAATATACCTAAGGTCTTACTTCACTATCGAGAACACGGAAACAATTATTCATCTACCAAGACCGCTGCGATCAAAGAAAGTGTGTTTGAAACGTACAAAAAGAATTACGCATTCTACGAAGGAAAACCAGAACTCATTGATGCATTTTATCGATTTCACGCGCACTATAGAATTTCGTTTACAGCCTTCTTTCCTATCCTCAAACAAAGCTTTGCGATTGGAGCGAAAATATTGACCATCTATGATCTCAACAAAAACGTCAGTGCCACAGTATTCTTATATGCAACAATTAAAATTCACTTCCTCAAAGCAATCGCAAACTCCATCGTTCGCAGCATGCTTGGAAAGTAATTACATACTTTTCTGTATTTTTTGAATCCAGTGAAATAATCCTCGAGGAACTGGGATTACACTGAGTCCGATAAAACCTACATATCTAACAAATGCAGTGGTAATACCAATCAATGCATGCGGGTAATGTGTTTTATATCTCCAAGCAAGAACGAGGATTCTCCGCGCCTGAATTACGCGATTTCTTCCAGTAAGGGACTGTTTGCGCACAGTGAACGTGACGCTATGCGACGGGAGGTTTGCAAACTTACCCTGAAGTCCAAGTCGAAGCCACAATTCATAATCTTCTGCATGACGCACATTTTTTTCTTCTGAATATCTGATTCCAATGTTTCGAAACACAACAGATGAATGCACAAAACAATTTTTGCGAAGCAGTTTAGATCGGATAACTGTGTCAGTTTCTGGAAGCAAATATCTTTGGAGCTCTTTTCCTTGTTCGTCAACAACAATTACACCAGTACCAACAAGCACGTGATCTGGGTGTGATTCAAGAAATGCAACCTGCTTTTCAAGTTTTGCCGTATCGCTCCACATATCATCGTCATCAATGCGCGCAATATACTTCCCCTTCGCCTCAGCTAAGCCGCGATTGATCGTCTTTTGAATGCCAAGATTTTTCTCATTTTTGAAATATCGAATACGTGCATCACCTGGGAACATACATTGTAGATCCTGTGTTGAACCATCATCTACAATGATCAGTTCCCAGTCAGTGAATGTCTGTGCGATCACACTATCGATCGCCCGGCGGATCCACTGTGCGCCGTTGTATGTGGGAAGGATAATTGAAACGGTCATAGTATTTTCCATTCAGGCGGAATAACATCGTTGATATTAGTACCGGTAAACCAATAGTTCGGCGCAACGACTAGTTTATCCGCATGATTTGGAAGCCATGCTGCCCACCATGAAAATGAGCTATTTGGAATGATAAAATGCTTGCACGAACGCATAAGATAAAAATGCCACTCATTGCGCTCACCTGCGTATTCTGAACCAACCACAGTCGTAGGGTATGGGTATGTGAGATTTTCTTTGCACCACTCAATGTCATCTGAGAACACATAGATATGTTCGATCGGAGTTTTTTCTGCGATATACACGAGGCCTTTTTTGTAATACTCATCGCCGACATATTCATAATCCTTATGTCCCACAAAATCAGTTCGACGTATGTGGATACAGACTGAGTTCTGATGTTTCATTTCTGCAGCAAGTGTTGCAACATGTTCCGGTACCGGATCCTTGAATGTGAGATCTTTTCTGATGATATCTGCAATATCGGTGAAATATTTTGGTGACTGATAAAATCCGTCGAGATATGCATTAGGACCAAGTGAGAGATAGCTCGGGTCATATTTTGAAAAATACAGTTCCTGCGCTTTTTGTCGAAATACATACCGAAGCAATCGACGGCGTACTGCATCGAAGATAAGAAACAGTGGCCCCTTTCCGTACATACGATGGAGAAACGGTATCTCATTTTTTTTCGCAACTTCACCGTCGACGTTAAATAGATTTAAATCATACGTTCGTTGTACAAAACTACCAGGATACAAACTACGAAATGGCCGCGGCCCGGTGTCTTCGTATGCTTCGATATTAAATCGAAGCGGAACATTATACTTCAATGCTAATACCCGCCCCAATGCGTATTGAAACAACTGATTCCCCATTCCTCCTTTGAGTCGTACGACAATCATGTGCTCTATCCTACTACAAATATCCTCAAAATAACAGTTTAGAATTTCGTTAGTTTCAAAACGGTACGATGGTCTAAATATTTATTCATTTAAAACAAAACAAGTATGAAACAGATCTTTTCTCTCTGTGCATTTGTCCTTATATGGGCAGGCACATTTTCTCAGTCAGGCGGCATGGCCATCAACGCAACTGGCGCCGATCCTGACACCAGCGCCATGCTCGATGTGGCCGCTACCACAAAAGGTGTATTGTTCCCTAGGCTCACCACACTACAACGTGACGGCATCGCACTCCCCGCAACAGGACTTCTCGTGTACAACACGACCACAAGCACCTTTGACTACTACACCGGTAGCACCTGGCTTTCACTTGTACCTGCAGGCACCACATCTTCTGTGCCAATTATCCGCACGTATACCTCAAACGCTACCTGGACCAAACCTCCCGGCCTCAAGTACATCATTGTTGAAATGGTTGGTGGTGGTGGTGGAGGTGGAGGATGCTACAACTATGGTGGTGGCGCAGGAGCAGCAGGTGGGTATTCCAAAAAGATTATTTCTACTACAACACTTTCTTCCTCAGAATCAATTGTTATTGGCGCAGGTGGTATCGGGGGGGCACCTCAATTCGCTGGAGGAGATGGTGGCATATCGTCATTTGGTATTCATTGTTCTGCAACTGGAGGACAGGGTGGAAAAGCCCAAACTTCTTCAACATACACAACTGATGGATCTTTTGGAGGTGTCGGCATTGGAGGAGATATTAATATTAATGGATCTGGAAGCGGTGGAGCAATTGGAGTTGGAACTTTTTACATAGGATCCTCGTCTTATTTTGGAGGAGGAGGAATTCCTGTTAACCAAGGCGTTGCCGCAAACGGACACAGTGCAACAAGTTATGGCGCTGGTGGAAGCGGTGGGAACGGTTATAATTCTCCAAACAAAAGTGGTGGGGACGGAAGCAGTGGATTTGTTGTTATTACTGAATTTTACTAAAAACAAACGTCCGGAATTCCGGACGTTTTATCTCCCCACCATTTAGTGGGGAGATTTTATTATTCCATCACAAATCCCGGTATTTCCTTTTGCGCATTTATAAGAAATTCATTGTACAGTTTTTGATTACCAACTCCACGTACAAATTGCAGGAGTAGCCGATGCGACACAGGAAGTGTCGGATCAATGTTTATTCCTTTTTGATATGCAGTAATCACTCCGTTCACATCTCCTTTCCACGCAGCAAGCTGTGCGTAGAGCCAGTGAATGCGCGGGTCGGTCGGCGCAAGACCCTGTGCGTATGTGATGAGCTCGGTCATGTGCGCAGCGAGTGTCGGGTCGTACGGGAGGTCTGAGAAATAAATCTTGGTATTGTAGAGATTTACGATCGTGAAGTACAACCGATAGTCAGTCTTGTTGGTTTTCGCAAGTTCTTCGAGATATTTGATAGACGCATCCACGTCTTTGATCGCATACGGCAGGATTTTCTGATCTTGCTTAACCGCGACAGGGTCTCTTGCATAGAGCTTGTACTCGTCATACCCAAATCCACTCACGTCCCAGTACGTCCCGACCGGTGAACCTTTACCGAACTCGTGATACCGAAGAGGACGCTGGTCGAGCTTGGATCCAAGAATACTTGCATAAAGCTTTGCCTTATGTGACGGCTTGTATGAAAGATGGTAGACACCCACAATAGCTGCTATAACAAGCATTCCCGCAAGTGCTAGGTGCCATGACTTTTTTGTTATGACAGCCTTTGCTTGAGCAGTTGAAGAAGCTGCCGATCCGTACACGACACCTGTATAGATCATGAGGATAAAGATAGTTATAAATCCATCGAATGCAACAAGGTTTTGTACGAGATACCCAAGCAATGTTCCTATAAGAATGCTTTTTTGTACGCTACTAAAGTTTGACTTGCGATAGGTGATATATATGAGTGATCCTATAAATAGGACATAGAGTGCGATGCCAGGATACCCCGCCGCAACGCCGTTGTCGTAGTACACGTTGTGTGGATGATCAGTCCACGCTTCAAAGGCCAAGTCTCGCGAGAGAAACTGCGGATCGAAGTACCGCGACTGCGCAATAGGGAAATTTTCCGGTCCGTATCCTACGAGCGGCCGCTCATTCATGGCCTTTTGTGATATCTCCCAGAATGCAAATCGAGTACCTGATGCTACGTCAACAAATTTTTGATGCAGTGTCGTACCGGGAGTAACGAGCTGTATCCATGCGATCGCACCAACAATGACACCCGCGGCGAGTCCGGCTATACCTAGAATACGGGTTGATTTCTTAGCAGTAAGATACACAAGCACTGCAACACCTGTACCAATGACGATGCCAAGAAATGCGCCGCGCGCACTTCCGAGCATACTTTTTCCAGAAAGCATTCTGTAAAGATTAATGAAGAGTGGAGAAAAGATAATGAAGGCGCCGAGGATCCAAAGCCGTGTCTTTTTTACAACCTGCTTTGCATTGAGTAGAAATATAGTAAATCCGAGCAAGAATATCATATACGCACCCGCAAGTGAGGAGTTGCCCGTGACACCCCCTCCGCTTCCCTTGCGTAGCACGTTGATCGCAGTATTAAATCCTTCATCTCCAAACCACACACTTGCTGCAACCACTGCACCGCCACCTACTGCCCACCCGAGTAGTTTGTAGATATAGCCTTCATACCGCTTTGAAAGCGAGATAATGATGAGTGCATACATAGTCGCTGCGTAGAGAGTCAAAAGTCCAGTTTCGCGCATAAGCGTGCCCCAGAATGCAAGTCCAGGACTATGCGCCGCAATACCTGCGATCGTCATCCAGAGTACGTATACAAGGAGCGGGCTTACATATACCCATTCTCGCTTAGATAATCGGTACCGCGAATCAGTACACAATAGATATACCCATAGCGCCGTAAGGATACTCATAAATCCGTACAAGAGAAATGCCTTTGAAGTAGTGTGTGGGAATACCCATCTGCCAAACGTAACCCAAGGGATCAAAAATGCGACCGTATAGGATCCATATTTGAGGACTTTTTCTGTGTTCATATTGGTCCAGTATACGCCCAAAACAAAAAACCGCCCAAAGGCGGTTTTTTGCGTTCGTACTAAATCTAGTCAGTCAACAAAAGCAATTAGCTGTTGATGAACTGGTAGTCAGAACGGAACTGCTCAACAGGAAGGAGGTTACTTGAAGAAGCTCCACTGTAAAGTGCTGCGTTCGTGAATGTCTGGATCTGCTTGAGCTGAACACGGTAGTTAGCTGCAGTAGACGTAGGAGTATTCAACGTTACAGTAATTGTGAAGTTCTTAGTAGAACCATCATCAACACGGAAAGCGTTTGATTCGATCGTAGCGTTCGATGAAGAAACTGCGATAGAAGCAGAGCTTGTCACTTCGTCTGTTGTTGGAGCAGCTGATGTCTGGAATGCAAGTGCAAATGCATTTGATCCAGAAGCAGATGTCGCAAGCTGTGCTGACTGACCAACGTAGAGTGTATTACCGAATGAAGTAACAGATACAGGGATGGTATAGGTTACAGAAGTAACGTTACCAGATGTATCAGTCGTTCGGTTGTAGCTAGGAGTACCCATAACTGTATTCACGCCAGTTGAGCGGAAGGTCATGATTTCACCAGTAGCTGAACCTGTTCGGTCACCAGTTACGAGCTGATCGCCATTTACGTCTTCTACATCGATAGAAAGTGTTCCTGCAGTAGCAGTTACATAACTAGATGGGATAGATGCAAGGAGAGTTGTACCTTCTGAGTAACCAGAAGTACTGTTGATGTCAGCAGTAATGGTACCAGTCAAAGTCTCACCTTCAGCAAGATCAAGGTCGAGGTCATCGAACGTGATCGTTGAAGCTGCAGATGAAGACGTTGATACTGTCTCACTGAATTCTGAACCATCGATACTGAGGGTAACGTTACCAGTCACATCATCGAGATCGTTGTCACTCGTTGTAAAGAGTGCTGGGATCTGATCAATGTGCATAGCACCACCCTGTGCCTTCAATGTGAACTTCAAGAGTTCAACATCGTTGGTCTGAGTAGTAGTAGATACCTTCACAGTCTGAGCCTTCAAGTTTGAACTTGAAAGGTTGACCTTGAGTTCGAGATCATTTGCTGTTGCAAGTGATGTGAAATTGAAGGTTCGAGTAATGTTAGTGTCTTCAGTAAGGATTGCACCTGAACCGTCGGTAAAGCGAGCACTGTCAAGTGTAGCTACCCAACTGTCAGCAGAGTAGTCTGCAGAGTCGATGTTATCAACTGCGTCAATAGCAACAAAGAATCGAGTCTTCTGATCAGCACGGATCACCACGTTTGAAAGTGGAATTGAGCGAGAGTAGACGTTTGAAGATTCTGAGAAGTCTGAAGCGTTTGATGAACCAACCTTGGTACCATCCTGAGTCCAGATTGATACAGCACTAGCGTATCGTGTGAGACGCTTTGAGCCAGATCCCTGGTTTTCAAGGTTAACCTTTACAGAGTTGATAGCAACATCTGATCCAGCATCAGCTTCGATTTCGAAGCCGAGTACCTTTTCATTGTCGTCGCCTTCACCAACATTGGTCTCAAGACCAGATGTGTATGAAGAAACAGTAATGTCACCAGCAGTACCGTTGAGGGCACCGTTTGATGAAGAACCGTTACATGGCTGACCAGTAGTTGAAGAGTAACCAGCTGTTGAAGAACAACCAGGAACCATTGAACCACCTGAACATGGCTGACCAGTAGTAGTACTGTAGCCAGCAGTTGAAGTACAACCAGCTGGGAATGAGCCACCAGTTGAACCGCCAAGCATAGCGATTTTGCCGCCGGTCATAGGACCAACAACACCATCAGCCTTAAGGCCGTTAGCTGCCTGGAATGCCTTTACTGCTGCGTTGGTGATTGAACCAAAGTAGCCAGTAGCAGGAGTAACACCAAGCGCCATCTGGAGCTCAGTTACCTGTGTGCCACGTGAACCCTGCTTGAGAGTCGTTGTGTGCATGTAAGCTGCAGAAGCTGTAGCTGCTGAAAGAGCAACTGCGAGCACTGCAACTACGATAAATTTAGAAATTCTATTCATAGTTTGATTAATAGTTAGTAATCGCTCCTACACTATATATATGTAGAAAGCGGCTGTATGCCACAGTCCGGGTCTTTATCACCCAGAGTGCGCCATACGAGATTCGCAGAATGCAGTAACGAGCTGCATATCTGCCGTGTCGACAAGGCCGATATCATCTCCCCACCAAATGGTAGGGAGACAAAACAGTCGTCGAAAACTAATAAGGATTTGAACCGATATGTTGTTTTCAACGAGCTGTTTTGAGTGGACTACCACCATCTCTTTTGCCTTCCAAATACAAGTACCTGAAAGACAAAAGATAGCCATTATCATACCATATATCAGGTTTTGAGACCAGTACGGTGTATAAAAAGGCGTGGTTATCCACTCAGGTATAGTGACGTACTACCTATGTCTTTATTACAAAAAAGCTTTGGAAATCCTTAGGAAACTGCGAGATAGATACTCCCCACCTCCGCTGAAGCTTCGGCGGGCGAGCATGGTTTATTACAGTGCCATATATATACTCCATCTCTTGCTGCCACGCTTCGTGATCTTACCTTCCGCAACCAAACTTCCAAGTTCACGCTGAATTGTCTTTTCACTGACATCTGGGAAGAGACTTGAAATGTCCTTTATAGCGACAGATTTACGTTCATTTATAAGAGACAAAATTTGTTGTTGACGTTTGCTTTTATTTTCAATGTTTTTTGTATTTTTTGAATGTCCTATTGATAGTTTATCAGACATAAAAGACATATTTGAACTCTGGTAGCGCTTCACAACAAGATGCTCGTCGGCAGGAAATAGTGACTCAATCGCGCCATGATGAGCGTCATGCGTAGCATGGAGATTGATTTCAGAAATTAAAATGGTCACGTTTTGTTTACTCATCAACCCTGCAATTTCAGCGGCAATAAGGAGATCGCCCAGTTCGCGGCCGATCACACTCCGACTCGTCTTCGAACCCACAAAATCAACTGCGTGCGCACGGATGCGAAGCTTCAGTGGGTCAGTATCAGACAAATGCTGTGTGACAAGATACAATGCAGCAACAATCTTCTGTCCTTTTGATTGACTCATAGCACTATTTAAAGTTTGTATTGTATGTGTTTTTTGCATATGTCTTTTTGTCTTTTATTATGTCCATTAAAGACATTTTCGTATGTTCAGCATAACGGACATTTTGTCCTTGTGCAAGAAACAGTGCGTGTCGCAATAACCCTTATAACATAATGGTTTTTCGAAAATTGCAGTGATATACTCTTTATACAAAACACTCTATGGCAAAGAAACCCGCTCCCAAGAAAAAGCAGCAATCTTCTCACACTACTCGTGTCGTATGGGGGCTTATTATGGTTCTTATTGCGCTCATTGCAGCAGCGGGGCTCGTGGGAGGTGCTGGAGTCGGGGGATTCCTAATAGCCGAAGCATCCAAGACACTCCTTGGCGCTGGTTCTATCCTCATCCCTATCGCACTCGGAACGGCTGGGGTGTTTCTCGTTCGCAACAAATCTTTTGAGGCAACTACACGAGAAATCATTAGCGGCACGATCGGTATGTTCTCACTTTTGACTATCCTTTCTGTCGGCAACCTCTCGTACGGAGGTCTCATCGGCAAACTCCTTGCCATGCCACTCACCGCAGCCTTTGATAGTATCTTTGCAGCCATCATTCTCTTCTTTGTTGTCACATGTTCATTCACCATATTCTTTGACCGTACACCCAACCTATTTCCATTTTTTGCTCGCATCTGGCAATCCATAAAGAGTCTTGGTATCAAAGAGCAACCTGGAGGAGACGAAGTTTCTATCGATGAACCTAGCGAATACGTCATTCCTGCAAGCGAACTCAATACCCCTGTCGAAGCGGCTCCCAAACCTGAACCCGCAGCAATGAAGGTCACTGACAGTTCGTCCAATGCTCCTGACTTCACTATCGATACCAAGCGCTCCAAACTCTCCGGTGCATACGTTCCTCCACCACTCTCCCTTCTCGAGGGTGATCGCGGCAAGGCAAATGTGGGCGACGTCAAAGCAAATGCAAATATCATCCGCCGTACCCTTTTGAACTTCGGCATCGAAGTCGAAATGGATGAGGTCACGATCGGTCCGACAGTAACTCGCTACGCACTCAAGCCTGCTCAGGGTGTCAAACTCTCCCGTATCGTCGGCCTTCAAAATGACCTTGCGCTTTCACTTGCAGCACACCCGCTTCGTATCGAGGCACCAATCCCTGGCAAGAGCCTTGTCGGTATCGAGATTCCAAACAAAACAAAAGCAACGGTCGGGATTGCAAATCTGCTCGGAGATCCAGCCTTTCAACAGGCACGCCCTCTCACTGTTGCACTTGGGCGCAATATTTCAGGCAAATCAGTCCTCAAGAGCATTGCGCGCATGCCGCATCTTTTGATCGCTGGTACCACTGGCTCTGGTAAGTCTGTGACGATCCATACGATCATTACGTCACTTCTCTATCGTCACGGTCCGGATGACCTCAGATTTATCTTTGTTGATCCCAAGCGCGTCGAACTCACGCTATACAACGGCATTCCTCACTTGCTTACTCCCGTAATCACTGACTCCAAAAAAGCAATTCTCTCACTTAAATGGGCAGCTACAGAAATGAGTCGCCGGTACGACATCCTCGAATCCGAATCAGTCCGCGACATCGATTCATACCACAAGAGCCATCAAGCCGACTTTGCCAAAAATGTCGAAGGAGTCGATCGTATGCCGTACATCGTTATTGTGATCGACGAACTTGCAGATATCATGCAGGCATACCCTCGTGAACTTGAAGCCGCGATCGTGCGACTTGCGCAAATGTCCCGCGCCGTCGGTATCCACCTTATCCTTTCTACCCAGCGTCCAGAAGTAAACGTCATTACTGGTCTCATCAAAGCAAACGTGCCATCGCGTATTGCACTACGTGTACCGACTCTTATCGACTCGCGCACAATCCTCGATGCTGGTGGCGCTGAAAAACTCCTTGGTCACGGTGACATGCTCGCCCTCATCGAAAGCAACCAGGCAGAGCGCACTCAGTCCGCATACATTAGCGAAGATGAAGTAAAGAGTGTGGTGAAGTATCTCAAAAGCGCCTTTGCAGATGACATCCGCGACACTATCGAACTCACTGGAAATGTCTCAGGTGAAAAGGCGATGTTTAGCGACTCCATGGAAGGCGACGGAGATGACGATCCACTCTACGAAGATGCCCGCGCATGCATTATGGAAGCTGGCAAAGCATCAACTTCATACCTCCAGCGCAAGCTCAAAGTTGGGTACGCACGCGCCGCGCGCCTTATGGATATGCTTGAAGAACGCGGCGTGATCGGTGCCTCAGATGGTGCCAAGCCACGAGAAGTCATTGACCAGGGCCTCAAAAATCCGACGTCAGATACCGTTGCAGATGAAATGGGTATATAATATATGAGTACTTCGCAGAACCACCATTTAATGCAATCCCTCACCCTCAAATCCGGCCTTCTTCTTGCACTCGGCATTGCCGTCGTGGCACTTGTCGGGTACAACATGCGCGACCGATTACTTGGCACACCACTCGTCATCACAACAACTTCTGATGGCGCAACTGTTGACTCTCCATTCCTCTCGATCGCCGGCAAAGCGCGCCATGCCCGAGAACTTCTCATCAATGGCCGCTCAGTCACAGTAGATCGCAAAGGGACATTCACCGATGAAGTCGTCCTCTCTCCCGGTTACAATATCGTCGAAGTCGCACTCCGTGATCAGTTTGGCAACCAAAAAGTTAAGACGTATCAAATCGTCGTAAGTACTCCACCATCGGTGGCAACCATCGACCCAAAACCTTATCAGTAATTTCTATAAACATTATGCCTAAAAAAGCAACCAAAGAACCAAAGTCAACTGGCACCTCTTCTGTCGAAGAAACGATTCGCTCGATCCAAACCAAATTTGGTGAAGGCGCTATCATGAAACTTGGTGAAGCACCTAAAGTTGATATTTCCGTCATTCCGACTGGCTCAATCGGGCTTGATATTGCACTTGGTATCGGTGGAGTCCCCCGTGGTCGCATCATCGAGATCTTTGGTCCTGAGTCGAGTGGTAAGACGACCCTTGCCCTTCACGTGGTCGCTGAAGCACAAAAGATGGGCGGAGTGTGCGCGTACATCGATGCCGAGCATGCAATGGACCCTGATTATGCAGGCAAAATCGGCGTGAACATCAACCAGCTCCTTATTTCCCAGCCCGATACTGGCGAGCAAGGCCTTGAGATTTGTGAATCCCTCGTTCGCTCTGGCAAGATCGATGTCGTCGTCGTTGACTCAGTCGCAGCACTCACCCCCAAAGATGAAATCGAAGGCGACATGGGCCAGCAGCACATGGGCAAACAAGCACGTCTCATGTCCCAGGCACTTCGCAAACTCACTGCCATCGTCCACAAGTCCAAGACCGTCGTCATCTTCATCAACCAAATCCGCATGCAGATCGGCGTCATGTTTGGCAATCCTGAAACTACCCCAGGTGGAAAGGCGCTCAAGTTCTACACTTCTATCCGTCTCGACATTCGCCGCATCGCACAAATCAAAAAGGGTGAAGAAGTCGTCGGCTCTCGCACTCGCGTCAAAGTCGTGAAGAACAAAGTTGCTGCCCCATTCAAACAAACTGAGTTCGATATCATTTACGGCGAAGGTATCTCACTTGAAGGTGAACTCCTCGCACTTGGCGAAAAGCTTGGCGTGATCGCAAAGAGCGGCACGTCATACACCTACTCCCCTGAAGGCAAGGAAGAAGTAAAACTCGGCCGTGGCTACGACGCTTCTCGTGTGTTCATGCGCGAAAATACTAAGGTTCGTGACGCAATCACCAAAGATGTTCGCAAGAGAATGAAAGATGTGGTGATGGAAAGTTCGGGAGAATAAAACCTCCACTCAAAGAACACTGTTTTGCCGTCGCGTATTTTTCTGCTGAAAAATCGCTCCTTCTCAGGCCAGTCGCCTTGCGAAAGACGGTAAAACCGTGTTCTTTTCGTTCCGTAAACTCGATGGACTTTCCTTCCCTTTTCGGCTACAATCGTGCAGTTATACATAACCGACAGGAGCAAATGTGTGTTCCGAGAAAAGCATTGCGCAAGGGCGTCTGGCCCGAGCATAGCAAAAATTCAGCCAGAATTTTATGCGTGGTTTTCGAGGAATATACATTTGTACCTGGAGTAATAAAAATCTATGAGTATGCTTGAATACAGTGAAGTTCGCGAAAAGAAGATTATCCTTTGGGAAGGACAGCCGTATGAAGTCGTGTCAAGTCACGTCTTTCGCAAGCAACAGCGCAAACCGGTCAATGCGACGAAGCTCAAGAATTTGATCACTGGCCGTGTCGCCGAGATCTCCTTTGCCTCATCTGACAAAGTCGAGGAAGCTGAGATCATCACTCGTCCTGCAAAGTATCTCTACATCGCAAAGGGCGAGGTATGGTTTTGTGATCCCAAAGATCCAAGCAAGAGATTTTCTCTCAAAGAAGATGTTGTGGGCAACAAGATCAAATTTGTGAAGACCAATACTGAGATTGAGCAAATCATTTTCGTAAATGACGACGAAGAAGAACTCGTCATCGGTGTCAAAGTTCCCGTCAAAGTCGATCTCAAGGTCACTGATGCGCCGCCTTCTATCAAAGGCAACACCGCAACCGGCGGCAACAAAGTCGCAACCGTTGAAACTGGTGCCACCGTCCAAGTCCCCCTCTTCATCAACGTCGGCGAAACCATTCGCATCAATACTGATACTGGAGAGTACACCGAGCGCGCCTGAAGCTCCTCGGCGCGCGAGATCCCTCCGCGTTGCCGGACGGGGCCGAGCGTGCGAACTAACTGTTGAACCAAAAAATCTGCTAACCTATCATAGGTTAGCAGATTTACTTTTGTCATATATAGCGAGCCCTAAAAAGAAAAAACCACTACTAAGTATCAAACAAATTAGTGCGAGGAGTAGGTATTCTGGAGCCAAAACTGAAACAATGATAACTCCAATAAAGGAAGCACCTATCCCGCATATGCTATACGTGACCATTCTTGAGCCTTTAAAATCTTTTTCCAAAGTAAACAATTTTCCCTACGTTATACCAAACTTCCCTCTTTTTACCAAAAAGAAAAATCCCAAAGACAACACTTCGGGACTTTTGAATCATACGGACTGTTTGACACAAATCTCATACATTTCATTTTTCTTGGCCATCTTTTGTAAAATACCAATAACAATTTTCTTTGATTCTCTTCCCTGTTTTGAAAAATCAATCATGCCGTAGACCGGATCATTGCTCAGCCAGTATAAATGCACTGATTCTGCATCAAGAAATGGTTTAAACAGAGCTTCATGCTCCTTAGTTGCGACGTTTTTTGATTCATTAATTTTGCCCATTTCCTGAACAAATTCTTTGGTGAATGATTCAATCGCTACTTCTCTTCCCAAGGAATCAAAAAAGTTATTTGAATTCGGTTCCCAAATATCAAACAAGGAGCTGTCATCGATAGAAATATTAATTTTTATCATATAGCATGGTTTTTCAGGATCCTACCACACCCACCCCAAAACACAAAAACCCCATGAGATAGTACTTGCGTAACATCTCACGGGGTCTTGTTTTACATTAGTTCGCGACAAACGGGATAAGCCCCATAAATCGAGCGCGCTTCACGGCTTCACTAAGCATACGCTGGTGCTTTGCAGCAAGGCCAGTGCGCTTGCGACCGAGAATGCGACCGTTGGGGTTCAAAAACTTTTTGAGGCTTTCGATATCCTTGTAGTCGATGAACTTGATGTTGTTTGCGTTAAAGTAATCGTTTTTCATAATTAGAATGGAATGTCTTCGAGATTAATTTCCTCATCTGGGTATTCAATCGTATCGAGATCGGCTGGTGCATCCTTTTGTGGAGCTTCTTGGTCACTGATCGGACCTTTGTTTGCCGGAGCACCAGTGCTCATGCCGCCGGTCTTTGGACCGAACTGGAATGTCTCAAGGACGATTTCGGTGCGGTACTTCTTGGTGCCATCTTGCGCGTCCCAACTTCGTGTCTGGATGCGACCTTCGACATAGAGTGATGCGCCTTTCTTGCAGTACTGGGCGATGAGCTCAGCAGGTTTTGCGAATGCGACGACGTTGTGATACTCGACACTGTCCTTTTTCATGCCCTGTGCATCCTTCCAGGTACGGTTGGTTGCAAGTGAAAGACTTGCGACCTTGGTGCCATTGGGAAGACTTTTGAGCTCAGGGTCACGGGTAAGGTTGCCGAGGATGAATACTTTGTTGAGATACATAATTGGTTAGGCTTCGTCTGAAGCGGGAGCTTCTGCGGGGGTTTCGACGTCAAGCTCGGGGAGCTTTTCGTGCTCATCGACGGTTTCTGCGGCTTCCTTTTCGCTTGCGGCGATGAGGGCTGCCATTTCTTCGTCACTGAGCGTCGTCTCACGCTTTGGGTCTCCTTTTGGCTTTTTAAAGACAACCGTATTCTCGACGTTTGTCTTTATCAGTATATACCGGATCAAGCCAGTGTTGCTATCAAGCGCTTTGGTGATACCAGCAATACTTGCAGGATCAGCGTTAAATTTGATCCAGCCAAAGTACCCCTGTGAATATTTGTGCTTCTTGCTACCGAGGGTTTGCTCCATGGTGTACGCAAGGTCAATGAACTCTGGGCCGCCTTCTGAGTGAACGCTACCCTCTTTTTCAATCGCGCTTTTGAGCTTTGATACCTCGTCCGCTACTTCCGTTTCTGGAATGGTCGGTACAAGCAAGTATCCGAGCTCATAAAATCGCTCGTTGGTTTCTGACATAAGTAATTATTTTATTTTTGATAAAGTGTGAGCCCGCATCGGACCAAGCTCTGGGGTTATGCTCAAGATAGAGAGCGCCTCCCTGAGAACGGGGCTACGGGTCGTATACTACCCTACTTTGATGGGTTTGTAAAATAAAGAAAAGGCCCCGCTTGATACGGGGTCTTTTTTAAATTTCGTCAGTCAATCTTGTTATCATTTCCTGTTTTGTTTCAGGATTTACATGGAGATACTCACACATATGTTTGTAAGCACCCCTTGCTTTATCGCCCACACTACAAACTTTTTGTTCGGGATGTAAATAAGCAATAACCTGAAATGCGTGCATTAAATGTCCTAAGAAATGCGTTGGTAGCATATCAAACACCAATGGTTTTTCTTCTGCAAGTTGCGCAACATTGGGAAAATCTACCTCTTTCATAAATGTTTTATGGGGTGCAGCATTCTCAAGTATCACTGAACGAATCCAACGAACCATACGTTTTACCTCTGGTGAACCACCAATATCAGGACCACGAAGAGCACAAAATAAGACTGTTTGTTGTTTCCATGAAAGTTCGCTGACCCACGGCTTAACAACACTCTTTTTCTTTTTTGCCATTGTTATAGATTTTTCAAAATATTACTTATTTAATGTATTTTGTCAAATACCAAACAAGTGCTTCGTATTTTTCATGAGCTGCGCTTCAGTTTCTTCTATTGAAATACCCTTGACTTCAGCAATCTTTTTGATGACTTCGACGACATACGCTGGCTCGTTGCGCTGGCCACGGTAGGGATTGGGTGCTGCAAAGGGCGCATCGGTTTCGGCAAGGATGCGATCTACGGGCACACTTTTTACCAACTCTTCGTATTCGGGAAATATCGTGATCACCCCACTAAATGAGATATGAAATCCGAGATTTACAAACTGCTCTGCGATCTCGCGGGTTCCAGCAAAAAAGTGTGCTGTGCCACGCATACTCGGCCATGTCGCGCGCGCATCTTGGAGCATCTGGAGCGCTTCTTCATACGCGTCCATGTGGCCATTTTCAGGACGGATATGAAGCATAAGTGGTAGATCAAGTTCACGAGCGAGATCAATCTGCGCCTGAAAGAGTGCTTTTTGCGCAGGTTTGGATTTGCGGTCGTGTTCGCGATAGTAGTCGAGGCCGCATTCTCCTATTCCAACGACGTTGTGGTTTTGTGCGAGTCGCTTGAGCGCATCATGATCGTATTCGACTTCCCAATGTGTCGGGTGCACGCCCACGATCGCCCAAATGTCTTTGTGAATCTCTGCGATCTGCACCGCCTTCTTGCTCGTCTCTGTATCGATCCCGATACATATCGTCCCAACGTCGGCTTCTACCATGCGCGCGATCGCCGCATCGCGATCGACATCAAATTGCGAAAGATTGAAGTGTGAGTGAGTGTCGATAATTTTCATATGCCGATCATACCATAGGTTTGACAACCACAAACTCTACCTATATAAAGAAAGAAAAACATATGAACGAACATATAAAAGATGTAAATTTACAAACAAAAAATCGTGTTCTCTTGCAGCTATTCGAGTTATTCAAAAGAGCAAAAAGTTTTCACAACGATCCTCCAGGAAGTTCGCCAAAGAAGCAGCTGGAAATATCAGGAAGACGTGCAAAAAGTATGATCTACAGACACAAAGACTTTTTTACCAAAAAGAAAAAGATTCTTGTTGCAATGGATACATATTATGCAATTGAGGCACCTCAATTTACCGTATCAAAAATCCATAGCGAGACAACGGATGTGGATATGCGATTTGAGGCAACATTGCAATTTCATAATTTCATATGCAGCATAAAGCGTGCACTTGGGGTTGTGATGTCACCTCCAGGATGGAAAAGCTTTGAGGGAAACAAACGACAAAAGTCTCCCCCGATGAAAGCGTATGAATTTCATAATATTCATAACAGAGAACTTGGGTGGAACAAAAGATAAACAAAAAACCAGATACTCAGTATCTGGTTTTTATTTTTATAATCTCTGAAACAGTGGTGTTTCTGGTTTTTTACCTGACTTAATAATTTCAATGATTTTTTCAGAAGTTTCTGGTAAAACAGGTGCAAGTTTAAGTGCTATACCGTATAGATGAAATAGTAAGTAATGAATATCATTTTTTCCTGCCAATTCGTCAATTTTTATTTTCTTAAATGGTTCTTCTTTCTGAATATATGCATCAAGAGATTTAACATCAAAGTTAAATATTTGATCAACAAATTTACCGATTTCAAAACTATCTAAATCTTCATTTTTTTGGTCGAAAAATGTCGTTTCCAATTCTTCATCGGATAAAAAAACTTTACTATTTTCAGCCATAGTCATAACTCTTGAAACAAGGTTACCAAGACCGTTTGCGAGATGTG
>CAZRQQ010000008.1:0-30822 GCA_964602465.1 uncultured Candidatus Saccharibacteria bacterium
GTGCCCATAAGCCACCTTAGCTCAGTTGGTAGAGCGATGGTATCGTAAACCGTAGGTCCTCGGTTCAATCCCGAGAGGTGGCTCACTCACTTTCTTCACGGTACCCTAGAGAAGTATTTTTTTGTGATAAAATGATCAGCATCTATGTCTAATAAGATCTGGCGGTTGGTTTTTATATACACATTCGCACTGTGTATCGTGCTCGGGGGTACTACTTCAGTATATGCAACAGCCCTCCTTTCCGATGACTTTACTGGTACAACGATTGATACAAATAAGTGGACTGAATTTGACGCAGGTGGTGCAGGTGGTACGACTGGAAATGTACAACAAAGTGCCACACTTAATGTTACGGGTACGGGCGCATGGGGAGTAAACGGGCTCAGAAGCGCTTCTACTTATGATAGAGCAACCAGTGACCTTATCATTGAATCTGATGTCAATATAAGCAACTGCTCGTCAGGGTCACTTGCTGCAGGGATGGGGTATGGGGATATAAGTACGGCAACCAACCCTGGCAACATGTACCTCCTAACCTACACTAGCGGAGCGCTTCGCCTCTACTATTTCAACAATGGATCCCAAGTAGAATTGGTATCAACGAGCTTTACGTGCACCAGTAATAGCAACTTCCATCTCAAACTTGTCGTATGGAGTGCGGGCGGTGCGAGTGCATATATCAACAACTCTTCTACTGCATCTCTTAATGTAATCGGTGGAACATTTACCACCAAGTCGATTTTTTTACAGACGCTGGCAAATACGGTTACTGCTCGGTATGACAATCTAACGCTCGTAAACAGTGCGGTTGCCAATGCTCCATCTGAACCAGTCAGTCTGTATGCGCAGCCGGCCAACGGACAAGTGGCGCTTTCCTGGACCGTACCCACTACTGACAACGGCTCGTCCATCACCGACTATATTGTTGAGTATCGCGCGGTGGGCACAGCGGCATGGTCTACCTTTGCCGACGGTACTTCCACAAGCACCTCTGCAACAGTAACCGGACTTACCAATGCGACAAGTTATAACTTTCGTGTCTATGCAGTCAATGGGAATGGAAATGGTTTGATGGCATCGGCTACTGCCACGCCACTTGACGCAACATTTCTCCTATACGACAACTTCAATACCAATACTATTGATACAAATAAGTGGACTGAATTTGATTCGGCTACATCGGGCTCTGGCGCAAGTGCAGGAAATACGACCGTCACCGGAGGACAACTGGTCGTCACGGGCAACAACAACTGGGGTCAAAACGGCTTATTCAGCGTCAATTCATTCAATCGCGGAACGCAGGATGTGACCATTCAGGGAGATGTGACCTTTCAAAGCTGTACTGCGGGTGCCGGCGGTATCATGTACGGACCTTCAACCGGAGGGCTGACAACTGGCATGATCATATTTAACAAGACCGGCGGTACGAGCCGACTGTATTCATACAGTACCAATGTCACCGTCAGTACGCATGCGTGCACGTCCGGTGTCCCTATTTATTTCCGCATGATCATAAAGGCATCTGGTGGGGTCGATCTGTATCTTGAAGGTGCTTCCAGTCCAAATGCAACCCTCACTGGCGTTCAAGCTCCTGCGACATATACGAACCACCCCTTTAGTTTGCAGACGGTCGGCACTGCAAATACGCTCAAATTCGACAATATTTCCATTGCAGGTACGGCATATTTTGTAACACCCAGCGCTCCGACAACAGTGGTAGCCGGGGGGACTCCGTCATCGGTCCTGGTGCAATGGAGTGATGTTGCGGGAGTAAGCGACTATATTGTCGAATACAAACGATCTGCTGATTCGACCTGGACTACCTTTGCCGATGGCGTGTCTACAAACAGATTTACAACCATTACAGGGCTTACCAATGGTACTCCGTATGACATTCGCGTGTCATCATTTGCTAATGATTTGACCAGTACGCCGTCGAGTACCGTGGTTGCAACACCGGGAACCCATGATGCAAATTTTTACAACCACGTGATATCGACCGGTCAATCGCTCTCGATCGGTACCAATGGAACTCCAGTGCTCACCACTACGCAACCCTATAACAACAAAAAACTCACTTCGATTACCGGAACATTCACTCCTCTTGTTGAAGCGAGTCAAGAGTCAATGTCGAGCGCGCTCGGAAATACACTTTCATCGATGACGGCACCAACTGCATATGATTCGATTGTCACCATGCACGGTGTAGGGGGCACGGCGTACACAGGATTGAAAAAGGGTACGACGCCGTATACAAACAGTACTACTGCAGCATCTACTGCCTTCAGTCTTTCAACCACTGCAGGTCGTCCATACAAAGTTGCTGCAGTGACGGTGGTGCACGGAGAAGCGGATGAGAGTGCTGGTACGACTGCGACTCAGTACGAGGCAAATTTGGTTGAATGGCAAAATGATTACCAAGGTGATGTGCAGGCATTGACCGGACAAACCGGCATCGTGCCGCTGTTTACCGACCAGATGTCATCATGGCCAAGCTACAGCCACTCCACCCCATCAAGTGCGATCGGGCAGTACAATGCGGCAAAAAATAATCCCACCAAGATTTATCTTGTGACACCCAAATACATTCTTGACTACGTCGATACAGCGCACCTTACCAATTACTCATACCGACGATTGGGTGAGTACTACGGCAAGGTCATGAAGCAGGTATTAGTCAGTGGGCAGTCATGGCAACCAGTGATGCCGACGTCGATTACGCGCAGTGCAAATATCATTTACGCAGATTTCCATGTACCCGTTGCACCGCTCCAATTTGATACGACAAAAGTATTGGCCAAAACCAACTACGGATTTGAATATTCGGATAGTACAAGTTCTGCAAGTATTAGTAGTGTCGAGCTGGTCGATGGTGATACGGTAAAGATTACGCTCAACACAACGCCGACGGGCAGCAATCAACGCCTTCGCTATGCCTATACCGGATCGAGTAATACACCCGGCAGAACGAGCTCTACTGCGCCACGCGGAAATCTGCGTGATAGTGATACAACGTCAGCGTTGTACACTTCCGACGCTCCTTCAGGAATGGGGACTGAGCTCAACAACTGGGCAATGACGTTTGATGAAGCGATTACTACAGATTCGACAGCTCCTGTTCGCTCCGCAGGATCTCCCTCCGGAACACTGGTAGTTGGTACTACAAGTACGACACTATCTTTGACGACAGATGAGACTGCGACGTGTAAATATTCTACAAACTCTGGTACCGCATACGGATCCATGACTGCATTTTCAACAACAAATAGTACGACACACTCAACTGGTATCTCAGGACTCTCAGACAACACTTCATATACATACTACATAAAGTGTGCAGATGCTGATGGAAATACCAATAGCTCAAATTATACAATTAGCTTTTCAGTTGCGAGCGATACGACAGCACCGAACATATCCGCAACTACTGCCAGCTTTACCGATACAGCCGCAAGTATTACATGGACAACTGACGAAGTGGCGGACAGTCAAGTCGAGTACGGTACCGACACTGGGTATGGCACGACTACGACTCGTGATACCAATCTCACAACATCGCACAGTGTCACACTTTCATCACTTGCGGCGTGTACGATGTATCATTATCGAGTACGATCCGCTGATGCGAGTTCAAATGCAGCAATAAGTAGCGATCAGACTTTCACCACCTCTGGGTGCGCTTCCTCGATACGGTTGCAGGGATCAGTCAGATATACTCCAATGCTTGGTCCCAAGACATTTGATACGGATACGACCGCTTGTCGTACAAATGATTCGTTTTCAATCAAAACAGGTGCACCATGTCCTACCGTTGTTCGTAATCCATGGGTAAAACCAACAGTAGATTCTACGTCCACACCAACACCATTGACACAGACATTTACACGAACACTTTCACAAGGCATGAGTGGTCAAGATGTGAAAGCACTTCAAGAATATCTCAATGCACAAGGGTATATCGTTGCTCGCACTGGTCCAGGATCACCGGGATATGAGACAACCTACTTTGGTCTTGCGACAAAGGCGGCACTTATCAAGTTTCAGGAAGCGTTTGCAGTCCAAATTCTTACTCCAAATAACCTTCAAAAAGGAACTGGATTGTTTGGTCCAGCCACAAGACGGGTCATAAATAGCGCACGGTAATACTATGGACAAAGAGCAAATCCAAGAACGGATCAATCACATCGAAGCGGCAATGATGGATGCTGGGTTTTGGGATGACAAAAATTTGGCGCAAGCGCAGATCAAGGAGCTCGGGGAGCTCAAGGATAAGCTTGAGGGGGTCGGGAAGTATGACAAAGGTGCTGCGATCCTCACGATATTTTCTGGTGCAGGAGGAGACGATGCAGAAGATTTCTCCGCGATGCTTCTGCGAATGTATCTGAAATTTGCTGAGCGCAAAGGGTGGGGTGTGACTAGTATTCACGAGCATGCCAACGATCACGGCGGCTATCGTAATGTCAGTATTGAGATAGGTGGTAAAGGTGTGTTTGGAAATTTGAAAAATGAATCAGGAGTGCACCGACTAGTGCGTATCTCGCCGTTTAATGCAAACTCCAAACGCCAGACATCATTTAGTCTTGTCGAAGTGATCCCGCGACTTGAGAAAACTGATACAGAAGTACAGATAGCTGACACCGATCTCGAAGTATCCTTTGCGCGCGCGGGTGGCCCTGGCGGACAAAACGTCAACAAGCGCGAGACTGCAGTGCGGATGGTGCATATCCCAACGGGCATTGCTGTGCATGTCACGACCGAACGCAGTCAAGAACAAAACAAAGAACGCGCGCTCGAACTTTTGAAAGGAAAGTTGTATAAACGCCAAGAAGAAGAACGTGTAGCCAAAGAAAAAGGGTTGTACATCTCCAAAACAACTGACATCGAATGGGGCAATCAAATCCGTTCCTATGTCCTCCATCCATACAAAATGGTCAAAGACCATCGCACCGGTGTGGAAACCGGCAACGTCGACAGAGTGCTCGAAGATGGTGATCTGGATGAATTTATTGAGGCAGAGAAAGATCTGTAGTGTGAATAATTGAGTACGAGCTCTGTGGTATACTGATACCTCATGATTAAGTTCGTCAACGTTTCAAAGGTGTACCCAAATGGCGCAGTTGCGCTCGAAAACGTCAATCTCGAAATAGAAACAGGGGAGTTTGTCACGCTCATTGGTCCATCTGGTGCTGGCAAGACAACGCTCACCAAAATGATCTTGGCCGAAGAGGAGCCGACTGAGGGTACGGTCTTGTTTGAAAATATTGATATCAATGCGCTCACTCGTAGTGAGACAACCAAGCTTCGCCGTCGCATCGGCACGGTGTTCCAAGAATTTCGTCTCCTTGGCTCAAAGACTGCATATGAAAACATCGCATTTGCGATGGAAGCTGCGGGCAAGAGCACCGAAGAAATCATTTCTGATGTGCCGCATGTGCTCCAGCTCGTCGATCTCCAAGATCGTATGTATCACTTCCCAAACCAACTCTCAGGGGGAGAAAAGCAGCGCCTTGCGATCGCACGCGCCATCATCAACCAGCCCGAAGTCTTGATCGCAGATGAACCAACAGGCAACCTCGACGAAGCCAATACCAAAGAAGTCATTCATATCTTGAAAAAGATCAATGACCTCGGCACAACAGTGATCCTCACGACCCATGATCCACTCCTTATCAAGGCAGTCGGGACGCGTCTCGTCACGATGCAAAAAGGTCGCGTTGTCGACGACGAGCACCGCAAGGTCAAAGGCGAGAAATCATAATGGTATACTAATGGTATGTTTTGGGTCAGATTACAACGAGTGCTCAAGAGCGGATGGATCAACTTTCGTCGCAACGGATTGGTCTCGTACGCAGCAATCTTGGTGGCAACGATCACGCTTGCAGTGGTGACCGGAATATTCCTCTTTCATGCAGTGCTTACGAGCGCGATTGCGCAAGTACAGGACAAGGTAGATATCGCCGTGTACTTCACGGTGGATGCACCCGAAGAAGATATCCTCAAACTCGAAGACACCCTCCAGAAGCTTCCCGAGGTTGCCTTTGTCACATACAACTCAGCCGATCAGCAAGTGCTCGCCTTTCGTGAGCGCCATGCAGATGACTATCTGACCATCCAGGCACTCGAGGAGCTTGGCGACAATCCATTTGGCGGCTCACTTCTCATCAAAGCCAAGGACTCGACGCAGTATGAAGCGATCGCAAACGTGCTCGAAGGCGACAACCAAATCGCTCGTGAAAACGCACAGATTATCGAGCGCATCAACTATTCTCAAAACAAAGTCGTGATCGACCGACTCAACCAGCTCATCGAAAATGTGAACACAATTGGGTTGATCGTCACCGTTATCCTCTCGCTTATTTCTATCGTCATTGTCTTTACCACCGTCAGACTTACGATCTACATTGCCAAAGAAGAGATAGGTATCATGCGCCTCGTGGGTGCGAGCTCATCCTATGTACGCGCCCCATTTATCGTCGGGGGACTCCTCTATGGATTCTTTGCCTTTATCATTGTCACTGCAGTATTTCTGCCGCTCACGTACTTCCTCGGCACGCACGCAAGTGGTGTCCTCGGTTTCAATCTGTACACGTACTACACCTCACACTTCTTCACAATCGGTGGCAGCGTTCTCCTTGTCGGACTTTTCCTCGGTGCGGTTTCAAGTTATCTCGCAGTACGTCGGTATTTGAACGTCTAATCTATGAACATATCTGTTGTCATCATCGCGCACAATGAAGAGGCGTGGATTGAACGCTGCATTACTTCGATCGTGCCGCAGGCTCCAGCTGAAATCATCATCGTTGCGCATAACTGCACTGATCGAACAGTCGAGCTTGCAAAAAAATATCCAGTAAAGGTTATCGAATGTACGGGCGACGGCGGGCCGATCTATGCGCGAATGGTTGGTATCAAAGAAGCAGTGGGAGACATTATTGTATGTACTGATGGTGATGCATGGGTGGGGAAGAATTGGATATCGGAGATCGTCAAACCACTGAACAACCCGGCTGTATCAATTGTCGCAGGATATACCACGATCATGAATAATATGATCTGGAAACTTTCTTCGTGGTGGCAATTTGTAATCAATCGCAAATTTTTAAATAAACAGGAGCACCGATTTGCATGGGGGTCAAATATGGCATTTCGCAAAGCGGACTATGAGAAGGTGGGAGGTCTTGAGAAGTTTCTCGATGTGTATCAACAAGTCGGCGTGAAGCTCTATGCTGAAGATTTATATATCTCACTTGCGCTTCAAAAGATTGGTAAGTTTACTGTCGCGCTTGGTGCACGTGTCTGTACCTATCTACCATCCGAAAAAGCATCACTTGCAGCACAACGCCGTATCGTATCAATCCAACAACAAGACAACGCTATCATTAGGAAGTTTTTAAATATATGAAAACGATAGAAAAACATAAAACACACCGGCTCCGTTTTGCTGCGAAAAACAAAGCAACGTTTGAGTTCATCAAATCCGGAAAGAAAAAAGTGGAGACAAGAGCCGGGACGGTGAAATACCAACGAGTACAAGCAGGGGATACGCTCATTATGTGTTGCGGGAAGCTTCATCTCGAAAAAACTGCGAAGAAAGTCAGACATTTCAAATCAATCAAAGCACTTCTCGAAGTGTACAAACCTGACGTCATTAACCCTGGTACTTCGACGCTCAAAGAAATGGAAACTATGTACTATAGCTATCCTGGCTATAAAGAAAAGATCAAGGAATTTGGAATACTCGCGTTTGAGCTTAGATAAAACTATCTATAAAGATAGACTTTTAGTCTCATCAATCTTTCGTTGTATCAATGCTTCCGCTACACGATGAAATTTATTTGTGTCACCTGTTGTAAAAAATTCATCAGAGGATTTATGTTCAGCAAGTATGTGATTCTGATCCAACACCGATGCCAGACGCCGAGCAACTGCATTTCCAGAATCAACAAGTTGTACTTCTGTACCGACAATGCTCTGAATTTTTTCCCTTAGGAAAGGATAATGGGTACATCCAAGTGCAATTGCATCCACGCCGTGTGTAACGAGTGGAGGCAGTTCTTTTTCTAGCACTGCGGTGATCGCTGAAGAATCCAAATCGCCTTCTTCGACAAGCTCCTCCAAATTTGAACCTGCCACCTTGAATACTTCCATGTCGGGAGTAAAGGTATGTATGAGTTCTGCAAGATATGGGCTCTGTGCTGTTGCTGGTGTGGAGAGTACCGCAGCCTTTCTCGTCTTGGAAATCTTTCCGAGCGTTTTGACTACCGGTACTGTCCCAATGATCGGGATAGAGAATGCAGCACGTATTTCATCGATTGTGTATACGGTTGCGGTATTGCACGCAATCACAACAGCTTTGACACCTTTTGATATCAAAAAGTTCACTATTTTACTCACTCGGTCCACCAATTCTTCTTTGGTTTTCTTGCCATAGGGGACAAATGCCTGATCGGCTACGAAAACAAACGTTTCGTTCGGCAGAATCTTTTCTATTTCCAAGAGTACTGAGAGTCCTCCGACTCCTGAGTCAAAAATCCCTATCGGTCTGCTATCCATCCGCTCAGTATAACAAACCAATTATTTGTGCTGCCCGACAGGGACTCGAACCCCAATTTACGGTGCCAGAAACCGGCGTCCTACCATTAGACGATCGGGCAATGATCGTGCGCCTCACTATACCGAAAAAAGAGTGTTTTTTCAAGAAAAATGATTCTTTTGTTGTTTCAGATACAACGCCTTGCTATAGTACCTCTATGGCTACAAAAACAGGAACAGGTAAATATGTGGACGGATTTGTACTAGTAATTCCAAAGAAGAATGTCGCGGCGTACAAAAAGATGGCGCGTGAAGGTGCTCTCGCATGGAAGAAATTTGGTGCGCTGGATTATAAGGAATGCAAAGGTGAAGACCTTGCAGTCAAGGGCGGAGGAGGCATGCCCGCACCACTTTCATTTACCAAGCTCACTGGCGCAAAGTCGGGAGACACGGTATGGTTCTCATTTATCACGTTCAAGAACAAGGCGCATCGCAAAGAGGTAAACAAAAAGGTGATGGACTACATGAGCAAAAAGTACGCCGATCAAAAAGATATGTCCATGCCGTTTGATATGAAGCACATGGCGTACGGAGGGTTTTCGGTAGAGGTAGACTAGTGAGAGACAAAAAGTACCTGCGTTCTTATATATATATATCACCTAGATCGAGGCGGGCGATCTGCTTTCATCATGTGGTATACTGCCGTCACATGAGCTTCGAGAGTTTTCGGTCATACTTTGACGCTGCGTTTTCTGCCTATCTCGAAAAAAACATAGCTACTTTTTCTGGATATTCATCAAGTCCAGCGGTCGCCGCTATCGCACAGTACGCCGCGCGCGTTGCTTCGGGTGGGAAGCGGTTTCGACCATACCTTGCCTATGTCGCCCTTGGCGTGCAGGATCCATACGAGCACACTGAGCTCTTCGTTGCGATAGAGCTGCTTCATGTGTTTGCGCTTATTCATGACGATATCATGGACAACGGTGATACCCGCCACGGCGTGCCGTGCGCACATCGAGCGTTTGCTACGCAGTACGACTCAGTGCGTATTGGGGATGGAGTCGCAATACTACTCGGAGATGTGGTGTTTCAATGGAGCTATGAAGCGCTCCTTTCGTACGGAGAAAGTCATCAAGCCGAGCGCTCACTTCTGATCAGTATATGGGGCGAACTTATCAGAGAAGTGATCCATGGACAGATGCTCGATGTCATCTCACCAGCGCAATCAGCGTATACCCAAGAACTTATTGAACAAAAAATGTATCTCAAGACCGCTCGGTATTCGTTTGTGCAACCGATGCGACTAGGATTTGCTGCAGCTGGTGTACTTGATCAAAACAACGAGTTTGCAGAAACATTTGGTCGTGCACTTGGACTTATGTTTCAACTACAAGATGATCTCCTTGATGTAATAGAGGGGCACGATAAGTCTTCATTTCTCGATATTGAAACGAAGCAGCAAACGCTGTTGTCTTGGTATATACAAACACAGGCGCAAGAAAAATACGCACAATCCTTTGCGCAGTACTTCGGAAAAACCCTCGATGCTAGTGATAAAAAAAATATAACTACTCTACTAGAAGAAAGTGGTGCACGCAGCTACGTACAAGAAAGAATTGATGCGTATTATCAGGAAGCACTCGGGGTTGCACATACAGAAGAATGGAATACGCTTGCGGCTATGGTGTACGCACGGAGTAAATAACTATGTTTAGAAGCGCACGATCCATCATCAAACACTACGGCACTGGTTACTATCGCGCGACGTTTCTTTTCCCAAAGAAGATACGTGAAGCAATATGGACACTATACAAATTTGTACGACTCCCAGACGAGATTGTCGACAACCCGACACCCACGAGTGCACAAGAACTTGCTGTATGGATAGAGAATTGGAAAAGTGCACTAAAAACTCGAACTAGTGACAACCAATCGTTTCGTGAATTTATTTCAGTACTTGATACGCACCATATTCCGGTCGAGTATACGTACGACTTTTTTGCGGCGATGGAGCTCGATCTCACCAAGGATCGGTATGCGACGTATGAAGAACTCGAAAAGTATATGTACGGCTCTGCGGCAGTGGTAGGGTACATGATTAGTCATATAGTTGGATTTCAGGAAGGCGCACTCTCGTATGCCCGCGCGCTTGCGGAGGCGTTTCAGATGACCAACTTTTTGCGTGACATCAAGGCAGATTATGATGAACGCGGGCGTATTTATATTCCACTCGAAGATATGGAGCGATGGGGGGTGACCGAAGCTCATATACGTGAGGGTATCGTCGATGATGCGTGGCGAGCGCTCATGCAGTATGAGATTGCACGTACACGTGCGCTCTATGAAAAAGGAATCTCAGGTATCAAGTATTTGCATCCACACGGAAGAAGGGCGGTATATGCAGCAGCACTCGTGTATAAAGAAATCTTGGACAAGATAGAAGAACGATCGTATGACGTATTTACGGAGCGTCTGGTCGTCAGTCCATTTCAGAAGACCGTGTTACTATGGAAAGCACTATGGAGCAAAAAACAGTACTCATAATCGGGGGCGGAATCGGTGGACTTGCGCTTGCGGGGATGCTTGGCAAAGCAGGGTACAAAGTGACGATCGTCGAAAAAAACGACTCAGTCGGTGGCCGCGCGCGTATTTTCAAACAAAACGGATTTATGTTTGATATGGGACCGAGCTGGTACATGATGCCGGACGTGTTTGAGCACTACTTCAAGGTGCTTGGAGAAGATATCAATGAGTACTACAAACTCGAAAAGCTCTCTCCGTCATATCAGATCACCCTCAAAAGCGATGGCAAAAGTTACAAATTTTATGCAGACATGGAGAAAAACAAAGCACTCTTTGAATCGATCGAACTAGGAGCAGGCAAGGTGCTCGAAGATTTTTTGAATCAAACGAAATGGCAGTACGAACTCTCCAAAGCTGAGTTTATGTACAAAAACTACAATTCGATCCGTGACTTCATGACACTGCGGGTGATGCGGCAAGGTGCAAAGCTCCCGCTCTTCAAAAAGCAACGCGACATCATCAACAAAAAGTTCAAAAGCGAGATCCTGCGCAAGGCGCTCCAGTATCAGACAGTGCTCCTTGGGACAGCACCAGGAGATACACCTGGGATCTATACACTCATGAACTACGTCGATCTCGTGCTCGGTGAATGGTATCCAGACGGCGGCATCCGTGCAGTACCAGGATCACTTGAGGTAATCGCTCGCAAATATGGTGCAACTATTAAGACAAATGCACCGGTACAAGAAATACTGATTGAAAAAAATGTTGCCAAAGGTGTCAGGCTTGAAAGTGGGGAAGTGCTCACTGCGGACATCATCGTCTCAAATGCAGATGTTGCACATACCGATCTGAAGCTTCTCCCAAAGGTGTATCAAGTGAAGTCTGAGAAGTACTGGAATTCGCGCACGCTCGCGCCGAGCGCATTCATTCTCTATCTCGGTGTCAAAGGCAAACTCCCTCAAATGGAACATCACAATCTATTGTTTACGAAAGACTGGGAAAAAGGCTTCGGAGAAGTATTTAACGACCCTGCATGGCCACAAGACCCTTCGATGTACGTATGTATGCCGTCCAAGACTGATGCTACGGTAGCTCCAGAGAGTCACGAAAACCTCTTCGTCCTCGTACCAATCGCGTCAGGGCTTGAGTATACCGATGAATTTGCACGAGAGTATGGTGACAAAGTGATCGCAGAGATCGGGCAGTACTACAGGATCCCAGATCTCGCAGATCGGATCGTGGTGCGCCGGTCGTACAGTGTCCGAGACTTCATTGCCGACTACAATGCATTTAAGGGCACTGCGCTCGGACTCGCTCACACGCTCGGGCAGACTGCGATATTTAGACCAAACAACGTGCATCCCAAAGTAAAAAACATGTACTACGTTGGCGCCGGCACCAACCCCGGCATCGGCATGCCGATTTGCCTTATCAGTGCTGAGCTTGCGTATAAGCGTATCCAAAATATCACACATCCGTTTCCGCTGGAGAAAATTTAAAAACTCCGTTAGAAAATCTAACGGAGTAAAGAATGTTGATTTAGAACAATCTCTCAAATAAAATTTGATCAGGAAACACTTTTGAAAGTAGTTGTGGTAGTATTCTAACCCAAACCACATACGCAATGAGGTCAATTACAAACCAAAGAAATACCTGATTTAGTACATCTCTTGATATTGGTATGCCGAGAGTTTTATATTTGGCCCAATCTGTCCGCTTTTTATCTACCGGTTCCGGTAAGTAAAAAGAACCACCAAATCCACAAACGCATATCATTGTAAAATATGAAATAATCATTGCCGGAAGTAATGTGGAAATCGTAAACACTACGATCATTATTACTGATCTCGCGATAAACCAGCCGATAAATTTCTTATTTACTCGTCCAAGAGTGGTCCATCTTCGTATTTCAAAGACAGTAAAAAGTATAACCAATACTATCATGCAAACTTGCAAGATAGTGAAATTGTTTACATAAGTTAATGTACCCATAGTAGTATTTTTTTGATTTACCAAAACACTACTACTTTTTATAAAAAAGTCAATCCCGCCTGAAACGGGATAAAGCTACCAGATATTCTTCGCAAAAAGTTCCATCGAGACGATTGCACCGATGATGGTGTTGATGAGTGGAAATCGGGTGTAGAGTTTAAACAGTGCTTCGTCAGTCGCCGCTTTGGTAGAGCGCCACATAAAGTATGAGAACGTGATCGCGCCGATGATGCTTGCGACTGGAATGATATCGCGCACCAGGTACGCTGCGAGGAGATAGAGAAACCAACAGAGGTAGATGGTGCTGCGCGCGCCGATCATGATGGCGATCGTCCGGAGTCCTGCTTGAAAGTCTGCCTTGATATCAGGGACTGCGCTGTAGGCGTGCATCGCGACCGCCCAGAGGATACCCGCGATCACACCGACTACAGGGAACTGCGCCCCACCTGCGAGATAGTACCCAAAAACACCGGTTGCGACATAGTGTCCTGCAGAGAAGAGTGAGTCGAGCACGGGGCGAATCTTGGCACGGATCGGGTAGGCCGAGTACATACTTGCAAAGAATACGAATGCAACAAATGAGAGAATAAGTGGTGTAGTGAGTGGTACAAAAAAGAAAAAGGGAACATTGGTGAGTATGATCCACTTCCAGAGTGCACGACTTTTCTCGGGACCCACGAGTGCTTCGTAGGCGTTGTCACCCTTTTTGGGGTTGAGTTTGTCGGTTTCGTAGTCAAAGATGTCGTTGATCCCGTAGATGAGGATGTTGGCAGGGATGAGGAAGTAGAGCGCAAATACCCAGTAGTGCCAGTTGGAGAAAAATGAGAGACCTTGGAGTGCTCCCACCGTACCCACAAGTCCAAATGTCGCTGCTTCGTACAACCAAAATCTTGGTCGGGAGATACGCAATACTTCGGATAGTTTCATAGGTACAATACTACTCCATAGACATAGATCCGTCGATTTCATGGCAGCACGTATCAGTACGTTTGAGCTTGTGGTATTCCTCAATGAGGTGATGGATGATGTCGCCGAGGAAGAGATAGATCGCACTGTCGGCGACGATCTCAAGCCACGGTACTTCTGTGATCGTTTCAAACAAGCGAAAGCCCAAGTACGCACCGAGCATCCATATACCAGTGACTGCAACGGGCAGTACTGCAAGGCGACTATAGTGGTTGGCGATGAATGGCGTGAGCATGCCCCAGAGTACGATGTAGAGTGCGGGTTGACGCGCGAGCTCGTGTGAGAGTACGGCGATGTCTTGTGCAAATGACGGGACGTCTCCGATCGAAGCGCCATCGATCGTGGAGTGAAGGAGATTGAGTGCCACAAATACTGCGATTGTGATCCAGAATCCATGCTTGGATTTGTGTAAATGACACGTCCATGAGCCGAGCACATAGCCGACAATGATCGCGACAAGCGAAGCAATAATGGTGACCGGTCCGTCGTATTCAAAGTGGCTAGCAATGAGCGCTACTACGGCGACGAGTGCAATGCTGTGGAGGGTGAGTATGAAGTATCGCTTCATAGGTATGGATAATAGCATACTATGAAGATTCACCAATAAAAAACGACCATGCAATGCATAGTCGTTACTTTTTAGAATAAGCTACATCTGATCAAGCTACTTTTTTGAGTACCTGAACTGTTTCCTGTACTACCTGATAGTGTGTCAATCCGTGTAAGGTGATCGATTCCCCGAGTAGAAATTTGCCTGTATTCGCATAAAACTTTACGAGACGTTCAGTGTCTTCCTGAATATGCTGTATTGTTTCTGTAAGCTCTTGAGCATTTTCTTTATCACCCTGATATGATCTCTTATAAAACTTTTTTGAGCCTTTTGGGATCAATTTTCGCTCAACCAAGTCCTCGTATTCCTTCATATTTTCCATATAGCGACCAAGAGATGATTGGTAGAGAGATAGTGAATGCTCGGCAATTGTTTTTCCATCAACTATAAAAAGTGTATAGCCAGGGAAATTTTTTTGGAATACTTCAATCATGAACTCCACACGATTGTTTGGAAGCTTGTAAAGCCATCGGTTACCCGTCTGTTTCTTCAGCTGAATTTGCTGGATAAGGATTTTATGACCTTTCATAAAGGAAAATCCTATGGTCATTACATGCTCATGTTTGTAATACACAAGGATACCAAATACCCCATCAAGAAATGTGCGAGTGTACCGGGAGCGTCCCCATTGGTTGTCTCCAGTGGTGAGGTCAATCCTTATTTCAAAATCGGGATGCTCTAGGAAGGAAAAAGATTGAAGCTTGGAATAGATATCTACGACATCATTCCATGCATCCTTTCCATATCCCCACCGCCACATGGAGTTTGCAATTTTGTGTACAACCACATGATTAATACGATTTTCAAGAATTTTCCTAACACTATCGTGCATATAACAAGTAGTTTGTTCAAGCTTGCACATTTCATCAAATGAAAAATTGCGAAACAGTTTACGTGGGAGGTCGTTAAAATACTCCTTAAAGGGAATATTTGGATATCGCTCATCAATATATGACTTGCAAAAAGCAAGCTTTGCATCGATGTTTTGAAAACTTCCTATCAGACTATCAAGATACGCAGGATCAACAGGGTGTAGCTGTCCTTTTAAGGAACGCAAGTTAATACCTTTCATGGGTTCTAATTTTATATTATTTTACACTATTATATATATTTGTCAAATAATCCTTAAGATGTTGATTTTGCTATACTTCTTTATATGAATACCATCACCATCACCATCACAACGACTATACAAGCGCCTATTGAGAAGGTCTGGGAATGCTGGACGACGCCAGAGCATATTGTGAAGTGGAATAATGCTTCGCCTGATTGGCATACACCAACAGCTTCCAACGATTTGCGTGTTGGAGGAAATTTCTCGTCTCGCATGGAGTCAGTGGATGGAAGTCAGGGGTTTGACTTTGGCGGCACGTATACGGAAATAGAACCGCATGCCAAGATCGCATACACGATCGCTGATGGACGAGCAGTCGAAGTGCTTTTCGTCGAAACCTCAGAAGATGTAAACGTTACCGAAACATTTGAACTAGAAACCGAAAACCCCGCCGACATGCAACGCGCCGGCTGGCAAGCAATTTTGGATAATTTCAAGAAGTACGTCGAGGGTAACTAAAACATGCATCTTTCGTCCACAGAAAAGTCTACACTTGTCGTAAAGAATGTACGAAACGGAAAAGGAATAGTTACAAAAAAGAAGTTTTTGCCAAACGAGACTATCTTTGAAGTAGCTGGTATATTTGTGGCCTGTGACGAAGATGACGATATGGATGAAGCTGAGCGAAATAATACCTTTCGATTTGATGTGGATAGGTATATAAGCCCAAAGGGACGCATCGCAGACTATCTCAATCATTCCTGTGAACCAAATGCGAAAGTTTTGAAAAAGAATAAGAAGCTTTTTGTGGTAGCAATAAATACCATTCCTAAAAATGTCGAAGTCGTTATCGATTATTCCACAATCACTGCGCGCGATGATATATGGACGATGAAATGCAATTGCGGCACTGAAAGTTGTCGGGGTATTATCAAGAAATTCAGTTCACTTCCGAAAAGAATTAGAGAAAACTATATTACCCACAGTATCGTTCCGAAGTATATTTTGAAGATATGAAAAAGATTGCCTATATTATCCCTGGATACTGCGAATCGCATGCTCGACAACGAGGGTATGATAAGGTCGCAAAGTTTTTTGAAGATAATGGAATTGAACCCATTCATATGGAGATTGATTGGGCAAAGAAAAAGCCTGAAAAATTTAGTTATTATACTGAAGAGTTTTTAAAGGCATACAAAAAACCCAGAAATACCAAAGTGTATATTCTTGGTTTTTCATACGGTGCAACTATTGCATTTCTCACTGCTTCAAAAACGAAACCAGATGCGCTGATCCTATGTTCGCTATCTCCTTATTTTGAAGAGGATTTGAAGACACTGAAGAAAAGTTGGGTGAAATGGTTTAGACAGCATTTCATCGAAAGTGATTATTCGTTCAAAAAAACTGCTCCGAAAATAAAAAGCCCTACACATTTGATTGTGGGAGACAAAGAAGACAAAGCTTGCATTATTCGTGCAAAAGATGCGAAAAGGAATATTGCCAACAGCAAATTAAGTATAGCAAAAAACGCAAAACACAAGATAGGGCAGAAAGAATACCTTGCTGCTATTGAGAAAATTATTTCAAAGTTATAAATATGAAAGATATTCAAAAAATAAAAATCAGAAAGGCGGTAGTCGGTGATGCGCAGGCGATTCGGAGACTCGAAGAAAAGGTATGGCGCGAAGAGGTGACCAATAAATACGACAGTCCGATGTTTATCCGATTCGGATATGTATTTGTGGCGGTCGCAGAGACAAAAATTGTTGGCGCAATTATTTCTTATCGAACAAATAAGAACGAAGTATATGTCTGCGATCTGGTAGTTGATGAAAAATATCGCCGCTTGAAATTGGGTGAAAAGTTATATAAGAAATTACTAGCTTCAGTGCGAGGCATGAACGTTGTGTCATTTCTTGATCCTGGACTTGGACCAACAACACAGCTGCACAAAAAACTTGGCGGAAAGATTGTTGCAAAAATCAAAGATCCATATGATCTGGCGCACGACAATGGTCTTGAAACAGGCACCCGACTTTTTGTTCGAATACAGAATAAATAAAAATTATGACAACATTTTTCTTAATCTTTCTGATAACAATCATCATTACTCGCGTCGTACTTTTTGTACGGCCGGTTGCAAGTCCGACGGTGAAAGGATTTCGAATGCATCACTGGATGTACGGATTGTTTCTTGTATGCATCGCACTTTTATTACATAGCATCGCGCTCTATGCGATCGGTCTCGGGCTTTTTGTTGATGAACTCACGTACATATTGATAGGAGGGAAAACACACAAAGACAATTATTCAACGATAAGCATTGTCGGTACAGTTGTATTTATCGGTATTGTATATTTCTTGCAGGCAATTCTTGTGAATTTTTTATAACACTATGAATATCGAATATCCTCTAAATACAGATAAAAGCAATCTCGCGAAGATCATTTTGAATGAGCGATATCCTACAGAAGGATATGTAACAAATACGATTTCTGAAATGACAGTTTATATTCTGAAAGGAGAGATCACGTTGATGTGTGACAACAAAGAACAAAAACTTTCTGAGGGGTCAGTTGTACTTATAAAACCTGATCAAGAGTATTATTGGGAACCATATACTGAAACAACACTCCTCATATTCAGTACTCCGCCATGGATCAAAGAACAACAGATACAGAAATAAAAAGACCCCACTTGGGGATCTTTTTGTTTATCGCTTTTTCTTTGCAGCTTTGGCGGCAAGTAATAACTTTTTTGCAGCAAGACGCTTTTTGGTCTTGTGTGATTTATTGGATTTCTTGTGTTTGCCAAGTGCAGTTGCTCGTTTGCCCATAGGATTATTGATTACTACTAGACCATTAGTATACCCCAAAAGCTTTCTTTGAAATAGGGTATACTTAACTATATGCAAAAAATAATCCCACATCTTTGGTTCGATACAGAGGCGAAAGAGGCAACGGCACTGTACGCATCGCTCTTTCCCAATTCTTTAGTAGACAATGTCACCACAATTCACGACACACCATCAGGTGATGCAGATACAGTATCGTTTACGCTCGCAGGTACGAAATTCATGGCGATCAGTGCAGGGTCATATTTCAAATTCACTCCGGCGATTTCTCTTTTTGTAACTTTTGAAAGTGAAGCGGAGATCGACAAAGTATGGAATGCACTTGTAGACGGAGGAAAAGTACTGATGGAATACCAAGCGTATCCATGGGCGACAAAGTATGGATGGCTTCAAGATAGGTACGGACTCTCGTGGCAGCTTTCGATGAGCGAAAACCACAAGACCGAGCAGCAGATCACGCCGCTTCTCATGTATACCCAAGGCAATGCTGGGAAGTGTCAGGAAGCGCTCGACTTTTATACAAGCGTATTTCCAAATTCGTCTATTGATCTCATTTCAAAATACGCAGAAGGTCAGGGAGATGTAGTGGGATACATCAACCACGCACGGTTTACACTGGGCGGGTACCATCTTATGGCAATGGAAAGTTCGGGGCCGCATGAGTTTACATTTAGCGAAGCTTTTTCTCTCATTGTAAAATGCGAGACACAAGAAGAGATCGACAAGTACTGGGCAACACTTTCTGCGGTACCAGAAGCTGAACAATGCGGCTGGCTCAAGGACAAATACGACGTCTCATGGCAGATAGTACCAACTGCGATGGACCGCATGATGAGTGAAGGTACACCTGAGCAAATCAAACGCGTCACGCAAGCATTTCTCCAGATGAAGAAATTTGATATTGCTACGCTCGAGCAGGCCTATCGCGGTGAGCAGTAAATATACATTTTTTGCGGCAATATACTTTATTTCTTTTTTAGAAATGTATTAAGTACGTCCCGTTACTATACAAAGAAATAAAACCTCTTTTATGACAGTAGTAGGTACATATAACTACACATTGCCGCATTCTGGCATTGTTCGCATTTATGGAGAATTGGTGTTCTTTATGGAAGGTATCTTTGGTCCAAAATCGATTGCGTCCGTCACTCGAGATCATGTGACCTACCAAACGCTCAAGGAGTATAAATATTTGACTGAGAAGGTCATTATCTTTGCAGGCAAGAAAGAGTCAGGATCGCTTGAAATCATACGACTTGTCGTTGAGATTTTTGTTGATCAGAAAGAAAAATTATTTTTCCCGCTCTGCGATCATGATATCGAAGAAAAGAAAGCATTGCTTGCCGAACTTGGTATCTTGCCGACTCAGTACATGGTCTTTACTGATGGGCATACGCAATGTCAGGAAGCTCCTGTTCTTTTGGGGTACTTGTACCAACACATCCACGAAAAGAAATCAATCCTAGCTGCTTGATGCGATTTTCTGCCGCCTTCGGGCGGTTTTTTCTTTTTGTTGCTATACTGAAAACACTACTACGACCATGAAAATCCTCATCATCGAAGATGAAGTTGATATTGCAACCTTTCTCAAGAAGGGATTGGCTGCAGAGATGTGTGTGATCGATATCGCCCCGAGTGGGAAGGAGGGGATCGGTCTTGCACGTATCAACGAGTACGACGCCATCGTACTCGACTTTCATTTGGGTGACATGACGGGAGCTGAAATCTCGGCTGCAATCCGTGCGCACAAGCCTTCAATCCCGATCTTGGTACTCAGTGTGGAGCGGGACATGGATATCAAAGTCGACATGCTTGGTATCTGTGATGACTACATGACCAAACCTTTTTCACTTCGCGAGCTCACCGTCAGGCTCCATGCGCTCACTCGTCGCGGTGCCGTTACGCGCTCTCCCGTGCTTACCGCAGGAGATTTGGTTTTGGATTCGCGCAAATACACGGTCATGCTTGATGGAGTATGTGTGCCGCTTCGACACAAAGAATTTGCACTGCTCGAATACTTGATGCAGCACAATGACATCGTACTCTCTCGTGAAATGATCCTTGCGCATGTGTGGGATATGAACGCCGATCCATTTACCAATACTGTCGACACGCACATCAGACTACTCCGCAAAAAACTGGAAAATGAAAATCGTGTATTCATTCACACAGTGCCAAAGCGCGGCTACCGCTTTTCTTCGTCCTGATCCTTCATGATTTGTTTAGGATTTTGTTAGCGAATGTTTTTTAGAATCAAAAAAACATTCCTTCACATAAATCAACAATCATGAAAAAAGTTACTAGGTACGATATCCCGCGCAGACCGCGCAGAGATACCGTGTACGTCATTCTTCCCAAAAAATTTAGCAAACGGTACTACCGCAAGCGCACTGATCGCAACATTGGCTGGATCACGGATGATGAACAGATGAACATACTCCATCCTTCAGTAGTGGGCATCGCCGGCTGCGGCGGGATGGGAGGTCTACTTGCTGCAACGCTTGTGCGTTCAGGCATAGGAGAAGTACGAATTGCTGACAATGAAGTATTTGATGTTTCAAATCTCAACAGGCAGTTTGGAGCGACTCAAAAGACGCTTGGCAAATCAAAGGCGTTTGAGACGGCGCGCAAACTTCGCCGGATCACGAGCGATACCACACTTGTCATTTATCCCAAAGGTATCTGCAAAGAAAGCGCCAGAGATTTTGTATCCGGATGCGACGTTGTCTGCGATGAAATCGAATTTTGGGCTCTCGGCGCACGTGTCTTGCTACACACTGCCATGCGAAAGGCAAATGGTACGATCCTGTGTACGCCAACCGTGGGGCACAGTACATTTATCACCAGGTATACTGCTGATTCGATGAAAGTGGAAACACTTTTGGAGATGACCTACAAACGAGCGGCAGCACTGCAACAAAAAATCAGCACTCGTACCATCAACAAAAAAGACCTGGCGTTTGTCATCAAAGCAGCGATCAGGTTTGCCGCACCCAAGATACCCGAATACTCGAAAGATGTCACTCTATTCAGCACTGTTCGGTCTGTCATGGAGCGACTGAAAACTGAATTCACCGCGTCTATTATCGGCACCAATCCACCTATGGCAACAGGTTTCCTCGCAAACAACGTGCTCTTTTTCCTCCTCAAAAGATCACCGATCAAGCGTGTATTTACAGATGTTCCGCTCATGCCCGGCTATCGTATGTTTGATGCAGGGCTCGGTATTTTTGAGACGAGGAAGACCAAGTGGTGGTAAAACCGCAATTATGAACATACACCTTGTCCTTCCTTCCTCAGTACACCGTCCGTGTGTCACTGATTTTGTAACCCAACAGTATGCAAAACGCATGAGTGTTATCCCGCCGTTGCCCGACATTTTGTTTGCGGCAATCGACGAAGGAAAATGCATTGGCACAATCGGCCTTGAATTTTCTGATACTGACGGGAACCCTATACCCTGCGAACACATTTTTGCATTTAACCCAAGCCAACTTCAAATGCCCGTACCCCGAACCGCTTCGGCGCAATATAGCCGATGGACAGTCACTGATCCAAACGTCGCCCGCAAAATTGCGTATACTGCAACGACATATGCTATCGCACAAGGTAAAGAGTGCGGATGGTGCGAACTAAAACCTCAGGTTGCCAGACGCATGCAACTCCTTGGCATCGTGCTTCACGAGGTCAAAGGTGCATCTATCCAGCTTGACCGTGTTGATGATTCGGTACGACAGTATTACTGTTCGAAACCGTATCCCAAACTCTACCAGATCGATCTTGCGCAAACAGTGAAGGCGCTTCAGTGATGGTTTTTTCATGAAATGGCCCAGGTTGCAAGACCTGGGTTATTTTTGTGGAAGCCTCTATACTACAGGTATGCAGTTTGCCCTGTTTCAGTATTGGGTCATTATCGGGTGTGGGGTGCTCAATCTGGTAGCCAGTATATACGTGCTCTGGAGCAATCCACGGAGTGCGACCAATCGTTCGTTTGCCTTTCTTAGTGCTGGCATCACCTTTTGGAATCTCGGCATGCCCTTCCTCTTCTTTTTCCGACATCCGTTCTTTATTACGATGATCCTCGAGGGCGCGATCGTGGTTGCGGTCGGACTCTTCTTTTTTGGACTGGTATTTCCAAGGGGAAGACTCAGTCCCAAAGACATCTGGTATGTACTTCCGATGGCAGCCATCGCAGCGATGGTCCCGTGCGGGAGATTTATTTCTGATATCACGATCACTGATACTGGATACATCGTGCCGCACAACGAATCACTCTTTTGGCTCTATGGACTCGCGCTGATCGTCTATTCATTTTTGGGTATCGCGCTCCTTGTTCGCAAGTATCGAACGGTGACCGACACTGTTCGTATACAGCTACGGCACTTTCTCATCAGTCTCATCGTGTTTGAAGTACTCGGCATGATTTGTGACGTCATACTGCCAAGTCTTGGAATATTTACATTCAATCTTGTCGGGCCGGTACTCTCCCTCATCTTTATCGGAGGCACAATGTATAGCATCTTTCGTCACGGACTCATGGACATCAGACTTGTCATCCAGCGCAGTTTGATCTACATCGCGCTTTTTGCTATCACGATAGCATCCTATATCACCGGTCTTCAATTTTTGGGACATCTCCTCAATCGCGCAGCGGAAGCAAACAGTATCATCAGTGCGGCGATCACCATGACGCTCGGTGTGTTTTTTCTCGATCCGCTTCGGAGGTATTTTGAACGAATCACCGATCCAATTTTTTTCAAACGCAAATACCGCTATGCCGATGCACTTCACTCACTTTCACACATGCTCAATACGACAATGAGTCAAGGAGATGTACTCAAGGCATCGACTGCCGCACTCCAAAAAATATTCAAAACACCGCATGTGCGATTTGTGGGGAAAGATGAGATAGTTGAATATCGTATGACAGCGCCTGCAGTTGTTTCGTTTCCCATCATTTTTGAAGAGACGACGATCGGCATTGCTGAGCTTGGTGAAAAGCGCTCAGGGATTCCGTATACCAAAGAAGACATCGAACTTCTCGAAACGTTTTTTGAACAAGCAGCAGTCGCACTTGAAAAGGGGCGTCTCTATGAGACAGTCGAAAACTATACGCTTCATCTGGAGTCAATCGTCGATGATCGAACCAAGAAGATCAAAAAAATTCAGGAAGACCAGAGGCAAACCATGATCGATATTTCACACAATTTACAGACACCACTCTCAGTCATTCGTGGTGAACTCGAGCTCATGACAGAGTATTCGAGCGATCCTGACAAGATTATTGCGGTCAAGCGCTCTCTTATGCGTGTCTCGGATTTTATACGTCAACTCTTACATTTGGCGCGACTCGAAGGATCGGGGTACGAGCTTGAACGTCTACCGATCGATTTATCAGTGTTGGTAAAGGAGCAGGTTGAATACTTCGAAGCGATGGCGGGGGAACACGGCATCGTAGTGACCGCAGCGATCGATCCAGACATTCAGATAGCGGGCAATCGCAGATTGTTAGAAGAAGCGTGCACGAACATCGCGCACAATGCAATGAAGTATCGACGCACTGATATCCAAAGTACGCTGCATATTTCGCTTACCCAACATCAAGATACGATCACACTTTCGTTTGCAGACAATGGCATCGGTATCGATCAATCGGATATGGAAAGCATATTTACAAGATTTTATCGAACGAGTCGTGGCACAGAACAGACTTTTGGTTCAGGCCTCGGACTTGCGATTGTCAAAAGGATCGTCGATATTCATGGGGGAACAATCTCGGTATCGAGTGAGATAGAAACAGGAACGACGTTTACTCTTGTATTCCCGGCAGTTCTTCCGGAATAGTTGTTGGGATCTCTGGTTCGGATTCGTTGGTTTCAGGGACAGTCTCTTCGGATGTTGTGTGTTCAGACTCTGATGGTGTGCTGCGAACTTCGGTTTGTACTGCCTCAGGCACACTTGTACTTGTCTTCGGGTTTTCTACGAGAAGTGCCGTCCAAGAAAATGTGATATCGGTTGAGAGGGGGTGACGTATACGAATGGTAAATCCAGATGGACTGTTGCGCACGACTGCATATCGAATATCGAATACTTCATCACTTGTGTCGTCTGGTTGAGTGATCGTCGCTGAAACGATCGGTGTTTGGGTATATACAGTGTCATACACTATTTCTACTTTCGTTGCACCAGCTTTTATAAGAGCAAATCCTGCTTGATTCGTTTGGTCAGGTGTAGATGTCTGCGGAGCAATATAGCTACTCGTATTAATAAATGCTTCGATCTTGCCAGTCTGTGTCGGATCGATGTAACTTTCCATCGCCTTGCCGATGACGACTCCGCTTTGTGTGGCACGCATCGCAATGCCGGGTACAGAAGACGTCGTGAGAAAGTCTCCGATCTCGATCGGGCCGTTTTCAAGCGAGACTTTGACAGGTACGTGACCGCTAAGTGCGACCTTTCTCCATGTACCCACGGTTTCGTTACCCAGTGTAAGTCCTGGATTGGTGGCGATGATGCCAACTGCGGAAGATTGATAAGCAACTTCCGACTTTTTGATATGACGCGGATACTCCTTATCAAGCACGACGACATCTCCTGGTTCGAGTGTTTCGTCCGTAGTCTGATATTGTTCTGCTATGTCAAATCCACCACTGAGTGTCGAGACCAACCCTTTGAGATTGATTGCAAAAAGGTTGTTGAAAAATCCAGAGCCAGTCGTGCCCAAACTTCCTGTCGGATTGTAAATAGTGTACGAATCACCACTGGCACTTCCAGTGATGCTGTCCGTAAGTGTCAGTACGCGCCACTGATTGCTGCTGCCGTCAACACAGGTCGATACTGACGTGATGCGTGAGTGGCGACTGCGTGTGGAGTTATAAAAAATATGCGAGGTTGTGATCGTTGCTGAGGATTGAAATGCGGCAAGGCCGAGTGCGTTGACATTGAGTACGCAGGTTCCTGAAATCGCTGTGTTTGCAAGTGTGCCAGATGCGACTGAGGTATTGTTTGTACTCAAATTGTTTACGACATAATCACCAACTGCAAGTGCTGTTGCAGTGATCGTACCGCTCAGTTTTGCTCCATCGAGAGAGGTGAGCCACGATGGATTTGCATACGAGCCATTTGTATACACACCATTCGTTACTGTACCAGCGTTTCCACTGATACCGATCGCATAGGTACCTGCAGCTATTGCATTTGCAGTGATGGTGCCAGAGAGCTTGCTTCCATCGAGTCCGGTAATCCAAGAAGGATTGCTATAACTTCCGTTTGTGTACACGCCATTGGTGACCGTCGATGCATTACCAACAATATCGATCGTATAACTTCCGGCAGTAATTGCAGTCGCAGTCACGGTACCTGTCAGCTTTGTTCCTGCGAGCGATGTAATCCAAGAAGGATTACTATACGTACCACTTGTATAAATACCATTTGTCACCGTTGCAGCATTTCCTGACACATCAATAGAATACGTGCCGCTTGTAATTGCATTTGCAGTGACCGTGCCTGTGAGTTTCGAACCGGCAAGCGACGTAAGCCATGAGGGATTGTTATAACTTCCATTTGAATATACGCCATTCGTCACAGTCGCAGCGTTGCCTGCAATATCGACTGCATAGCTGCCGGCAGCAAGTGCGTTGGCAGTGATCGTGCCGGTGAGTTTGGATCCATCAACGGAAGTAAGCCATGAAGGATTGGTATAATTGCCTGTTGAATATAGACCATTGGTCACCGTTCCGGCATTACCAGTGACATCAATCGCATAACTGCCGGATGCGATCGCAGTTGCAGTCACAGTACCAGTGAGCTTGGATCCAGCAAGTGAAGTGATCCAGCTCGGGTTTGCATAGGTTTGTGTCGTTAGTGCAATCGAATCAGTGATGCCATATCCTGCAAGCGTTGTAGGAATTCCAGTGAGTTTATTCCATGCAAGCGATGATGCAGAGGTAAGGAATCCTGAGGGGTTGCCACTGATCGGGTACGCGTCAGTGATACCAAATCCTGCAAGTGTGGTGGGAAGAGAACTTAACTTACTCCACGCAAGTCCAGTGATCCAACTCGGATTTGCATACGAGCCGTTTGTATAGACACCATTGAGTACGCTATCTGCGAGTGTTGCAGTGTCGGCAAGAGTCGCAGTCGCTGCATTACCAATGATGTCTATCGCATACGTACCTGAATCTAGTGCATTTGCAGTAATAGTTCCGGTAAGTTTTGCTCCATCGATTGATGTAAGCCAGTCTGGGTTTACGTAATTTTCTGTTGAGTAGAGTCCATCAATCACGCTATCGGCGATAGTTGCAGTATCTGCAAGAATTGCTGTCGTCGCGCTCGCTGCGTGGGTTGCAGTACCTATGAGATTTGCAGTGATGATGCCAGCAGCAAAATCACCATTTCCGTCACGGGTAATGATACTATCGGCAATATTTGCTGCGGTCGCAGAGGTTGCATCATTGGGAATGTTGCTGAGAATGTTGTCGACACCGGAGATCGTTTTGTTGGTGAGTGTGCCGACTGTGTCATTTGCGAGTATGCCGATATCATCAGTCCATTGCGAAAGGTTTGATGAAACAAAGTTTGCGCTCGTCAGATCAGTGATCGTGTTGGATGTTGCTGAAAGTGTTTTGTTAAGTAGTGTAGCTGTGTCGTTTACCCCAACCAATGTATCTGATATGGATGGAAGCGCAAAATCTAGACTATTTGCCGAAAGCAGTCCGGCTGCGAGATCAAGTCCACCACTTATATGAAGTATGCCATCAATCGAAAGGTCACCAGCAACTGATGTGTCGAGCGATACTGAGGTAGTCGTTGATACAGGGACTGATACTCGTGACTCTCGATAGGTGGTAGGATAATAATTGTTCACCACCGATGGTTGCATGACCGGTGTCGCAATGGTCTGTATGATCGTTGTTTGTTTGGGAGCAGGTATTGGAACTTTCTGTACTGCTTCTGTTACTACACTCAACACCCAACTTTCCATTTCTTGTTCGGGTAGTGCTGTCTGTGGCACTGATTCGGCAACCTGAGGATCATCTACACTACCCATAGGACTACTCGCGTAGCTGCTCATCATCCAGTAAAAGAGAAGCATGACTACACCGACCTTTGCAAGAAGGACTTTATGAAGGGTATACCATGTTCGAATTGTGCCTAATTTCCTGCGCATCCGACCGTTTTATTTGCTTCCTTAACGGTGAGTGGCCCCCAGTTGCCAGTCGGATTGCTGACGCCCTTCAAATGTGTTGTTTGGAATTCCCAAATTGCCTTCCATGTCATTGTGCCATAGGTTCCAAGTGGTGCCTTTGGATCGAGAAGCTTCATGTCTTTGAGAAACTGCTGTGCTTTCGCGATCTCGTCACCCTTTGCACCCTTGGTTGCCGTTGCTTTGAAGTACGGACAGTACGGTGCCTTTGCGGTGACAACCTCCGAAGCCCACGCTTCGTTGGTCGTGCCAGCTTCGCGCATGCATTCGAGAATATTGATCTGCCTTAGTGTCAGGATATACACGTAGCCGGTCGGTTGTGCAGATCTCCACGGAGAGAGTACACTCGTGAGGTGTTGTCTCTGAAATTCTTTGACTGCCTCCATACTTTTCATATCATAGATGCCGGTGATCGAGACATTTTTGCCAAAGTCGTATCGCTTTAGAAATGCTTGCAGTTTTTGTACTTCGAGCGGATCGTTCGGACTACCGTAATGAATGTATTTCGTGAGATAAGGAGTACATGTTTTTCCACTTTCGAGAATTGTCGGAGACGTAACTGCTTTTTTGCTGCCCCCACCTCCTCCTTGTGAAATGCCGCTTCCAGTACTACCACCGCCAGAAACAGTTGTTTTGACAGTGAGCTGCATCGTGCCGTTGTTTGTACCGTCGGTATCTTGCCCTACAATCTGACCGTTGAGTCTAGCAGTGATCATATCTGTTCCGGTAGATGAAGGGGTATATACGCCTTGGTAAATACCGATGCCGAGATCGATGAGCGGGACAGTACGATTGTTTGCACCAGTAACTGTTGCGATCACGGTATCTCCGCCGGTCGTTTGTGGTGAACCGAATGTGTTGTACGCGGTGACAGTTATTGTCTCAGGTATGCCGACTGTTCCTGAAAGTGGAACCACATCGAGTATTGAATTACGCGCATCAGATATTGATAGTAATGACTGATTTGCGCCGCCAAGACTGAGGCCGAGTGACAGATCACCATCAGAAGATGATATGCTTCCGTCACTTACGGATAGTGTCGCTACTACAGGAAGTGCTCTGCTGACGATAGGAAATGATTCGGATATTCCATCGACAAATTTGAGCGGAATAGTCGTACCGAGTTTTTGTTCGGCAACGACAATGGAAGCATTCACGGAACTGTTTCTTGGGTCGGGTGCGGAGTCAGACGAAAATATAAGTTTTCTGGTACCATCGTAGAGCTCTTTGGTGAGTTTGTTGCCAAATCGATCTTCGGCAATAATGTGAGCGACTGTGCGAATGCCGTCAGAAGTTTTCTTTTTGGATTCTTCCACAATTCTGAAATGGTGCAGTATGTCCGGTCCGAGTTGAAACGGATAGCTATGTATGATGTGTCGTGTCTTTGTCTGTACCACAAATCCATAGCAACGTACGGAACGCAGTATTTTTTGATCAAGTTTTTTCAAATCGATTTGTACGTACTGCCACACGTCCGGTGCGAGTTCGGGGAGTGAGACAAGAATAACATCATTGTCTCCACTTGGATCAGACGATAGCTTGAGCTTAAGCTCGTCACGCTTCACGCTGCTATCGGGGAGCACCCAAATACCAAGCGTATCAAATGATGACCAGTCTGAAGGCTTCGTCAGATTTGCCAAAGCTTCTCCCGATGTTGCGCCTTGACTGATATCAAGAAGAAGGCTGTGTTCAGACCCGAGTTCATCAGAAATACTCGCTTTGATAACCGGATTGTCAGTGGTCCATTTCAGAGTGTCTGTGTACCCAAGCGTCAGCCCTCCTGGGATGATCGTACTCACTGTGTCAGAGAGAAATGACGAATACTCGTGGTGCGAGTCGTCATCGTGATGGGAAGGATGTAATGGAGAAGAGGGATCAGTCGGATTCAATATCTGAGTCACGACCGCACCTACATCGCCTGATGTTTGACCACTTGAACCCACTACGCTGTTGAGTAAGGAGTTTACGGTGTTACCGATCGACGAACCAGATGATCCACCAGAAGACGATCCTCCACCTGATGAGCCAGAACCCCCACTCGACCCTCCGATATTTATGGAGCCGACGCCGGGGAGTGTGATGCCGAGCGCTGAAGCGTGCATAGTAACAAATGAAAATGTGGCGAGTACTACAAGGCAAAAAGCAACGATTTGATACTTTTTCATAAAGAGGTGATTACTAATATAAGTACCTCAAAAGTATAGAAATACTAAGGCAAATTATTTTTCAAAAAAAGATGATGGAAAGTTAAACTGGAGGAGGGTATGATTTGACATATAAATGTATATATGATATAGTTTATACAAATTAAACTAAAAATACAGTTATGAAAAAGCTCCTTTTAATTGGTATTGGAATCGTTATTTTACTATCCTGCAAAAAGGCAGAATTTAGTGAAAACAGAATTCAAATCGAAAAGCGTACATCGGTAGATTCTACTATTGTTGACTCAACTAAAAATACTGAAGCTGGCAAGGATACTACTCAGATCGAAAGTGTTACGCCGATACTTTATGGGCCTATTGACTCAACTTCTCTGATTGTTGATTTTTTGCGAAAAAACGCAAAAGAGACGGATTGGAGCCATGAAGGTTTTCGTACGTGGATGGTAATGTCTGTGCATTTGGATACCACTAAGCTTGCTGGAACTCAATTGCGTGACGGTGGAATATATGGGACTCAGTTGGGCCTTCCTACTACAAGTAGATACATAAGCCTTTTTCAGAATTCTGTTGATGCCGAAGGGTATTCACACATGAGAGATTTCTCTTTTGGGAAGAAGGACGATGTGCGCTGTTTACTCGTCAGAGAACAAGATATTGTAACTACTCTTACGATAACAACAACTGGTGGCAAAGAATTTCGTTGGTACCGGTGTCCTATACGTATAACAGAACAAAAAGATCCTATTCTGCACTGGCAAGGTGGAATACCGCAAAGAGAAATCAAAGTGATTGTTGCTGGAATTCAGATGCAATGATTCCTTACATCAAACGTAATTCTAAAACCTCATAGTTATCTATGAGGTTTTTTTATTTTATCCAAAAACCTCCGACATCGTCGGAGTGTTCGTTTGAAGACAA